>NZ_QSCW01000017.1:11168-51395 GCF_003463445.1 Collinsella sp. OF02-10
GGAGATCCATTTGAGCCTCATAGTTATGTTCACGTTCGGGAACATAACGCCAGTTGCCTTAGCTAAGTTCACGTTCGGGAACATAGCCGTCCGCAGCGCAAGACGGCCCGGCTACTCAAAGTATTGGAACTTGTTCGTCGAGAAGGCGAACGTTACGACAAAGCCTTCGCCGGAGTCGGATGCCGCCGTGACGTCGATGCCCATCTTGGAGCATAGGCGCGCCACCAGGTAGAGGCCGATGCCCGTTGCGCGCTTGGTGGTGCGGCCGTTGTCGCCGGTAAAGCCCTTCTCGAACACGCGTGGCAGGTCTGCCGCACACACGCCGCAGCCGTTGTCCGCAACGGTGAGCTCGATGCGCTCGCTCGCCAGGCCCTCGTCCAGTAACGCGCCCGAAAACACGATCTTCGCGCCGTCCTCGCGCGCATATTTAATGCTGTTCTGAATGAGCTGGCCCAGGATAAACTCGAGCCATTTTTCGTCGGTAAAGACCTCGAAGTCGAGGTTCTCGCACACCGGAGCCACGTGCGCCGCAATGAGCTCGCGCGCGTTGGCCTTAATCGCACCCGTCACCAAGGTCTTAAGGTCCCAGCGGCGAATCAGGTAGTCGCGCTCCACGACTTCCGAGCGCGCGTAGTACAGCGCCTGGTCGATATAGCGTTCCACGCGAGCCAACTCGCGACCCAGGTCATCGACACGTGTTGGGTCATCTGCGCCGCCGTCGAGGTTTTCCAGAATCAGGTGAGCCGCCGCCAGGGGCAGCTTGGCCTCGTGGACCCAGCTCTCGATATAGTCGCGATAGTCTTCGGTCTGACGCCGGCCCTCGGCAACCTCGTCGCAGGCGGCTTTGCCCACCCGGCACAGGACCTCGTACTCGAGCTCGCCCTCGGCATAGGTTGGGCATTGCACCATCTCCTGCACCCATGCGGGACTCTCGAGCTCCTCTGCCGCGCGCTCCAACTGACGCAGAAAACGGCGACGGCGAGCGTACTCGATCACGATGCCGAGCATACCAAAGATAAAGGACACGCCAACCGCCACGACCACGATAGAAACGGGTGCGCCGGCGACCGTCAGCACAAAGCAGCTCAGCAGCACGCCGCACGTCCACACGGCGACGGGAAGCAGTGCATCTTTAAAGAACTTGCCAAACGACATAGCCGGCCCCTAGACCGAATAGCCTTGGCCGCGATGCGTCGTCAAATACCCCTTGATGCCGATTTTTTCGAGCGTGGTGCGCAGGCGGTTGATGTTGACGGTGAGCGTATTGTCGTCCACGAAGGCGTCGGAGTCCCACAGGTCCTGCATGATGGCCGAGCGCGAGACGATCTTGCCCGCGCGGCTCAGGAGCAGCGAGAGAATGCGCAGCTCATTTTTGGTGAGCTCGGTGCTGTCGCCGGTCGCCGTGTTGGTGACCATAGAGCGGGCGAGGTCGAGCTCCAGCCCCTTGTGGACGAGCGTGCTGCGCTCGCCTGACGCCGCGGTGCGACGCAGCAGTGCGTTGATGCGCGCCACGAGCACGCGCGCGCTATAGGGCTTGGGAACAAAGTCGTCCGCGCCGAGCGTCATGGCCATGACCTCGTCGATCTCGGTCGTGCGCGAGGTGAGGACGATGATGGGGACCTCGGATTCGCGGCGAACCTCGTGGCAGATATGCTGGCCGTCCTTGACGGGAAGCGTGAGGTCGAGCAGCACCAGGTCGGGCGCGGCGGCGAGAATATCGCGCGAGACATGCTCGAACGATTCGCAGGCCTCGATTTCAAACCCGGCACGAGCAAGGATGTCGGCAAGCTCACGACGAATGGGCTCGTCGTCCTCAACGATATAGATTAGCGCCATGGATTCCGCTCCCCTCTTGGTTGTCTTGCCACCATTATGGCTGCGAAACTGCAGGTGCGCGCCACGCACGTCGCCAAGGTGACAGAACTGTTCGCGAGCGGGGGCGTTTTGTCCGCCTCGCACTCGCAGCGGTGGCGGGAACCAAAATGATTCTTTAATCCCCGTCCCAGAATAATCATTTAGCGGCGGGCGCGAAGCTTTTCGTAGCCGTCGGCAAAGAAGGCGACCGTCGCGGCATCAGACTCGGCGGCGTCGGCGTCGGTGGCAGGCACCACGCCGTGCTCGTCGCTTACCAGGAACAAGGCGCCCTTGAGCTGTGCGGGAATGTCTACGCGCGTGACCGGGATGCCCTTGGTCTGGGCCAGCTGCTCTATGAGCGTCGCCGTGCCACACAGGCACTCGTCCGCCGGCGCCACAAAGGCCAGCTCGCCGTTGTTGACGGCAGCGAGCAGCTCGGGCGCCACGCCGGTTTCGTCGGCCTCGGAGCGGGCCTCGGCGGAGCGGGCACGCAGCGCCTTGGCCGAAGTATCGGCCAGCGGCTCGTACTCACCCACCGTCATGGCGGCATTGCCGTTAACGTCGATCACCAGCATGAGCACGCCGTCGTGCGCGGTGTAATCGCCCTCGGCAAGCGACCACTCAACGTGCTGCTTGGCCCAGCTGAGCATGTTATGGGTAAGCGGCTCGCCCTGCACCAAGCGCTCGGACAGCGCGCGAATGTGACGGTTGAGCATGGGCACCTTTTTGTTGGACATGCGCCAACGGCAGATAAGCGCGGGCTTGTCGAGCGTAAACTTCTCGACCGCCTCCTGATTGGCGCAAAAGTCCTCGTACGCACGCTGGTCCTCGGCATTGCCAAACAGCTCTGCATCATCAATCTGGGGCATGGTCATACCTTTCGTGTTAGTCATTCCGTCCTCTTATACCAAAAAGACGGCCCTCCAAACGGAGCGGCCGTCTTTTGCAGAGATTATTTTGTCCCGGGGCGAAACTTAGTGCCTAAAGTGGCGGGCACCCGTGAAAACCATCGCAATATTGTGCTCGTTGCAGGCCTGGATGCTCTCGTCATCGCGCTTGGAGCCGCCGGGCTGGATGATGCAGGTCACGCCGTGTGCGGCAAGCACGTCGACGTTGTCGCGGAACGGGAAGAACGCGTCGCTTGCGCAGGCAAAGCCGCCCTTCTCCACGCCCTCGCGCTCGCAGAAGTCCTCGGCGCGCTCGCAGGCAAGCAGCGCAGAGTCAACGCGGTTGGGCTGACCGGGGCCCATGCCAATGCCGGCCTTGCCCTTGGAGACCAGGATGGCGTTGGACTTGACGCCCTTGCAGACCTTCCAGGCAAACTCGAGCTCGGCCATCTCAGCGTCGGTGGGCTTGCGATCGGTGGGGAACGTAAAGGTCGCGGGATCCTCGGTCACGTGGTCGACCTCCTGCACCAGCATGCCGCCGTCGATGGAGCGCAGCTCCACCTGGGCACCGTGGTCCACGCCGCCGGTAGCCAGCACGCGCAGGTTGGGGCGCTTGACCATGCGCTCGAGCGCCTCATCGGTGTAGCTCGGGGCGATGATGACCTCGACGAACTGCTTGTTCTGGTCGGCGAAGTGCTCAACCAGCTCAAAGGGAACCTCGCGGTTGCAGGCGATGATGCCGCCGAAGGCGCTCTTGGGATCGCAGGCGAAAGCGCGGTCGTAGGCGGCCGTGATGTCCTCGGCAACGGCGGAACCGCAGGGGTTCTGATGCTTGAGGATCACGCAGGCCGGCTCGTCGAACTCGCGGACCAGGTTCCAGGCGGCATCGGCGTCCAGATAGTTGTTGTAGCTGAGCGGCTTGCCCTGGATCTGCTCGGAGCCCACAAGCGGGAACTGAGAGCTCGCGGTGTTCTCGCAGCCCTCGGCAAAGCGGTAGACCGTAGCCTTTTGCTGAGGATTCTCACCATAGCGCAGGTCGTCGACCTTCTCCAGCGAGATCTCGAGCTTGGCAGAGGTGTCCGCCACGTCGCTTGCCTGAGCGGCAAGCCAACGGGAGATAGCCGTGTCGTAGGCGGCGGTAGTCTGGTAGACCTTCACCTGCAGGCGGCGACGGGTGGAAAGCGTGGTGCAGCCACCGGTCTCGCGCATCTCGGCCAGGACGGCATCATAGTCGGCCGGGTCGGAGATGACGGTAACGCTCGCGGCGTTCTTGGCGGCAGAGCGCAGCATGGAGGGACCACCGATGTCGATGTGCTCGATGGCATCCGCAAAGGTGACCTCGGGGTTGGCGACGGTCTTCTCGAACTCGTACAGGTTGACGACGACCAGGTCGATCAGCTTAATGCCGTGCTGGGCGGCCTCCTGCATGTGCTGCTCGGAATCGCGGCGGGCCAGCAGCGCGCCGTGAACCTTGGGGTGTAGGGTCTTAACGCGGCCGTCCATCATCTCGGGATAGCCCGTGAACTCCTCGATGGGGGTTACGGGAACGCCCGCGTCCTCGATGGCACGAGCCGTGCCGCCCGTAGAGATGATCTCGACGCCAAAGTCATCAACCAGCGTCCGTGCGAAATCGACGACACCCGTCTTATCGGTAACCGAGATCAACGCGCGTGCGATCTTCACATCAGATCCCATGCAGTCCTCCTGTCTGGTACGCCGCCGTGCTCTGTGAGTCGGTGATACGTCGATCTGCAGCGCTCGCGCAGCGGCATTGAAAATACTGATTCAATGTAGCGCATCGAGCGCGACGTTGCATCCCGCAACGCACGGCTGTGCAGAAAAAGTTTGCGAGCGGGGGATGGGCACGGCACCGGGCACGGTGAGTTCATGGAACACAGGGGCACCATAATTAGATGCCATTGGCGTGGTAGAATTGTGCTCGATATGCATCCGCAAAAGAAAGAGGCACCATGGTCTCGCGGGTTCTCTACCGACCGTTTGATACCGAAGACTTCGACGCCATCGCGCTGATTCTGCAGCAGCTTTGGCATAACAATTCGGATAACGATGAGTACAACCGCCTCGAGGCCGCGTGCGACCTCGCCTATTGCCTTTCGTCATCGACGTTTTCGCAGGTTGCCGTAATCGACGGTCAGGCGCGTGGCATTTCGCTCGCGCGTGCGGGACAGAGCTCCGGCGCCACCGTTAAGGAACATTGGATGGATACCGAACGCGCGCTGCTATCGCAGATGCGTGAACTGGAGCCTGATGCCTGCGCCGAGTATCTCTCGTTTGTGCGTGCAACCATCCGAACCAACAACCGCCTGCTCGAGAGCAGCCCGTTGCCGCACGACAACGAGGTCACGCTGCTTGCCGTGGATCGCGATGTCCATGGCCTGGGCGTTGGCACGGTTCTGCTCGATGCCGCAGTCTCGCACCTGTCCTCGCTTGGAGCGACGAGGGCGCACCTGTACACCGACTCCAACTGCTCGTGGAAGTTCTACGAGCTGCACGGCTTTAAGCGCACGGCCACGCACCGCGCCAACCGCGAAGAGCGCCGCCACGCCATGCCGCGCGAAAGCTTCCTCTACGAACTCGATCTAACAGCCTAAACCTGGCAGCTAGGGACGTTCCTTTTGTGCCGGCACCCCGGGACACTCCTTGGCAGCAACCGCACCTAGTCGTTGGGAACGTTCTTAAATGACTAGTTGCTGGGGACAGTCTTCGTAGGTAGCGCGTAAAAAGGGGATGGGCTTTCCCCGACGGCTGTCGAGAAAAGCCCATCCCATAATTTACGACCGTTAGAACGTTCCGCCGCCGCCTCCGCCGACGCCGCCGCCTCCGCCGCCCGAGAAGCCGCCGCCGCTGCCGCCGCTCGAACTATCGGAACTCGAAGCCAGCTCGCGGATGGTCTCGTGATACACATCGTTGAACGAATCGAGCGGGGACTCGTTGCCGTAGTGATGGTAATACCACCAGTAGCAGGGGTAGTTGTCGTAGAAATCGTCACTGTTGCGCAGGTCCGCAGGCACGGCCTCGGCCAGCTGTCGCAGCACTTCTTTCGAAACGCCCAGGGCAACGCCCATCACCAGCAGCTTGTTCCACAAGATCAGGTCGCTGGGGACGGCCTCCTTCAGACGCGTAAAGTCCTCGAGCCAATGCTTGAGCGCCTTGCAGCGAGCCGCCACCTCGGCGCCCTCCGGCGTGTAACGGCGGAAAGTGCAGCTCAGGGCAAAGCCCACGATCGTGACGGGGATCGAGATCATAGCGGCACCGACATTGGCATCCGCAAAGTCGGTATAGATCAGAGAGCCCAGAATGCCAAAGACGATGATGATACCGAGAACCAGGCCGGCCACCATCGCGATGGTGCCATCCGATGCGATAAGCTCGCGCGCCTCCAGCTTGCCCTTAACCGTGCTCTGATAGTCCTCGAGCTTGTCGCCAACAGATGTGGTGCGCTCGCTAGCGTACTCCTCCAGCTCGCTAAACGTGCGCGAACGGACTCCGTCCTTATCGGGCTTAACGCCGGCGAAGAAGACCTTGAGCACATCGCGATCGATGCCATCCTTCTTGGCAGCCTTCCAGGCCTCGTCGGTCACCGTGATGCGATACGTCTGCTCCTCTTTTTCGCGACGGAGCAGACCCTTCTTCTTGGCCTCGGTCGCTTCTTCCAGCTTGATCACGCGGTCGTCGGTCAGCTTCATCAGCGTGGCGATATATGCCTGATCGGGCACGTTGTTCCAGCTCATAAGAGCTGCAAGCACCGCGGGATGGTCGGCGGAGGGCACATCGCGGAAGTACTCGTCTTGGAAGAGCGGCTTGGGCTTGGGCCTGCGTAGCTTGAGCATCACGATCACACCGGTATAGGCAACCGCCACAACAACACACACCACGGCAATCGCGCTGGCAACCGCACGCGCGTGCTCACGGCGGGCGTTAGCTTCGTCGGCCCATTCCTTCTCTTCGCTCAGGATCGTTGACATGCGCTCTTCGCCCGAGGCGGCAAGCTGCGGCACCCAGTCGCTGGGGAAGGCGATGCGTGCCTCGGCGAATTCGCCCTCATGCACGCAGGGAATGGTATAGGTGACCATGGGCTCGTCCTCATCGAGCGACACGTCGCCCGTCAGCGGACCATGGCCCCATGCGCGGAAGTTATCGCCCTTGACGGCCGCCGTCCCGGCAGCGGCATTTGCGAAGCACACTTCCATCTCGACGTCATCGGAATCCGCAGACCAGCCGTCACCCACGAACTTCCAGTAGAGCTCGGCGGTATCGGCCCAGTTCATAACCGCACCGGTCATGGTGTAGCTCACGTAGTAGATTGCGCTGTCGCCGCTCTCGTGAGGGCTGAACACCTTAATCCTTACGCCGTCACCGGTCTGCTCGACCGTGTAGACGCCAGAGTCGCCCTTGTTCGCGCTATCGACTTTGTTAAACGCGGTGTCCTCTTCCTCGACACTCAGCACGTCGACGCCCGCCGTGCCGCCCTGCTGGTTGGAGCCCGTATTGATCTCCCAAAACACGCCGTTGATGTCGTCGTCGAAATCAAACTGGCGTCCCTCGACAACGGCCAGCGATCCATCGGCCTCGACCGTGGCACTGATGTAGGTTTGGGTCATGGAATACCCGTCGGCACGTGCAACGGCGGGCAACAGCAGCAGCGCGCACGCGACGAGCGCACAAATGGAAGCAAATCGCGCAAACGGGCAGCGCTGCCGACAGGTCTTGGCAACGGGGGCGTTCATAGGCACATCCTTTGTCTGTGATACCAGTAGCGTCATTGTCCCACGTTTGCGGGTTCATGTGACGAACATCTAGGTCAGCGGAGTATCAAACGGGACGAAAGTCACGCCCGCGGCCGGCACCTGGGGACGTTCCTTATCTGCCGGCAATCTGGGACACTCCTTGGCATAGCCCGCTCCGGCAATAGATACCACTTCATAGCTCCATCACAGGTGTAGCGGCTTTGTGTGGGCGCGGCATGCGCTGATTGAGCCGCCAGTTGAGGGGCATAAAGCAGTTGAGCGAAAACGGTTTGCCCCTTTGCCGTCCGCTTGAGGATCATGTCCCCCTTTTCCGCGGAAACCCCGGCAGTTGCGAAGAGCTGCCGGGGTTTCTGTCGTTTGAGGGCTAGATTGATTGACGACGATTAAGGCGCCGAGCCGGTGGTCCGGCACGCGCAACGTGTGGCCTCAGCAACTTGCAGGCCACGGCAGCGTCTCCCCCACCACGCCCCGCGCTATACTCGTCCGCATGGACATCAACGCACGCAACATAGCAACAACCGCCGCCGACGCGCCAACGACGCCGGCCGCTCCCGCGCCCGTCGTGGGGCGCTTCGCCCCGTCGCCCTCGGGCCGTATGCACCTGGGCAACGTGTTCAGCTGCCTGTGCGCATGGCTTTCGGCCCGCAGCCAGGGCGGCAGCATCGTGTTACGCATTGAGGACCTGGACGATCGCTGCAAGCGCCCGGAACTTGCCGCCCAATTGATTGACGACCTGGCCTGGCTGGGGCTGGAGTGGGACGAAGGCCCCTACTACCAGCACGACCGCCTAGACCTGTACGAGAGCGCCTTGCGCCGGCTGAAAGACGCCGGCCTCACCTATCCCTGCTTTTGCACACGCGCCGAGCTCCACGCCGCGAGTGCACCGCACGCGAGCGACGGCACGCCCATCTACCGTGGCGCCTGCCGAAGTCTTTCGGCCGAGGAGGTGGCCCGCCGCAGCGCCCTGCGCGCCCCGGCCACACGTCTGCGCGTGCCCACCGTCGACGACCTCGCAGACGACGTGATCGAATTTGTGGATCGCACGTACGGCGCCCAATGCGAAGCACTCGCCACCGAGTGCGGCGACTTTTTGGTGCGCCGCAGCGACGGCGTGTTTGCCTATCAGCTAGCCGTGGTGGTCGACGACGCTGCCATGGGCGTCACCGAGGTCGTGCGCGGATGCGACCTGCTGGGGTCCACGCCGCGCCAGATCTATCTGCAGCACCTGTTGGGACTGCCCACGCCGCACTACGCACATATTCCGCTGCTCATGGCACCGGACGGCCGCCGCCTTTCCAAACGAGACCGCGATCTGGACCTGGGCGAACTCCGCGCCCGCTTTGGCACGCCCGAAGCGCTGCTGGGCTGGCTCGCCGGGCAAACGGGCATCGCGCCGGACACCACGCCGCGCTCTGCCGAGCGGCTGGTCGAGCACTTTAGCTGGGATGTTATCCGCAAGCACAGGGAGAACATCACCGTAACGGCTGAGTAATCAGGCACCCCACCCCTACGCAACATCCCAGGGCTGGAGTTCGTCGCCCAAGCGAACGATGCAGTCGTAGAGCACGGTATGACGCTCGGCCGGGTTGGCATCTCGATGAAAATGCCCGTAGTACCAGCGCCTGTAGTCCAAGCGGTCTTCCAGCTCATCGAAAAATGCCGTAAGCCGATCAACGGCAGGGCAATTCCAGCCGGGCCCCGGATAGAGCGTGGGCGAAAGCATGCGCGTGGAGCAGGTGTGGGTGATCACGTAGTCGACCTTCCAGCCCACGCCGTCGAGCTTTGTCCGTGCCTCCTCAAAGTTGCGCTCGTCCGGCAGCTCCTGCGGCCACCAGCTGGAATACGGAATGCGGTATTCCTTGTCCACGCTCGTGGCGCCGCCCATGGTAAAGACCGTTGAGCCGTCGAGCTCAAAAACCTCGCCGCGCGTCAGGCGCCGTATGGGCGAGGTGTCCGACAGACGCTGCGTCAACCCACCATGCCACAGCTCCATGGGGCGCTCCGCCCAATGGTCGTAGCGTTCGTGGTTGCCGTCGACGAACAGCACGGTATAGGGGCGCGACTCCAGCCAGGCGATATCGGCGCACTCCTCGGCAGAAAAATCCCAGGGAAAGCCAAAGTCGCCCGCGACAATCAGATAGTCGTCACTCGTCAGGCTATCCCCAAGCTCCCAGTCGCGCAGCTTTTGCATGTCAAGGCCGCCGTGAATATCGCCCGTCACATAGACCGTCATCGGATCACCACTTCCCTGTAAGTCGCTAGCCCACATTCTGCACGATCACTAAGCCAACCGTTCCAGCCCTTCCATCCTTTAGGACCTACCCCTCGCTCTTCCATCCAAACGGGTCAAGCACCCAAAAAACCAGATCGAGCACGCCGCTGGTCATCATGGCACCGGCAAGGGCCATGCAAACATGCAGAGAACTGGCACTTCGGAGCACGTCAAATGGTCCCAGAACAGCCAGCAGCGCGACCGCCACGCCGGCCGCGCACAGCACAAGACACGGCCCTGCGTCCTTGACGCACTTCTTTGCAAGGTGCTTGGTGTTGCCACTCATCAATATCGAACTCCTTAGAGGGTCGTTTTTCAGATGCATGCCGCCGCGACGGAGCATGGCGGCAGGGTAAGTGTCACATATCGTGCGGACATCAATGGAGAAACCGCCTGCTCGACCAACCCTTGACGCCGTTTTGCATCGGTACCCCATCCCCCGCTATCGGGCTCTATTACTTTTTCCGCGAAGTGAGCGTCTGTTTTTGGACCCCTGGAGCATCCGCATTTTTCAACGGCATAAACGCAGGATTCTGGCATCAAAACCGCAGAGAACGGCGCCCTCAAAGTGTCGATGCTTCGGGGGTCCGATTTAGCTCGTTCACTTCTCGGAAAAGTATTAGACCTCGCTGCTAGCCACCCAGAAGAACACCTCTCCCTTCCCCACTGCCACCCAAAAACTCATCCAACATTAATCTTGGCTCAAGAATCGCTTAATCTATAACCTGCACTATAGAGTTCGACCAAGGGCGGGGCGGCGCCGCGCGACGCAGGCCGACGAACGCAACGCTCGCGCCCGGGCAGGTCGCCCGGCGTCGCGCCCATCGAACGAAAGGACAGGTCATGGACGACCTCGAAAAAGTTGAAACCATCCGCACCAAGTGCAACGTGAGTTACACCGATGCCAAGGCGGCGCTCGACGCTGCCGACGGCAACGTTTTGGATGCCATCATTTGGCTCGAGTCGCAGGGCAAGACCCAGACCACGTCGGCGCATGCCGCCACCGAGTCCGCGCCAGTCGATGAGCCCTCGGCCGAGATGGTCGCCGCGCAGGCAGCCTACGAAAAGTCGAGTGAAAAGACCGACTTCTCCAAGAAGATGGACAGCGTGTGGGAGTACCTCAAAAAGCTCTTCCGCCTGAGTCTGGACACCAAGTTTATCGCCACGCGCCGCGATGCGATCATCCTCAACATCCCCATCCTGATTCCCATCGTCGCGCTGTTTGCCTGGGGCGCCACGATATGGCTGATGCTGATTGGCCTGTTCTTTGGCATGCGCTACCGCATCGACAGCGACGGCGACGTGCCCGGCAGCATCAACAACCTTATGGATAGCGCTGCTAACGCCGCGGACGACATCAAGCAAAATCTCAACGACGACAAGTAATCGCAGACGGGGGCACGCATGGCACGAATCCTGATCGTAGAGGACGAGGAGAAAATCGCCCGCTTTGTGACACTCGAGCTGGAGCACGAGGGCTACCAGGTGGAGCACGCCGCCGACGGACGCACCGCCGTTGACCTGGCGTTGGAGCGCGACTACGATCTGATTCTGCTCGATGTACTGTTGCCGCAGCTCAACGGCATGGAGGTGCTGCGGCGCATACGCAAGCACAAGGATGCGCCAGTGATCATGGTCACCGCGCGCGATGCCGTGATGGACAAGGTTGCCGGGCTCGACGCCGGCGCCGACGATTACCTGACCAAGCCGTTTGCGATCGAGGAGCTGTTCGCACGGATCCGCGTGGCGCTGAAGCGCTCGGAAGCCGTGCGGGCGGCTTCGGGCGTTGGCGGCGGCGGGGCCGGGGCTGGCGTAGCGAGCGGCACGGCCGCCGGTATCGCCACAATGTCCCCGGCAACCGACACGGCCCAGACCGCTGCCGCGCCCTCCCCCGCCGCACTCGCCGTGGGTTCGGTCGCGCTCGATCCCGACCGCCGCGAAGTCACGGTCGGCGGCTCGCCCATCGCGCTCACGGCCCGCGAGTTCGACGTCCTCGCCCTGCTTATGACGCATGCCGAAACCGTGCTCACGCGCGAGCGCATCGCGCACGAGGCGCTGGGCTACGAATACGTAGGCGACACCAACAACGTCGACGTGCACATCGCGCACCTGCGCGCCAAGATCGAAGACGCCGGCGGTGCCCGCATCATCCAGACCGTGCGCGGGGTGGGCTATGTCTGCCGCGCGTAATGCCGAGGCCAAGCGCGTCACCTCCATCGCCCGCGCCATCAACTGGAGCTATATGTGGCGCCGCCTGATGAGCTACGTCTGGCTCGATCTGTTGCTGTTGGTTATTGCGGTGGCAATCCTCGTCTATGGATACAACCGGACGCTGCCCAACGGCGCGTTTACCGCAGGATGGATCCCCAGCGCCACCGTTCGCAGCATGTCGCTGACGCCCGCGCGCGGCTGGGACCTGACAACGCTCACCTATACCGTCGAGCTTGCGCGTACCACCAAGACTTTCCCCCTCGCGCAGGACCTCGTCACGCTATGGCCTCTCTACCTTGTAGTTGTGGGTTGGCAGGTCATCAGCGTGCTCAACATGCTCGGCGGCGCCCGCCGCGTGCGCCGCACCATGGCGCCGCTCAACGATCTGGCCCTGCGCGTGGACGAACTCGGCCGCATGCAGCTCTCCGGCGGCAAGATGGAAACGCTCGAGCAGGCCATCGAGCGCGCAAGCGTCGACTCGCCGAGCGTCACCACCGGCGACGCCGACCTGGCAAGCATCGAGGTCGCGCTCAACCGCCTGCTGCGCCAGATGCAAGAGGCCAAGCTGCAGCAGATGCGCTTTGTCAACGACGCGAGCCACGAGCTGCGCACGCCCATCGCGGTGATTCAGGGCTACGTGAACATGCTCGACCGCTGGGGCAAAGACGACCCGGACGTGCTGGCAGAATCCATCGCGTCCCTCAAGGCCGAAAGCGAGCACATGCAAGAGCTCGTGGAACAGCTGCTGTTTTTGGCACGCGGCGACGCCGGACGCACGGTCCTGCGGCGTGCGAATACCAACCTGGCCGCGCTGGTCGGCGAGGTATGCGAGGAGTCACAGATGATCGATGCCGCGCACACGTATCGACTGGCGTACGACGCTGCGCTTGTCAGCGACCCGCGCTGCGACGCGCCCGTTGACGTGGCGCTCGTGAAGCAGGCTCTGCGCGTGATCGTGCAAAACGCCGCCAAGTATTCGGACGCGGGCACGCCCATCTCGTTTGGCGTAGCGCCGGATGCGGGCGCAGGCACGATCGACATAAGTGTTGAGGACGAGGGTATCGGCATGAGCCAGGAATCCGCAGCTCACGCGTTTGAACGGTTCTACCGCGCCGACAACGCACGCGATGCCGGCGCGCAGGGCTCGGGTCTGGGGCTTGCCATTGCCAAGTGGATCGTCGATAGCCATGGTGGTGTCATTGGCGTGACCTCAGTCGAGGGCGTCGGCAGCCGCTTTACGATTCGCCTGCCGCGGTAGGGGCGTCTCTCACGAATCGAAGGTGAATGCTTTTCCGCGAAGTGAACGACCTATTTTGGACCCCCGAAGCATCCACACTTTTTGACGCCAAAACCGCAGGAAAAACCTTACGAAACCGCAGGAAACGGTGCCTCCAAAGTGTCGATGCTCCAGGGGTCCAATTTCACTCGTTCACTTCGCGGAAAAGTATTCACCTTCGTTTTACGGCAGCCCGTCAGTCACCCTCTCGGCATTAAAAATGGGGTAAGGCCACGTGGCCTTACCCCATTTTTCGTTAGCTATAGCAGCCTGTGCGCTACTCGCGGCACAGGTGCACGGCGAAGCCGGCGAACTCGCGCTTAAAGTACACGAGCTTGGTGCCGCCGTCGGGCAGCAGCACGCGCGACTCCTCGTTGACCTCGAGCCCGCGCTCGGCAAACCACTTCTCGGCAGCGTCGATGTCGTTGACGGCAAAGCCGATGTGGCCCTTGGTGCCACGACCGTTCTGCTTCATGACCTCGATCAGCGAATCGTTAAAGTACGAAACCGGGGTCTCGATAACGGGCAGGCCCATCATCGTCGAGAACAGCTCCGCGATCTCCAAGGCGTCTGCCGGGTCGGCGGCGTTAATGCCCACATGGGCAACGCGCATGCCAAAGAGCTCGACCGGATTGGCGTTCTGCTCACTCATACAGTCAGCGCCTACTGAGCCATGACGTCGAGGACGGCCTTCTCGGCAGCGACGCGGTTCATGCCGGTCATGAAGGGCACGCCGCTCACGTACGGGCAGGTGAGGCCCTCGGGAGCAACGGTGGTGGCGATCAGCAGGTCGGCGCCCTCGTCGCAAGCGTCCTTGGCCTCAGAGATGGCGCACTGCACGATCTCATACTTGCCGGCATAACCGTTGGCGTCGAGCATGGTAGCGACCTTCTGGGCAACGAGCGTGGAAGTAGCAGCGCCAGCACCGCAAGCCAAAACGATCTTCTTCATAGGTAATGTCTCCCTTCATGGTTTACTTTAGGTAAGTGTACCGCAGCGAGCGATGGCACTCAGCCTCGATGAGCTTTTATGCCAGTTTGCTTGCGCGCTGCGTATAATACATCTAGTACGTGTTGTCATACCGCTCGCTATATGAGCGACTAAGGATCCCAATATGCCCGATTCCCGCACACTCTGGACCGCCGTCGTTATCATCTGTATCGCCGTGTCGGTGTTCTTTAGCGTCAAAAAACGCACCACGTTTAAACACCTGCAGCAGCTTATGGCCGCTAAGCAGTGGGACGAGTTCGATCGCTTGCTCGACGGCAAACTCACCAGCATGCTGTACCCGCGCTACAACCGCGACTACCTGCGCCTGAACTCCTATCTGCTGCGCGAGGACCACAAGCGCGCCAGCGAGATGTTCGACCTGCTGCTGGGACTCAACCTGCCCAAGATGCAGCGCGTCGACCTGGTCATTAAGGCCTTTAACTACTACGTTGGCCAGGAGGACCGCAAAAAGTCCAAGGAGTTGCTGCACGAGATTAAGGGCTTTGAGGGCGGTCAGGCCGAGGCAGTCGCACACGAATGCCAGCTGATGTACGACACGATGATCCTCAAGCGCCACAACGACATTCCCGAGCTGGAGCGCATGCTCGAAGAGGCCGGTGACGACAAGGTCAAGAGCTGCCGTCTGGAGTACCTGCTGGCTCTGCAGTACCAGAACAAGGGCGACGAGGCAAAGTTCCAAGAGTTCCTGGAGAAGTCGGGCCAACACTCGATGGCCGTCAACGCGTAACGGACGGCTTGTGCTAGACTTCTAGTCTCACGGGGGCGTGGCGGAATTGGCATACGCAGGGGACTTAAAATCCCTCGCCGCAAGGATTGTGGGTTCGAGTCCCACCGCCCCTACCATTTGGCTTTCACGGGCCCGTGTCTCCCAGGGATGCGGGCCCGTTTCTTTTGCACGCCGGTGGGACTCGAACCCGCGAGGGGGCGAGCGTCAAGCGGACGCGCAGCGTCCGCAGCGAGCCGGCGAGGGCGCTGGCAGGCGACCGAGGCCGGTGCGAATTTGCTGCGCAAATTCGCAGACGTCCCACCGCCCCTACCACGCATTGTTTACGAGCCCGTGTCCCCCGGAGACGCGGGCTCGTTTCTTGTGGATGCCGACACGGATGATAAGTTGCGGTGGAATAGTTCCTGTTTTGACTGGTTACCAGCTCATTTAAGAACTTTTTCACCGCAACTTAGATTGGCACTCCCACATTTTTCGATGGAAAAACGTGGTTGTCTCGCACATTTTCCGATGGAAAAACGTGGTTGTCTCACACATTTTCCGATGGAAACGCCCAAATGGCCTTATACTAGCCGAGAGGGTTGGGAGGCAATATGCAACGACAGCTTATGAGTGAACTTATCGCTTGGAAATCAAGGGCGAATCGCAAACCTCTCTTGCTTAAGGGAGCCCGCCAGACAGGAAAGACTTGGCTTCTTAACGAATTCGCAAGCCAGCAGTATCGAAACGTCATTCGTTTTGACTTTATGCTCGAGCCGAGCACACGCTCGCTGTTCGATGGGGACCTCGACCCCAAGCGCATCATCTCCCAGATAGAGCTCCTACGTGGCCAAACCGTAACGCCGACAGACACGCTCATCATCTTCGACGAGATCCAAGAGGCGCCACGCGGGATCACCTCGCTCAAGTACTTCAACGAGCTTGCACCCGAATACCACATCGTGGCAGCCGGTTCCTATATGGGCCTCGCGCTCCGACGCGAAAACGAGTCATTTCCCGTCGGCAAAATCGACCAGCTCACCATGCGTCCCATGGGGTTTGCCGAGTTCGTTCGCGCCGTCGACGGCAACCCGCTCGCCGACGCCATCCTTGCCGCAGACATGAACCTTCTAGCAAACGTCACCGAAAAGCTCGTGCACTTGCTCAAGGAATACCTTGTTGTCGGTGGTATGCCCGAAGTTGTCTCCGCTTTCGCCGAGACACGCGACTTCATTGAAGCCCGAAGGCTTCAGCAGCAAATCATCGAGGCTTACGAATCCGATTTTGGCAAACATGCACCCGCCCGCATCGTCGAGCGCATGAGGTTGGTTTGGAAATCCCTTCCCGGCCAGCTTGCCAAGGAGAACAAGAAGTTTGTCTATGGCGCCCTTCGCCCCGGAGCGCGCGCACGCGATTTTGAGGAAAGCCTCCAGTGGCTCACGGACTACGGAATCGTTCATAAGGTGCCACGTGTTTCCGCTCTAAAGGCACCGCTCTCGAGCTACGAAGACCTCTCGGGCTTCAAACTGTTCTGCATCGACACCGGCATCCTCGGAGCCCTCTCCGGTCTCTCTCCGGCCATCGTTCTTAACGGATCCGCTGTTTTTACCGAGTTCAAAGGTTCGCTGACCGAACAATACGTCGCGCAGGAGCTTTTGCTCCAGGACAAAACTCCCGTGTATTGGTCCTCTACCTCTGGCAATGCCGAAACCGACTTTGCCATCGACCATGCGGGAACCGTGCTTCCGCTTGAGGTCAAGGCGGCAGAGAACCTTAAAGCGAAGAGTCTGAAAATAGCCTGCGAAAAATTCAAACTCGAGCGTTGCGTGAGGAGCTCTCTGGCGGCATATAGAGACGAGGACACGCTCGTCAATATTCCGCTTTGGGAAATTGGGCAAATCGACAAACTGGCATAAAGGCTGCGGAGGCGCTCAGCAAGGACTGTCCCCAGGTGCCGGCAGAAAAGAAACGTCCCCAGGTGCCGGCTGTTGAGTTGCGGTGGAATAGGGACTGGTTGGGGCCCGAAAGGGCGATTTTAGTCCGCATTTCACCGCAACTTATGAGGGGATGGTTAAAGGGCGCTGAGGCTGGGGGTCCAGCCGATGGTGGGTAGCTCACCGTCGAGAACCTCGTTAATGGTGGCGGCCATGCCGGCAAGCAGGCTGTTCTCGCTTACGGTGAGCGTGTCGTAGCCGCCGGCTCGCATAAGCTCGCGAATCACCACGGCACCAGCCAAGATCACGCCCGCGCGTTTGGGCTGTACACCCGGTAGCGCGGCGATGCCTTCCGCGTCCAACACAGACATGCGCTCGATAGCGGCCGAGACCTGCTCCAGCGACAGCTCGCGTAGGTGCACAAAGCTCGAATCGTACGGTTCCAGCTCGTGGACCAGAGCCACCAGCGTAGTCACCGTGCCGCCCACCGCGACTAAGCGTTCGGCGCGCTCAAAGTCGACAGGCAGGCCCTCAAAATAGGCGGCGAACTGTTCGCCTGCCCACGCGGCAGCGGCAGCAAGCTCGCCATCCGCGGGCGGCAACGCAGAGAAAAAGCGCTCCGTCACGCGACGGCAACCGATGTCCAGCGAGCGCGTTCCCTCCAGCGCAAAGACGCCGCGCTCCGGAGCGTATACGCCCGTCGCGAGTTCCGTGGACCCGCCGCCCGAATCCGCGACGATGATGCGCTCGCCGGCAAAGTCGTGCGCCACGCCAAAAAACGTCAGGCGCGCCTCGACCTCGCCCGGAATCACCTGTGGTTTGAGCCCCAACTCGCGCAGGCCGTCCAGCAGCAGCGCGGCATTGGACGCATCGCGCGCGGCACTCGTGCACGTGGTGCAGACGCACACGGTCCCAAAGGCACGGGCCTCGTCCACAAACATGCGGCACGCAGCGAGCACACGCTCGACAGCCGCCTCGCAGAAGCGCCCCGTCGCGTCCACGCCCTCGCCCAGGTCGGTAATCTCGGTATGCTTGGACGATTCCACAATCGCTCCGCCCTCGACCTGGGCCAACACCAGTCGCGACGACACCGTTCCCAGGTCGATCGCGGCCACCTTATAGCGTTTGCAATTTGTCATTGCGGGCTCCCCTCCGGGCGCTATTTGCCGTTGGACACGACCGTCTGGCCCTCGACGCCGTTAAACCCAAACAGCATGTCGAGCGCCTGGATGTACCACGGCGCGTCCTTGCCGACTTCTTCGATTTCCTTGGCCACTTCGCTGGCCTTCTTGGCGTTTGAGGACTTTTTGCTCGACGACGAGTCCGAATCGTCGTCCAAGCCTAGCACGTCAATCTTCTTCTCGCCGGGCATCACCAGGCCCAGGTCCTCGGACGCCGCGTCCTTGATACCCTCCTCCGAGAGCAGCTTGTCGACGCTTTTTTGCAGCTCATCATTGTATTGCTGGCGAATCTCGACCTGCTTGGCCAAGATGTCGCTCGAGCGTTTTGCCACGTACAGGTCGCGTACGGGAAAATACAGGCTCACGAGCGCCAGCGCCACCACGATACCGATAAACAGCGGACGCAGAGAGCCATGCGTAAAGTCATAGATCGCCTTGACCACCGCATTGTCGTTGGCGTAGCGCATAAAGTCCGAGCCCGAAAGACGGCTCGAAGGCCTGCTCGACCTGTCGTGCGTCTGGGCCGAGGGACGCGACGCATGTGTCGAACGTGCCGGGCGCACCGGTCCATCTGCCGAAGTATTCACATGAGCATTGGGGCGCGAGGTACTTGTCGGGCGCTGCGTGGAGCGGTCGGCGCCGGCGTAGGCGGACCCACCGAGCTGCACCGTGCGCGCACGGCGAGGCGACGGCTCACGCGAACCGGCGGAATAGTACCTGTTGTCGTAAATCTGATCCATGTGCGCCTTGTGCGGTTGAGGTTTGTTTGCGCTAAGTCCTTTAGTTATAGCACGAGCGCCTGCACCGCCTTCGCCAGCCTTTGCTCGACATAAAAAAGGCGCTGAGCCGTATGGCCCAGCGCCCATGGCGCTTTGCAGCATCCAGTCAAGGCGGGACGGAACCGAGTCAGCCTCCCCCTCGCCAAATTCGCCCGTTTAGCGAATGTTGTAGAACGCGGTCTTACCGGCGTAGCGCGCGCTGCCCTCGAGCTCGTCCTCGATGCGGATGAGCTGATTGTACTTGGCGATACGGTCGCTGCGGCACGGGGCGCCCGACTTGATCTGGCCGGCATTGACGCCCACGACCAGGTCGGCGATCGTGGAATCCTCGGTCTCGCCGGAGCGGTGGCTCACGATGCAAGCATAGCCGGCCTCCTTGGCGGTCTCGATGGCCTCGAGCGACTCGGTGAGTGTGCCGATCTGGTTGACCTTGACCAGGATCGCGTTGGCGGCACCCAGCTCGATGCCCTTCTTAAGGCGCTCGGTGTTGGTGACGAACAGGTCGTCGCCCACCAGCTGCACCTTGTTGCCAATGCGACGGGTGAGCTCAACCCAGCCGTCCCAGTCCTCCTCGGCCATGCCGTCCTCGATGGAGATGATGGGATAGGTGTCGACGAGCTTCTCCCAGTAATCAACCATCTGGGCACTCGTGTACTCCACGCCCTCGCCCTTGAGCTCGTACATGCCGGTCTCGGCGTTGTAGAACTCGGTCGAGGCCGGGTCCATGGCGTACATGAAGTCGACGCCGGGCTTAAAGCCAGCCTTCTCGACGGCCTTGGTGATGTACTCGAACGGCTCGGCATTGGTCTTGAGGTTGGGCGCAAAGCCACCCTCGTCGCCCACGCCGCCGCCCAGGCCGGCCTCGTGCAGCACACCCTTGAGGGTGTGGTAGACCTCGGCGCACCAACGCAGGCCCTCGGCAAAGCTCGGGGCGCCCACCGGCATGATCATGAACTCCTGGAAGTCGACGTTATTGTCGGCATGCACGCCGCCGTTGAGAATGTTCATCATAGGTGTGGGCAGCAGGTGGGCGTTGACGCCACCCAGATACTGGTACAGCGAAAGACCCGCCGACTCGGCAGCGGCGCGGGCAACTGCCAGCGACACACCCAGAATGGCGTTGGCACCGAGATTGGTCTTGTTGGGGGTACCGTCCGCGGCAATCAGCGCGGCATCGACGGCGCGCTGGTCGAAGGCGTCGAGGCCCACGACGGCGTTAGCGCACTCGTTATTGACGTGCTCGACGGCCTGCGAGACGCCCTTGCCCAGGTAGCGACCCTTGTCGCCATCGCGCAGCTCGCAGGCCTCAAAGGCGCCGGTCGAAGCGCCCGAAGGCACCATCGCGCGGCCGAAGCTGCCGTCCTCGAGCACGACCTCGACCTCGACGGTGGGGTTGCCGCGGCTGTCGAGTACCTCGCGACCGTAGACATCCAAAATATCGCTCATGTTGTCTCCCTCTCACTTGGAAACGGGTTGAGTGCTTGGCGACACGGCTTGCACGCTACAGTGGCGCGCAGGTTCATAAGTTAGCCTTATCGCACTTTTTGCATTATGCCCTAAGTTAGCCAAGGGATACAATCTTTTTGAAAAATAATGGGGGCGATGAGAAAGTCCGTCCCGTCGCCCCCGCAGTCTTACTCCTCTGCCTTTGCGGCATCCCAGAGGTCATTGAGGCCGTGGGTCGAAAGCTCGGCCAGATCCACGTGGGCGTCGGCCGCCATCTGCTCCATCGCGGCCCAGCGGCGGCGGAACTTTGCCGTGCTGGCACGCAGGGCGCTCTCGACGTCGATTCCCTCCTTGCGCGCAACGTTGACCAGGGCAAAGAGCAGGTCGCCAAACTCCATCTCGCGCTCGGGCGAGCCGGGAGCCTCGGCCTCAAACTCGGCACGCTCCTCAGCGACCTCGTCCCACACGTCCTGGACCGTCTCCCACTCAAAGCCCACGGCAGCCGCCTTGCGCGACACCTTCTGAGCCTGCATCAGCGCCGGCAGGTGCGTGGGCACGCCGTCGAGCAGACCCTCGGGCGCAGCCTCGCCTGCCGCCACGGCCTGGTCTTTGGCGGCCTTCTCGGCAAGCTTGACCTCGTCCCAAATCTTGAGCACCTCGTCGGAGCTCTCGGCATCCGCATCGCCAAACACGTGCGGGTGACGACGGATGAGCTTGGCGTCGATATCGCGCGCCACATCGGCAAGCGTAAACTCACCGGCATCCGCCGCAATCTGCGCATGCAGCACCACCTGCATGAGCACATCGCCCAGCTCCTCGCGCAGATGCGCCACGTCGTCCGCCTCAATGCAATCGAGCGCCTCGTAGGCTTCCTCTATCATGTTCTTGCCAATGCTCTGATGCGTCTGCTCGCGGTCCCACGGGCAGCCATCGGGCTGACGCAGGCGCCAGATGGTCTGCACCAGATGCTGCAGCTCGGCCGACGCGTCGACCAGCGTGGACAGGTCGCGCGAACCCTCGGTATTTTGCTGAGCCATATGCTCGGCCATGGTTACTCCTCCTCCAGGATCACGTGACGGAACGCGCCGCCCTCGTAGATGCCGTAGCTGTGCGCACCGTCCTTGGGAATGCTCACGCTGCCGGGATTGAAGAGCCACAGACCCGGGTGCGCGGCGCTTTCCTCGTTAACCTTGATGTGCGTATGGCCGTAGACGAGCGCGGAGCCCTCGGGCAGCGCGGGCGCGTGGTCAACGCTGTTATGCATGCCGGCGCCAAAGACGTGGCCGTGCGTCAGGAACAGTTCACGTCCGGTCTCGTCGAATAGTGTGGCGTAGTCAGCCATGACGGGGAAGTCGAGGACCATCTGGTCGACCTCGGCGTCGCAGTTGCCGCGCACCGCGATGATGCGGTCGGCCAGGGCGTTGAGCAGCGGAATCACGCGTTTGGGAGCGTAGTCGCGCGGCAGGTCGTTACGCGGGCCGTGGTAGAGCAGGTCGCCCAGCAGCACAATGCGGTCGGGCTGCTCGGAC
Source organism: Collinsella sp. OF02-10 (assembly GCF_003463445.1). Classification (NCBI taxonomy): domain Bacteria; kingdom Bacillati; phylum Actinomycetota; class Coriobacteriia; order Coriobacteriales; family Coriobacteriaceae; genus Collinsella; species Collinsella sp. OF02-10. The sequence goes on from NZ_QSCW01000017.1 coordinate 33,021, forward strand.
TCGATGGCGGCGACCAGGCGCTCGGTCCAGTATGCCGAGCCGTGAATGTCGGAAGCGATGAGGTATTTCATGGGAAGTCCTTTCGGAGTGGGGCTGATGTGGCCGGGCGCGAGATGTCGCCGGCCGCGCTATTCAAATCGCAGTGCCGAGGCTTGTGCCGCCTGCATCACGCGCTGGAGCGGCACGTTATGCTCGCGGGCAAGACGGGCGCAGTCCTCGTACTCGGGCGCCGCACGCTCACTGCCGTCGGGCAGGGTGGCTACTTTGACGGCCACCTCGCCCCAAGGCGTCGCTACCTGCTCAAAACGACGCGGCAGGCAAACGCGTTCCATCACCTGGCGACGAACGGCGTTGGTCGTGGTTTCCAAAAAGATAATCGTCTGCAGGCGTTCGATATCCTCATGCGAGCAGATCACCTGCAGCTGCCAGCCGGGGCGGCCTTTTTTGCAGTAGAGGGGCAGCCAGTGCACCTCGCGGGCGCCCGCCTCGCGCAGGCGGTCGGCGGCATAGGCGAGTACCTCGGGCGACGCATCGTCGATGTCGCACTCCAGCTTGACGATGGTTTCGGGCGCATCGGTCTCGCGGGACAGCGGAGATGTACTTCCACGTTGCATACGGTCCGGATCCTTTCCGCACGGGCTCGTTTTATTCACCCAAACGCTAGCACATCGAACGTGGCACAGGCGTGACTTTCGTCCGTCGTCGCCCTTGCCCCTATCCAAACATGTACGTCAGCCTCCAAACATGTCATTTTTTGTCGGTTTTGGAGGCTGACGTACACGTTTTGGAGCGGGCCGCACACGATCAAAATTGCGCCCGCATTCCGTCCACCACAAAGTTCGCCGCACTCAACAATTTTGAACTTTCTACGCAGTTCATCGGCTAAAAATTACCCTCGGCATACTTACCCGCTGCACGATGTTACTCTAGTTGCATTTGGCTAACTAAGCGGCTGCCGAGGACCCAGCCCGGCACCGTTACGGCATAGGAGGTTTCATGTTCGAGAAGCGGCTCTTCTCCCTGGTTCCGCAGGCAACGCCCTACATTATGGCAAGCGTCCTGTTTAAGTTGATCGCGCTCATGGCAAACATCACGGTGATGTGGATGCTTGCGCGCATCTTGGGCGGCATCGTCACGAACGGTCTTTCCGCCGCGCTCGCCGTCGATGCCCTCGCACAGGCGGCCCTGCCGCTCGCCGCCGCCATCATCGTGCGCGCCGCCTCCATCTACCTGGCCCAACGCGCCGGCGACAAAGCCGCGTTCGAGGCCGTCCGCCGCGTGCGCTCGTTCGTCTACGACAAGCTCACCGCACTCGGCCCCTCCTACACCGAGACCGTCCCCACCGCCGAGGCCGTCCAGACCAGCGTCGAGGGCGCCACGCAACTCCAGGTGTACTTTGGCGGCTACCTGCCGCAGCTCTTCTTTGCCGGCTTGGCACCCATCACGCTGTTTGTACTGCTCGTGGGCCAGGCGGGTCTTCCCGCCGCGCTGCTGCTCGCCTGCGTTCCGATCATCCCCGTCTCCATTATGATGGTCATGCGCAACGCCAAAAAGATCGGTGCCGAGTACTGGGGCAGCTATGTCGATCTTGGCGGCATGTTCCTGGAGGCCGTGCAGGGTCTCACCACCCTTAAGGTCTACCAGGCCGATCGCAGCTGGCACGAGCGCATCAACGCCGAGTCCGAGCGTTTCCGCACAGCGACCATGCGCCTGCTGGTGATGCAGCTGCGCTCCATTTGCGTTATGGACCTGGTCGTCTATATGGGCGCCGCGCTCGGCATTATCGTAGCCACGCTGCAGCTCGCCACGGGCAAGATTGGCTTTGAGGCTGCCTTCCTCATCGTCTTTCTGTCGCAGGAGTTCTTTTTGCCTATGCGCCGCCTGGGATCGCTGTTCCACACGGCCATGAACGGCATGGCCGCCTCGCGCCGCATGTTTGGCATTTTGGATACGCCCGAGCCCGAGCGCGGCGATGTTGAGCTTGACGGTCGCGGCGATATCGAGCTCGCGGGCGTGAGCTATGCATACGGCGACCGCACGGTGCTGGACAGCGCCAGCGCGACCATTGCGCACGGCTCGCTCGTGGCACTCGTAGGCGAAAGCGGCGGCGGCAAGTCCACGATCGCGGGGATTATCGCGGGCCGCAAGGGTGCCTACCGTGGCAGCGTTCGCATCGGCGGCGTCGAGCTGCGCGACGCCACGGCCGCCTCACTCATGCGCGCCGTCACCCTGGTGCCCACCAACGGTTACCTGTTTGCCGGCACCCTGCGCGACAACCTGCTGCTCGCCCAGCCCAGCGCCACCGATACCGAGCTCATGGACGCACTCGACCGCACGCGCGTGGCGGCCTTTGTGCAGGCCAACGGCGGGCTCGACATGATGATTAACGAGGGCGGCACCAACCTTTCGGGCGGCCAGCGCCAGCGCGTGTGCATGGCCCGCGCCCTGCTGCACGACTCGCCGATCTATGTCTTTGACGAGGCGACGAGCAATGTGGACGCCGCAAGCGAAGCCGCAATCGGCGAGGTCATTGCATCGCTCGCCGGCGGGCACACCGTAATCGTGGTGGCACACCGCCTGTCGACGATCGTAGGCGCCGATCAGATCCTGGTGCTGGAGCGTGGCCGTATTGCCGAGCACGGGACTCACGGCGAGCTCTTGGCCACCGCGGGCGCCTATGCGCGCATGTGGAACAGCCAGGAGCAGCTCTCGGCATATGCGTATGCGGAGGGTGATGCCGAGGATGTCGGCGCGGTTGAGGCTGTTGACGGCAGCGCCGCCTGTACCGATGGCCTCAACGGTGCTAGCTCGTCTTCCGCTGCCGCGGCGCTTGACTCCGGCCGCGTCCGTCGCTCGGCGCCGTCCATCATGTGGCGCATGATGGGGCTCGTCCGACCGCTTGCCGGCTGGCTTGTGCTAGCCGTCGCGCTGGGCAGCATTGGCATGCTCACCGCCGCGTTCGTACCGGCCTTTGGCGCCCTTGGTCTTATGGCCGCGCTGGGCTACAACGCCTTGGGGCTCGGTCTTGTCGCGGCATGCGCGGCCTGCGCCGCCTGCGGCATCGCACGCGGGCCGCTCCATTACGGAGAGCAGCTCTGCAACCATTACATCGCGTTCCGCCTACTCGCACACATTCGCAACCTGGTGTTTGGCGCCCTGCGCCAGCTCGCCCCCGCCAAGCTCGAGGGCCGCGGCAAGGGCGAGCTCGTGAGCCTGGTCACCTCGGATATCGAGCTGCTCGAGGTCTTCTACGCGCACACCATCTCGCCCATTGCAATCGCTCTGGTCTGCACCGTTGTGTTTGAGGGCTTTTTGCTGGCTGTGAGCCCCGAGCTCGCGGGCATCGCGCTCGTGGCCTACGCGGTCCTGGGCGTGCTACTGCCCCTGACCTCGGCCAAGGCATGCGGCACCACCGGCCGCCAGAGCCGCGAGGGCGCCGGTAAGCTGGGCGCCTTTGTGCTCGACAGTCTACGCGGCGCGTCCGAGACTATCCAGTTTGCCGGTGGCGCCGATCGCAGCCGTGCCCTGAGCAAGCTGACCGAGCAAGTCGGCGACGTGGACGCGCGCCTCAAGCGCCGCCAGGCGGCCAGCGAGGCCGTAGCCGATGCGCTTATTCTTGCGGCCAATCTGGTGATGCTCGGGCGAGCGCTGCAGCTGGTGGCTGCGGGAACGATCGATTTTGCCGCAGCGTTTGTCGCCGTCTTTACCTTTGTGTCGTCGTTTGGCTCGGTGATGGCAGTGAGCCGCCTGGGCGCCTCACTGCAGGAGACGCTCGCCTCGGGCGCGCGCGTGCTCGATCTGCTCGACGAGCAGCCCCAGTGCACCGAGGTCTCCGACGGACAGGACGTTGGGTTTGCCGGCGCCGCAGCCGAGCATGTGAGCTTTAGCTATGCGGGCGGCGTGGACGCGGGCGGTGCCGACACCACAGAGCAGGCCGCGAACAACCCCGCCTCGAGTCTCATCCTCGACGACGTGACCTGCACCTTTGCGCCCGGCACCATGACCTGCATCATGGGACGCTCGGGCTCGGGCAAGTCGACGCTGCTTAAGCTGCTCATGCGCTTTTGGGACCCCGCAGCCGGCACCATCACGGTGAGCGGCGTCGATGCCCGCCACATCAACACGGCGAGCCTGCGCAGCCACGAGGCCTATATGACCCAGGACACGCATCTGTTCTGCGGCACCGTACGCGAGAACCTGCTGGTCGCGCACGCCAACGCCACCGATACCGAGCTGCTCGACGCTTGCCGCTCCGCCTCACTCACCACGCTCATCGACCGTCTGCCGCAGGGATTCGACACGCCCGTTGCCGAACTGGGCGACTCGCTTTCGGGCGGCGAGCGCCAGCGCATCGGCCTTGCGCGCATCTTCCTCAACGACGCACCCTTCATCTTACTCGACGAACCCACCAGCGCGCTCGATGCCCTCAACGAGGCGTCCGTGATGCAGGCGATCGACGAGCTCAAGCGTCGCGGCAAGACCATTGTGCTGGTAAGCCACCGTGCCAGCACCTGCGCGTTTGCCGATTTCTCGCTTTCGGTCGAGCACGGGAGGCTGAGCTAATGGCGCGCCAGGTCGACACACCGGAGCTGGCACGCAAACGTGAGCGCGAGACCCAAATGGTGTCGCAGATGATCGCGCTGTGGTGTCGTGGACATCATGGCGGTGGGCATGCGGTCGAGCAGGCTGGCGACGATGGGCCCGTGCGCGTGAAGCTCGGCCTTCGGACCATTACGCTCTGCCCCGAATGCGCCGAGCTGCAGAAATACGCCGTCGCGCGCATTGGGCACTGCCCCCACATGGGCACCAAGACATTTTGCTCGGCCTGTCCTTCGCATTGTTACCGGTCTGCCATGCGCGAGAGGATCCGCAAGGTCATGCGCTGGTCGGGACCACGTATGATCCGCTATCGCCCCATCACCGCCGTGCGGCACGCGATGGTAACGGTGCAGGCCAAACGCGTGGCGGCACGAAGCAAGTAGTCGCCGGCGCCGGCACGCGCCGCCTGTCCTTTCCCGTCGATTTCGGCCCCCGGTGCGCTCGTCGCATCGGGGGCCGCGCCGTTACAATGGAGCGGATTCACCAAATGCAAAGGAGTCGCCATGCCCGCCTGCCCGCTGGTCGATTGCCACACCCATACTTCGTTTTCGGATGGCCATGCCTCGTTTGAGGACAACGTCCGTGCCGCTGCTGCGGCAGGCTGCCGCGTCATGGTCTCGACTGACCACCTCACCCTGCCCGCCAGCATGGACGCCAACTGCGAAGTGCAAGTTGTCGAGGGCGACCTGACGGCGCATCGCCTGGCATTTGAGGACGCCCGCAAGCTCGCCGCGCAAATCGCGCCGGAGCTCGCCTTTATCTACGGTTTTGAATGCGATTGGTACGAGGGTTGCGAGCCCTTGGTGGAGCGCTGGTCCGCTGGTGCCGTAGTGCGCTTGGGCAGTGTGCACTGGATTGGCGATCCGGGCGATATCATGGCCGGCGCTGCGGGCACGGCAGGGACAGAGGACGTCGCGCGCCCCGATACGCCCGACTCACGCTGCGGCTGGATCGACGACGATACCAACCTGCATGTTTGGGAAAACCTGGGCGTGCGCGGCGTATGGGGGCGCTATGTCGACGACTGGTGCCACGCCTGCGAGAGCCCGCTTAACTTTGATGTGATGGCCCACCCCGACCTGGTCATGCGCTTTTCGAAAGAGGGCCTTGCGCCCGACTTTGACCCCGCGCCGCTCTGGAAGCAGATGGCAGAGTGTGCACACGACACGGGCCGCCGCGTTGAGGTCTCGACCGCCGCGCCGCGCAAGGGACTCGACGACTACTACCCCGCGACCGGCCTTTTGCGTTGCTTTGCCCGTGCCGAGGTGCCCATTACCTTTGGCTCGGACGCGCACCGCGCCTGCGATATCTGCTGGAACATCCGCGAGGCCCAGGCACACGCCTACGACTGCGGCTATCGAACCTTCGACATCCCCCACCCCACCGGCGAATGGGAACCCACGCCCCTCGCCTAGCCATCCCTTCATAAGTTGCGGTTGATCCGTTGGGGACGGAGGAAAACGGATCATTTGGCGCAAAGTATCCTGTCCCCCTTGCACCAAAAGCTTGACTAGTGGCGGCGGGCGTTGAGTTCGCCGGCCAACTCATCGAGGGTGATGCCGTAGCGCTCGAGCGTCACGAGCAGGTGATAGATCAGGTCGCCGGCCTCGTAGCGAATGTGATCGTGGTCGTTATCCTTGCAGGCCATGATGACCTCGCTCGCCTCCTCGGCAAGCTTCTTGAGCAGCTCGTCCTCGACATCGGTCAGCAGGCGGGCAGTATAGCTCTCCTCCGGCGACGCATCGCGACGACCGTGAATCACCTCGGCCAGCCCCGTCAGCGTCTCGCCGATGTTTCCCGGCTGCACGTTAGCTGTTCTGACTCCCATGGTTATTTCCTCTCGTTACTGCAGCGTAAAGTAGGTACCGGTCTCATCGAACCGAGGCTTTGCGCCCTTTTTCTCAAAAAACTCGACGATGACGGCATGGGCCTCATCGAGCCTTTCCTTCTGGGCCTCGAGCCAAAGCGACTGCGCCCCGCAGGCATCGGTCAGGTGCACGCGGCATGGCACGCCCGCGCAGAGGAGCTCGGTGTTGCAGTCGGCGACTTCGAACGGCGTCACGACCTTCATCGCGCTCCCCCTTCCACGCGCTTAAAGAAGCAGGTACGGTTGCCGGTATGGCAGGCCGGACCCGGCGAGTCGACCTTGACCAGCAGCGTATCGCTATCGCAGTCGGCCCAGAGCTCCTTGACCTCCTGCATGTTGCCGCTCGTCGCGCCCTTGTTCCAGAGCTCCTGGCGGCTGCGGCTCCAAAACCACGTGGTGCCGGTCTTGAGCGTCAGCCCCACCGACTCCTCGTTCATCCAAGCAACCATAAGCACCTCGCCGGTGTCATATTGCTGAACCACACAAGGAATGAGCCCACGGGCGTCGTATTTAAGATCAGCTGGAGTAGTAATTTCTCTCATTTCAATTCCCCAATTTAAACATCGCCGGTCGGCGAGGGTTGTCCAGGTGCCGCAGGTTGCCGCGAAAGAGGAGCGACGCGTACTTTGGTACGCGAGCGACGGTTTGAGCGGCAAGATGCGGTGCCTGGGCAAGCCGCAGCATTAGAAGTCCAGCCTCACAGGAATGCCTTGAGAGGCCATATACTCCTTCACCTGGCGAATGCTGAAGGTTCCAAAGTGAAAGACGCTGGCCGCCAGCACGGCGTCGGCTTCGCCCTCGATCACGCCCTCGGCAAAATGCTCGAGCGTGCCCACGCCACCGCTCGCGATGACGGGGATTGGCACCGCGCGGGCCACGGCGCGGGTGAGCGCCAGGTCAAAGCCGGCCTTGGTGCCGTCGCGATCCATGCTGGTCAGCAGGATCTCGCCGGCGCCGCGACGAGCCGCCTCCTCGGCCCACGCCACCGCGTCGATACCCGTGGCGTTGCGGCCGCCCGCCGTGAAGACCTCCCACTTGTCGGCACCGGATGCGCCGGGCAAACCAACGCGCTTGGCATCGATCGCCACGACCACGGCCTGGCTGCCAAACGCCGCGGCAGCCTGGCTAATCAGCGACGGGTCGCGCACGGCGGCGGAGTTGAGCGACACCTTGTCGGCACCGGCAACCACCATGGTTCGCATGCCCGCCAGGTCGCGAAAGCCGCCGCCCACGGTATAGGGAATAGTGAGCTCCTCGGCCGCGTGCGCCGCCATCTCGATGGTCATCGCACGGTTGTCACTCGTCGCGGTAATGTCCAAAAATACAACCTCGTCCGCACCCTCGCGGTCGTAGGCACGCGCCAGCTCCACCGGATCGCCCGCATCGCGCAAGCTCACAAAGTTGACGCCCTTGACCACACGGCCGTCCTTGACGTCCAGGCAGGGAATTACGCGTTTGGTAAGCATGGACTACTCCTCCCCTCGGGTGGCGGCGAGCGCCTGAACCAGCGTAAAGTTACCCTCGTAGAGCGCACGACCGGTGATGGCACCTTCAATCGCGCCCTCACCCACCGCGGCCAGCGCACGGATGTCGTCGAGCGTCGAGATGCCACCCGAAGCCACGACGGGAAAACCCGCGACCTCGGCCACATGGCGATATGCCGCTACATCGATGCCCGTCTGCATGCCATCGCGCGCGATGTCGGTGTACACCAGATGCTTAAAGCCCAGCTCGGAAAGCTGCGCCGCGGCATCATCGAGTGCCACGCCCGCGCCATCGCGCCAACCGTTCACCTTGACCTGGCCGTCACGGGCGGCGATGTCTGCCACCAGCAGCTCGCCAAAGCCGTGCGCTGCCACCTCGGCAAAACCCGGCTCGGTCACCAGCACGGTCCCCAGCGCGATGCGGCGCGCACCATAGCCGGCCAGCTCGTCAATGCGTGCGAGCGAGCGGACGCCGCCGCCCACGTCCACGGACAGGCCATCGACGCCGCAGATGGCCCTAATTGCCGCCGAGTTGGCAGCGCACGCGTCCTCGTCCTCGCCAAAGGCAGCGGACAGGTCGACGACGTGCACCCAGCTTGCACCTTGCTCGGCAAACGAGCGGGCAACGGCGACGGGGTCAGCGGAATATACCTTGCAACGGCTGCGGTCGCCGCGCTCCAGGCGCACGACCTTGCCGCCGATCAAATCGATTGCGGGGAACAGGATCATCGGCCGGCCTCCTCGACGATATTGACGAAGTTCTTAAGGATGCGCTGACCCAGCGCGGAAGATTTCTCGGGATGGAACTGGCAGCCCCACACGTTGCCGTGACGCACGATGCACGGGAAGCTCCGCGTATAGTGCGTGCGCGCCAGCACATCGGCGGCATCGGCGTCGTCGGCCACCGCATAGCTGTGGGTGAAATACATGTTGGCACCCTCGGCAAAACCAGCAAGCAGCGGATCGGCCGCGCCGGCGGGCGTCATGTGCACCTGGTCCCAGCCCACGTGCGGCACCTTCAGGCGGCTCGACTCCAAGCGCGTGCACGAACCGCGCATAATACCCAGGCCATCGATCCAGGGGCCGTCAGCCCGCTCGGAGGCATTACCGTCCGCGGCAACGCCCTCGTCCGCCGGCACGCCCTCGTCGCCGCGCTCAAAAAACAGCTGAAGGCCCAGGCAGATGCCGAGCAGCGGAGTTCCGGCGGCGACGGCATCGAGCACCGCGTCCGCCTCGCCGCTCTGGCGCATAAAGGCGATCGCGTCATAGAACGCGCCCACGCCCGGGATGACCAGGCCGTCGGCATTGCGGATCTGCTCCGGATCGTCCGACGTGCAGGCGGCGGCACCGGCGCGCGCAAGCCCACGCGCAACGCTCGACAAGTTGCCCTTGTGGTAGTCGACCACCACGACCTTCGGTTCGCCCACGCGACCCTCCTTTTCCCCATTCAAAACCTGCCAAAAAGGGACAGATTTATTTTGGTCGGTTAAACGTTCACCCACTGCATGAGACGGCATTTCCGCAGATAAAACCTGCCAAAATAAACCTGTCCCTTTTTGGCAGGTTACAGTGAACCCTTGGTGCTGGGGATGCCCTGCACGCGGGGATCCAGCTCACAGGCATGGCGCATCGTGCGGCCCACGGCCTTAAAGGCGGCCTCGATAATGTGATGCGAGTTGCTGCCCGCCAGCTCGCGCACGTGCAGCGTGAGCTTGGCGTCGCGCGCAAAGGCGTAGAAGAACTCGACGGCCAGCTCGGTATCGAAGCTGCCCACGCGCTCGGTCGGCACGGGCAGCTCGCAGTAGGCCTGCCCGCGGCCCGAAATATCAACAGCAGCCATCACAAGTGTCTCGTCCATGGCGATCGCCGCGTCGGCAAAGCGCGTAATGCCCGCCTTGTCGCCCAGCGCCTGACAAAACGCCTCGCCCAGCACAATACCCGTGTCCTCGACGGTGTGGTGCGCATCGACCTCCACGTCGCCCACCGCGTGCACCGTCAGATCGAACAGGCCATGGCGGCCAAAAGCGTTGAGCATGTGGTCGAAAAACGGCACGCCGGTCGAGATATCGCACACGCCGCTTCCGTCCAAGTCGAGCTTTACGACAATGTCGGTCTCGCCCGTCTTGCGGGTTACCTCGGCATAGCGGCCCATCTACATCTCCTCCTTCACTAGCGCGGCAAACGCAGCCAGCACCTCGTCGTTTTCCTGCGGAGTACCCACGGTAATGCGCAGGCAGTCCGCAAGGCCCGGCGCGTAGCTAAAGTCGCGCACCAAAATCGAATACTCGTCGCGCAGCCGCTCGCGCACGCGCGTGGCATGCGGCGTGCGTACGAGCATAAAGTTCGCCGCGCTCGGCCATGTCTCCACGGGCAGACCCTCGGCAGCCATTGCGCGCAGGGCACACAGCTCGCGCTCGCGCTCGGATGCAACCTGTGCCACCACGGGCGCGTACGCATCGCGGGCACGCACGCAGGCAAGCGCGGCGGCCTGGCTCAGCACGTTGACCGAGTAGATCTGGCGAGTCGCCGCGAACACGTCGATAACCTCGGGGGCTGCGATCACGTAGCCCAGGCGCGCGCCGGCGGCGCCAAACGCCTTGGACAGCGTATGCAGAATCACCAGGTTGGAATGCTCGGCGATAAGCCCCTGCGCCGTGGTGGCCGCGCCAAACGAATCGTCGGCAAACTCAACGTAGGCCTCATCGACCATCACCATGCCGGGGCATGCATCGCACAGGGCCGCGACAAAGTCGAGCGGCGCCACGTCGCCCGTGGGATTGTTGGGCGAGGTCACGATGGCCAGGCTGCACTCGGGCGCCGCCGCAAGCACGGCTGCCTGGTCGAGCTCAAAGGTCGCCGGGTCGCGCCACGCGTCGCGCACCTCGGTCTGACAGAGCGACGCAAAGAACGCGTACTCGCTAAAGCACGGCGGGCAGTTGAGCAGGGTCCGTCCCGCACCGCCAAACGCCAGCAGGTAGTTATAGAGCAGCTCGTCGCCGCCGTTGCCTACGCAGACGTTCTCGCGCATCACGCCATGCCAGGCGGCCAGCTCGTCGCGCAGGTCGTTCGACATGGGATCGGGGTAGCGGTTGAGCGGCGTGGCAGCCAGGGCGGCGTCGACCGCCTCGCGCACGCCGGTCGGTACGGGATAGGTGTTCTCGTTGGCCGAAAGATTGATGCGCGTGGGCGTAAAGTTGGGATCGTAGGGCTCAATACCGGCCAAGTAGGGCTGGACGAGCTCCTTCATGCGGGGCGTGAGTTCGGCCATTTTAGGCCTCCTCGCCGGCCGCGTCAGCGGCACCGCCCGCAGCCGCCAGGTCCACACCCTCGGCAACCGTCGCCACGGCGTCGCCCGGCCAGGCGACCTTGGTCAGGTCAGCCGCGGCCAGCGACTCGGCGCTCACGGAATCCTCGCCCTGCTCCAACACGCGGCGGCGCAGCGCGGCGGAAAGCGCGTGTGCCCACAGACCCTCGGCCTCGGCCAGGCGCTGTGTTGCGGGAGCGTCGGAGAGCAGGCCCTCGGGCGTGTAGCAAATGACGCTCGAGCGCTTGACGAACTCCTCCACCGAAAGCGGGTTGGAGAACATAGCCGTACCGCCGGTCGGCAGCGTGTGGTTGGGGCCGGCAACGTAATCGCCGAGCGGCTCGGAGCTCCAGGCGCCCACAAAGATAGCGCCGGCGTTGCGAATGCCGCCGAGCAGACCCATTGCATCCTTGCAGTGCAGCTCCAGGTGCTCGGGCGCCACGGTATTCACGGCCTCGACGGCAGCAGCCATGTCGGCGGCCACCACGATGGTGCCCTCGTTGTCGAGCGAGGCGCGCGTAATCTCGGCACGCGGCGATTGCGCCACCAAAATGTCGATACCCGCCTCGACCTCGCGCGCAAACTGCTCGTCGCAGGTCACCAGATAGCAAGCGGCCAGCGGATCGTGCTCGGCCTGGGCCATCAGGTCGGCCGCGACCACCATGGGCTTAGCCGTGGCATCAGCCAGCACGCAAACCTCGGAGGGACCGGCGACCATGTCGATGCCCACGTCGCCCGAGACGATCTGTTTGGCTGCGGCGACAAAGGCGTTGCCCGGGCCGGTGATTTTGTCGACACGTGGAATGGTCTCGGTACCGTACGCCAGCGCGGCCACGGCCTGAGCGCCGCCCACCATATAGATCTCGTCCACGCCGCCGAGCTTGGCCGCGGCGAGCGTATAGGGGCTGATCAGGCCGTCCTTTTGCGGCGGCGTCACCATGACCACGCGCTTGACGCCGGCCACCTTGGCGGGAATGGCATTCATGAGCACCGTGGAGGGATACTGCGCGCGGCCGCCCGGCACATAGATGCCGGCCGCCGCGAGCGGGGTCACCTTAACGCCGAGCATCGTGCCGTCCGGGCGTGTGGTAAACCAGCTCTGCTCGACCTCGCGCTGGTGGAACTCACGAATCTGGCGTGCAGCCTTTTCGAGCGCCGCGACAAAAGCGGGATCGAGGCCTTCGAGCGCGGCATCGATCTGCTCTTGCGGCAGACGGAAGCTCTGCAGTTCAACGCCGTCAAAACGCTGACAGTAATCGCGCACCGCGGCATCGCCGTTGGCACGCACGTTGGCCACGATATCGCGGGCGGCGTCGACGATGTTTAGCGGCAGCACGCCCTTGCGGTTGAGCTGGTTGGTAACGAGGCGCTCACCGGGAGCAAGCTTGATAGTCTTCATATCGGTATCCCCTATCGATCGAGGTTTTGTTCGAAAAACGAGAGACCGGGCGGCGGCGTCAGTCGGCCCGCCGCCCGGACGTTGGGGCGCCCGTGCGTGCTCGCGCTATTGTGCCGAGCCCGCAACGGGCTCAAAATGCTTGTCCTTCACGGCTGCCGCCAAGCGATCTGCCAGATTGCGTACGCGCGGATCCAGACGTGCGGCGCCCGGATTGACAAAGAAGCGGGCCGTGCAGTCCATGATGCGGCCGGTGATGACCAGGTCGTTATCGCGCAGCGTGGCGCCCGTGGCGGTAATATCCACGATGCGATCGGTCATGCCGACGATGGGGCCCAGCTCGATGTTGCCGTGCAGCGAGACGATATCGGCGTTCACGCCGCGCTCGGCATACCAGGCACTCGCGATGCGCGGATACTTGGTGGCCACGCGAAGCGAACCGCGGCGGGCATAGTTGCGCTCGGCCTGACCGGCGCGCCACGCGGGCTCCGCCTCGATAAACGTGCACAGGCCGTAGCCCAGATCGATCAGCTGCAGCAAGTTGAGGTCGGCCTCGATAAGCGAGTCCCAGCCGCAGATGCCGCAGTCGGCACCGCCGCAGCCCACAAAGGCGGGCGCATCGCTGGGACGCACGATGACAAACTCGATATCGCCGACCGTGCCCTCGCCGGCACGCGTGTCGCGGCCGCGCACGATCAGGTGACGGCCGGGGTCACGCAGCTCAGAGACGTCCAAGTCCGCGGCCTCGAGCACGTCGAGCGTGTCGGCCTTAAGCGAGCCCTTGGGCACAGCGATGCGCAGCGGGCCCTCGGCGCCACGGCCCGCGGCGTGGTCGCCGTCCGAGGCGGCATCCTCGGCCGAGGTGCGCGCTGCCTCCAGACGCTCGAGCGAAAAAGCGAAGCCCGCCGCCGGCACCTCGATGCCGTCGCCGAATGCGCCGGTAAAGATGGAGTCGTAGCGACCGCCCGAGCCCACTGGGTCGGGCAGACCGCCGGCATAGGCCTTAAAGACCAGGCCCGTGTAGTAATCGAAAGAGTTCATGATGGAAAAGTCGAACGACAGCACCTGGGCATCCTCTGGAGCCAGGCCCTCGACCAGGGCACGCAGCTCGCGCGTCAGCGGCGCGACGATACCGGCGGTCTCCAGCAGCGCGTCCACGCGGTCAAGCACCTCGGCTCCGCCGTGTAGGCGCGGCAGCTCGCTAATGGCAACCTTGACGGCATCGGACTCGACGCTTGCCGCCACGCGGGCATCGAGGCCCACAAAGTCGTTGGCGTGCACGCAGCGCAGGGCCTCGGCGGCCAGCTCGCGATCCTCGCACACCGCGAGCAGCTCCTTAAACGGGCGCACGCTGCCTGCGATAATGCGCGCATCGGGCAGTGCCAGCTTGCGCACGGCCTCGGCCACGAGTGAGACAATCTCGACATCGCCCGCGGTATCGCCCGCACCGATAAGCTCAAAGCCCAGCTGCGTAAACTGACGCGAGCCACCGGCATTGCGCTGGCACTCGCGAACCACCGGCGCCTCATAGCGCAGGCGCAGGGGCAGGTCGGCCGCGCGCATGCGGGTCGAGACCAGACGCACGATCGGCAATGTGTTGTCGGGACGGACCACCAGCAGACGGCCATCATCGTCAAAAAGCTTAAACGGCGTGTCCGCGATGCGGCCGCCTTCCTCGAGCGAACCCTTGTCCTCGAGCAGCGGCGTCTCGACCGGAAGGTAATGATGCTCCCTGAAGCAGCCCTTCACCGTCAGCGCAATCTCCTCGCGCGCCTGAGCCTCCTCGGGCAATATGTCCCGGAATCCCCACGGTGTGGCCGTCATCTGGTGAGCCTCCTCATGCTGTGTTTCATATAGAGCAGAAGACCGGCATAGCTCCGCCGGTCTTCTGGGTACTTTAGCATACTAGAGTGTTTGCGGGGGAAATCCGTCGCAGCCGCTCACACCGTATTCATTTGGAAACATGGGGCAGATTGCCGCAGCCCAACCCCACCTAGGCGCCAATCGCACGACGATACTCTGCCATTACCTGCGCATCGGCAGCTGCGGGGTCGGCAAAATAGCGCCCGTCATAGGTCTCGGCCGAAACAACTCCGCGATAGCCGCGCGCCACCAGCCTATCCAGGTCAGCCCGCATATCGCGGTCGCCGTCACCCCAGGCAAGATGCGTCGTGCCATCTGCCGCAACATCGACAAAATGCACGTGGGCGACATCATCGCCAAGCAGATCGAAGTAATCGTCGATGGTATCCCCCGCCACCGCCATGGCGCCCATATCCAGACACGCCTTAAGTGCCGGATGATCAACTGCCTCGATCATGCGCTTCGTATCGGCCGCCGAGTTCACGATCATCGACTCAACCGGCTGCAGGGCCTCGAGCACCAGTCGCACGCCGCGTTCTCCCGCATGCTCGGCAATCGCACGCAGCATCGAGGCGCTGCGACCCCACGCATCCTCGATCGGCTCGTTCAAAAATGCCCAGCCGCTCGAGACCATGACCTGCTCGGCTCCAAGTTCCGCCGCGATATCCACAACGTTCTTAAAGTACGCGAGCGTGCGGGCGCGCGCCTCATTCCCGCGCGCCGCGATATTCCACGGCTTTGGGTTGTTCTGTTCGGGACAAAGCCCCACAATCCGAACCCCATACCGCTGTGACAGCTCCCGCACCTGCTCGAGCGAATCGTATCCATGGCAATCGACATACAGATGCATCGCCCCGGTCCAAAGCTCGCAACACGTGTAGCCCGAGGCCGCTGCCGAGGAAAAGAACTCCTCAAGGTCAAAATAACGATGGCTGATATTCATGACGGCAAGCTGCGGATACTCCATCTTGTCCACCTTTCGGCAAAAGGGCGCCGCAGCACAGTGTGCGCGACGCCCCCTCTTACATTGTTTTAATTATGACGGATGCCCTACTGAACACCAAGCACTCCAAAGAACGCGCCGGCGATACTCACGAGCAGGATCACGAGCATGATGAGCAGCGGATTCATCTTCTTCTTGAGCATGAGATAGACGATTCCGAACAGCCCCATCGTGACAAAGCCCGGGAAGATTCCATTGAGCAGCTCGGCGAGCGTCTGAGCGCCATCGCCCGCGCCGACCATGAGCGGAATGTCCACGGTGACCATCTCCATGGTCATAGCTCCGATCACCATGGCGCCCATGATAGAGGCCATCTTGACGATCGTGTCCATAATGCCCGATTCCTGGACCTTGCTGATCATGTCCGAGCCAAAGCGATATCCCACAAACGTCAGCAGGTAACGGATGATGTAGTGAGGGACGTTGAACACGAGCAGGAACAAAATCGGGCCAAGAATAGAGCCCTGCAGCGCCAGCGACGTGCCGACACCCGTTGCCAAAATTCGCAGCGTGCCCCAGTAGAAGGCATCGCCCACGCCGGACAGCGGTCCCATCAAAGCAAGCTTAACATTAGAGATCGCGCTCGTGTCAAAGTTATCTTCGGTGGCGTTAACTTCTTCCATTGCGGCAGCAATAGACATGGGGAGCGTCGAGATGTACGGCGTGACGTTATAGAGCTCCATATGGCGCTTAAGGGCGGCCTTAAAGTCTGCATCCTGCGGATACAGCTTGCGAAGGATCGGCATAAGGGCCCACATAAAGCCGATATGGCCCATACGCTCGTAGTTCCAGGAGTGCTCATAGGGAATCGAGCGCCAGAACAGCTTCTTAAGATCTGCGCGGGTGATCAACCCGTCGTAGGAAGACTCAAACTTAAAACTCATCGAACCCACTCCCAATCGCAGGATCCTCGGTTGCCACTGCGGGCTGCTCCGCCTTTTTCTTCTCGCCCAAAACCGTCATCGCGACGACGATGATCGCAGCAAAGATCGCCACGCCCGTCGTGCTAATGCCAAAGTAGGCGACGAGGAAGAAGCCGGCGAAGAAGAACGGAGCCACCGTTTTGTTCATAATCATCTGCGCCAGCATCGCAAAGCCGAGCGCGGGCAAGAAGGCAGCGGCGACATCCATGCCGGTCTGAACGAAATCGGGAATGATGTTGAGCAGGCTGGCGACTGCATCGGCGCCAAAGAAGAATGCCAGGGGAATGATCAGCAGACCGCACCAGCTCTGCGCGTAACCGGCGATGAGCATGTTGCGCGTGATGGCCTTGGTGTCCCCGTCCTCGACGTTTTTGTCGATACGGTGCACCAGCAGCAGCATGACCGGCTGGCCCAGGGCCGTATCGAGCGCCAGGACGATCGTTGCGATGGGAATACCCAGGGTCAGGGCCGCCGAAGCGTCCGCGCCGGCCTGCATGGCAAGAGATACACCCAGGATAGTGCCGGAAATCGTATCGGGCGGGTTATAGGCGCCGACCGAGATGGCGCCGACCATGGCAAGCTCCATCGTGGCGCCCATGATCGTGCCGGTCACCATGTCGCCCATGACAAGGCCAACCAGAGGTCCGAGCACGATCGGGCGCTGGAGGTAGCTCGTGCCCGTCAGCCACTCGGAATAACCCAAAAGGGCAATAAGGAAAATCAGGATTGTCTTGATAACCATAATGGCCCCTAACCGATGACCTTCGCGGCGTCAGTCTTCGCATCTGCCGGAATCATCTGAATGAACAGCTCGTAGCCCTCGCCGAGCAGCTCTTTGACGTATGCCTCGTTTTCGGGCGTGAGAAATACGCTCGTCGAGACCTGGCGGGCATCCTCGCTAAAGGCAACATTGCCGAGGTTGATCTTCTTGACGCCCATCGCCTTGGCGACGGCACCGGCCTGCTGGATCGTCTCGCAAACCACGAAGAGCTTGTACTTGTCGGTCACACCACTCTGAAGCGCCTTGACGGCGTCCTCGGTATTTTTGACAACGACCTTGCATCCCTCAGGCTTTGCAAGGGAAAGGGCCTGCAGGCGAAGCTTGTCATTGAGGACCGTGTCGCTCACCAACAGGATGCAGTCGGCACCCAGAGCCGAGGTCCAGCTAACGGCAACCTGGCCGTGAAGCAGTCGATAGTCCACGCGAATCATCTGAATCATGGTGTGCTCCTAGCGATTAAAACTCGTCGAGTTCGGCCTGCCCCAGCAGGTCGTTGACGTACTTGACCTTAGTGTCGTCCGCCTCGACGATCTGGCGAATGGCCTCGTCGATCGGGGTGGAATCGGACACGAACAGCAGCTGAATAAGGAGTGGCAGGTTCATATTGGTCACCAGGTGCGTGTTGGGGCGCATCTGAACGATCTTGGTGAACTCGTTGTTGACGCTGCCGCCAAAGAGGTCGGTGCAAACGACAACCTCATCGTCCGCGGCAAAGTCGTCCAGAATCGCTGCGGCCTCCTTGACCAGGTCCTCGTTTCCGTCGACATACATAGACAGCGCATGGACGTTTTCGCGCTCGCCGGAGAGCAGGCCGATGCTCTCGACGATTCCAGACGCGAAATGAGCATGGGACGCCACGATAAACTGCCTCATTCGATTCCCCTTTCTTGCGAATTTCGGCATAAAAATGCCCGGACGCATGCGCCCGGGCAGGGTGCTTCTTAAATGAGTGGTTAACTATTAGTAGTCGAACTGGTGATAGTAACGACGGTAGTTGAGGTTGTGCTTGGTGACCGTCTCGTAGTAAGCGGCAAGGCGATCGGTGATCAGCGAGGAGAGAATCCACGGAGACACGATGACGCGGAACTCGTCGTCAAGGCCCGGGATCGCGAACTCGGCGGTGTCGATGATGTTGATGTCGGTGTCGCCGGTCAC
>NZ_QSCW01000018.1:0-22952 GCF_003463445.1 Collinsella sp. OF02-10
CACGGAGAGCATTTCCCAGTTGACAAAACTATAGGAACACCCCCCGGCCACGACAGCGAGCGGGCTCCGGGTGCCCCAAGTTGCCGCGAAAGAGGAGGGAAGCGTACTTTATGTACGCGACCGACGATTGAGGGGCAAGATGGGGTGCCCGGGGCTCGCGCAGCGTCAACAAAAAACGCGGTTCGCTAGAACCGCGTAAGATAGTTGGAGCGGACAACGGGGCGTCTGCGTATCCGCTTCGCGGATCCGCACCGGCTTCGGTCGCCTGTCGGCGTCCTCGCCAGCTCGCTACAAACGCTCCGCGTTTGCTTAACGCTCGCTCCCTCTCGGGTTCGAGCCCATACGATGGGTACGAAAAAGCCCGGCTACCGTAGTAGTCGGGCTGTTGCGTTTGGAGCGGACAACGGGGCTCGAACCCGCGACCCCAACCTTGGCAAGGTTGTGCTCTACCAACTGAGCCATGTCCGCATATGTAAAAACAAAACGGGCGCCGGAGCGCCCGGATGTTGCCTGGAGGCGAAGCCCGGATTCGAACCGGGGGTAAAGGCTTTGCAGGCCTCTGCCTTACCACTTGGCCACTTCGCCGAAAAAGGACCGCCTAAACGGTCCGGAAATGCAATGGAGCGGACAACGGGGCTCGAACCCGCGACCCCAACCTTGGCAAGGTTGTGCTCTACCAACTGAGCCATGTCCGCTTGCGGGTTATTAATTTACGCGAGTTGTCCAAAAGACGCAAGTACTTTTTTCAAAAAACTTGTCTGCCGCATGTTCTTAGTAGCTAAACGCGCTAAAGCGATTGGCTAGGCACACGATTCCAGCGCTCCGCTAAACAGCTTCACCATCTGCACGCGCGTGCCGGCGCCGTCCGTACGACGAGCAACCTCCACGTTATCGACGAGCATACGCATAAGCTTGATACCGCGGCCGCGTTCCTCGGATGCGACCGGCTCGCTCGTTTCATCGATAGAATAGCCAGCACCTTGATCAAGCACCTCAACCACAACGCGATCGCCATAGGCCTGAACCGTCAGGACGCACCCGATACCGCCCGCATGGTCATAGGCATTACCCAGTGCCTCCCCCGACGCCAATGCGACATCGTAGCGCTCGTCACGGCGCAACGGAAGCGATTCAAGGAGTTCGGCGATGCGATGTCGGTAGTATGGAAGATTCTCGATACCCTGACGGACCTCGACGCTCTTACTCCAGCGAGGCAGCTCCCCCACCGGAATGGCGGGAATAGACTCCCGTGCCGGCCCCGCGACATGAAGGATATCGACAAGACGAGCAATCTCCAAAAAGCGAACAACTTCACCTGATGCATTGACGAGCGAAAGCAGGCCTTCTCGCCTCATGAGCTCACGAGCGCGCGTAAGCAGGAATGCCAAGCCCGTCGAATCGATAAAGCTAACAGCCTGACAGTTGATGACGACACGACGCACGCCGCGGCCAATCAAAGCATCCAACCGCCGACGCAGCGCAGGCACCGTGGCGATGTCGATATCGCCTGGTGGCGTCAAAACCGCTATGTCATTCCACTCATTCATACGACCATGGTTCCCCAAAAGAGCTTGTTCGATGCATGCCTTTCCGCAACCGTGCGGATTCGGCGCGCCCAGCGTCGCTGTTTAGGACCGGCCCCGCAAAAACTCAAGGGACACTAATGCGATGTCATCGTCCAGCGCCGATTCGGTAAATCGGTCGAGCTCGCCCAAGACCTTGCCGCAGATTCCCGATACGCCCTCACCCGAGACAGAGAGCAGAAGATCACGAAGGCGCTGCTCGCCAAAGAACGCTCCGGTGCGGTCGCGGGCCTCAATCGTTCCATCCGTATACATGAAGAGCATGTCGCCAGGAGCGAACGTAAACACGCCCGTCTCGTAAACCATGCTCTCAAATGCACCGATTACGCCCGATTGGCATCCAAGCAGCTCGACCTCTCCCCCACGGGCCTCGCCGCCACCCAGCGGCATCGACTCTGGCCTGATGACCATGGTCGGAGGATGGCCCGCCGAACAATACGTTGCGCGTCCGGTTTTAAGGTCAATCTTGGCGATAAAGGCCGTCACGAACGTCTCGACCCTCGAGAAGCCCATGAGCATGCTGTTAAGGGAGCGTGCCATGCGGGCCGGTCCAGCGCCCTCCCAGGCATATGCCGTCAGGGCCGTCTTGACGAGCGCGGACATCGATGCAGCCTCAATGCCTTTGCCAGACACATCGCCCAGAATCATGACGGCGCAGTCGTCGGGAAGACGGATGAGCGTATAGAAATCGCCGCCGACCAACGCCGAGTTCGTGGCCGACAGGTACACCGAATCGGCGGCGATTCCCGGAACATCCCCCAGGGAATTTCTCATGCCAATCTGGAGGGTCTGAGCGATATGGCGCTCCTCGCGCTTTTGAGATTCGCCTTCGTAGATCAGTTCAAAGTCATGCGCCAAGTGCACCAAGTAGTCATATTCAAGATCATCAATCGGCTCTTGGCTACCATCACGAAGCAGCAGCGCACGCGTCGTCGGCCCCTTCGCAACAGAAGCAGGAACGATTGCGTCGTTACTGTGCTTGCCATCGCCCTCAGGGCGTGGGCGCCCCGCCTCGATGCCGGCGTCGACGTAGAGACCCTGGCAAGGCAGGCCATGCGCTCTAAGCCAGCCTCCCATAGGCATCGATTCGTCAACGCGAGTTATACGGACGTGTTTAAGGTCCTCGGCACTCGTGCCGCCCAAAACAGATGCCTCAAAGCCATCAGGGGCAGCCCCCAAACGTGCCGCTGGCGCCGTCGTGGAAAAGAAAAGCTTCTCGGGATCGTCCGGCAAAGCAACGCGACTGCCGCCTTCAAAATCTATGACGTAGGAATCCAGACTGGCGTCATACTCAATAGGGCAAAAATGGCAGTTGAGCATATTGCAGATCTCGGACGATACCGCCTGGGTAGCCGCGGCGGAATCGTCTAGAAAGGTAAACAACTCATCCCGCAAGACATTGAGCGAGCGGCCAAGCTCGGCCGTGCGACGGGAGCGAAGGCTCGATGCCATGCCGACCAGCTGGATAGACAGGTAATCGCAAATGACCTCAAGTACATTAACATCATAAGCGAGCGGTGCCTGGGGGCGTTTCCAACCAACTTCCAGCACGCCGAGGATCTGCGTACCGTAAAAAACGGGAAGACAGATTTCACTGCGGTACGGAGGCATATCCTGCATGCGCAACAGGTGCTTAGAACGATTATCCAGGTCCATGAACATACCGGAGGCGGCCTTATCGCCCTCAAGGTCCTGTTGAATCGACAAGCGACAGGCACGCGACTCGCGAAGAACATACGTCGGAATGCCAGCGCCATACGGCAAAAACTCGGGCAGGTAGCTGTCGAGCAGCTCCTTGGAAACACCGCGGAGCTTAAAGCCGCCGCTCTCAGAAAAATAGATAGCAGCACCCGAAGCATCGAGCGTTCCTACAAGCTGGTTCAAAACGGTATCAAGCAGGCTGGGTAACTCATCGGAGCCCACAGTGCTCATAATGACCGAGAGCGTGCCAGAGAGACGCTTGTTCGCCACTCTAAGCTCCGATAACGCACGCTTGAGTTGCCGGTCGTGAGAATACTGTTCCTCAATACTGTGAAGCGCCACCAGGACACGTGGCGCGCGGCGCCCAAAGATACGTGGAGGCGTTACGGAGCCTGCGCGAACCAATACGGGAATAAAGGAGCCATCGCTCAGCTTGAGCATCAGTTCGCTCTCGGAGCCATCAGTTTCAAATGGCAAACGATGTTCCGTTGCACGTTCAAAAGCGGACGAGTACAGGACGTCTTTAACATCTCCACCGATGACGTCGGCGCGTTCCTCGCACATCAAACCAAGTAAGCGATTATTCACATGCAGAATGGTTCCGTCGAGCTCGCAGATGATGACAGCATCGCTCGTGATCTCGACTAGTTGGGCAACGTCTGCCCACTCGTTGCGTTCAAGCGTTTCCATCGTGGACCCCACCGTCTATCGGTAACAAAAAAGCCTCCGAAGAGGCTTCTCAAATGCGATGGTGTCGGAGGCGGGACTTGAACCCGCATGACCAAAAAGCGGTCACTAGCACCTCAAGCTAGCGCGTCTGCCAATTCCGCCACTCCGACATGCTATATTGTTGATTCGCAGTTCGTTTTGTTCGACCCGCGCGTTCAACGAGGAAAATAATAACCTATGATTCGAGAACTGTGCAAGCACTTTTTTCAAAAAAGTTTACGAATTTGTAAATGCGCAGGTAGATCCGTATGCCCGGCCCCGAATCGGTGTTGCCTCCCGGCGCGTCCTCGGGCATGGGCGATATTTTGCTACGCACTTCGTGCTGCAAAATATCGCTCCCCCTGCGGAATGCGCCGGGAGGCAACACCGATTCGGGGCCTACCAACACATACTCCAGGCACAGTTCTAAAACATGTTCTGGGGCTGATGCAAATTTGGTGGCTCGGCAAAGCCGAGCCCTTATATGGGGAGGCCGGAGCCAAAGCTCCGGCCTCACTAACTTTCCTATTAGATTAAGTGAGCGATCAAGGAATCTCACTCCCCTCTGCCGCGTTAACGCAGGGCCCGCCCTGGTGTTGCTTTTCAGAACGTCCCGCAGGACGGAGGAAGCCCCGCAGCGCGTAGCGCGCAGCGGGGCTTCCGACATGTCCGAGGACGTTCTGAAAAGCAACACCAGGGCGGGCCCGAACGAGAACACCGACTACAGGTCGATGTGCGATTCCTTGATCGGGAACGGCTCGGCGAAGTGGCAGGCGCAGCAGTGACCCGGTGCGACTTCCTTAAACTCGGGAAGCTTCTCGGAGCAGATGCCCTGCGCGATCGGGCAGCGCGTGTGGAAACGGCAACCGGTCGGCGGATCCAGCGGCGACGGCGGATCGCCAGCGAGAATGATGCGCTTGCGGGTCTTCTGGATATCCGGATCGGGCACCGGCACGGCAGACAGCAGCGACTGCGTGTACGGGTGGTGCGGCTCACTGTAGAGCGTCTTCCAGTCCGAAACCTCGACCATCTTGCCCAGATACATAACGGCAACGCGATCAGAAATGTGCTGCACGACAGAGAGGTCGTGAGCAATGAAGAGATAAGCCGTACCGAACTTGTCCTGGAGCTCCTTAAGAAGGTTCAGAACCTGGGCCTGAATGGATACGTCAAGCGCAGAGACGGGCTCATCGCAGATAATCAGCTTGGGCTTGAGCGCAAAGGCGCGGGCAATGCCGACACGCTGGCGCTGGCCGCCCGAGAACTCGTGCGGATAGCGGTTGATGTGCTCGGGGTTCAGTCCGACGACGTCGAGAAGCTCGCGGACACGCTCGATACGCTCTTCCTTGGTACCCACGCCGTGAATGGTCATGGGCTCGGAGACGATCTCGCCGATGGTCATACGAGGGTTCAGCGATGCATAAGGATCCTGGAAGATAAACTGCATCTCACGACGCATATCCTTGATCTCGTGCTTGCTCATCTCGGCAACATCTTTGCCCTGGAAGAACACCTTACCTGCCGTCGGCTTCGTCAGGCGCATGATGGTGCGGCCCGTGGTGGACTTACCGCAACCAGACTCGCCGACCAGGCCAAAGGTCTCGCCCGGATAAATCTCGAACGAAATGTCATTCACAGCAGAGACGACGCGCTTGGAAAAACGCTTGGCGAACATGCCGGACTCTGCGGGGAACTCCTTAGAAAGATGCTCGACCTTCAGCAGCGGAGTGCGCTCGTTATTGTCTGCCATTTACGCCTCGCCTCCCTTCTTGGAATCCTTGCGCGTGCGGGACGTCTCAGGGGCGTTCTTGAGGAACTCGGGGTCACCGGAATAATGGCACGCAGAATAGTGGCCGGACTCGGTAACAACGCGCTCGGGGCGCTGCTTGCGGCACTTGTCCGTCGCATAGGGGCAGCGAGGAGAGAAGACGCAGCCCTCGGGCAGGTTCATGAGCGAAGGCGGGTTGCCGTGAATCGGCGTCAGCGGCTTCTTCTCATCGATGGCCTGCTCCGGGATGGAGCGGATAAGGCCCCAGGTGTAGGGATGGCGGCTCTCGTAGAAGATCTCATCAGCAGTACCGAACTCGACGGGACGGCCGGCATACATAACCATGATCTTGTCGGCCATGTCGGCGACAACGCCCAGGTCGTGAGTAATCATGATGATGGCGTTGCCGTTCTTCTCCTGCATTTCCTGCATGAGCTCAATAATCTGAGCCTGGATGGTAACGTCCAGAGCCGTCGTGGGCTCGTCGGCAATCAGAATATCGGGATCGCAGGCAAGAGCCATGGCGATCATGACACGCTGACGCATACCGCCGGAGAACTGGTGCGGATACTCGTTGACGCGCTTCTCGGGCTCGGGAATACCCACGAGGTCCAAGAGCTCGGTGGCGCGCTTGAGCGCCTCCTGCTTAGAGTAGCCACGGTGCAAGCGAAGACCCTCGCCCACCTGCTTACCGATCTTATAGACCGGGTTAAGGGAGGTCATAGGATCCTGGAAGATCATCGCGATATCGTTACCGCGAATGTGCTGCATCTCTTCCTCGGTCATCTCAAGGATAGAACGACCGCGATAGCGAACGTCACCGCCCTCAATCTTTCCCGGAGGCATCGAGATAAGGCCCATGATGGTCATGGCGGTCACGGACTTACCCGAGCCGGACTCGCCGACGACGCCCAGGGTCTCGCCGCGATCGAGCGTGTAGGACACACCGTCGACAGCGCGAACCACGCCATCCTCGGTGTGGAAATACATCTTAAGGTCATCGACCTCGAGCAGATGCTGGCCCTCGGGAACCGGCTGTTCCTTCAGGTCCACAAAGTTCTTGTTCTTCTTCATCCTTATGCGTCCTTCATCTTGACGTCGAGGGCGTCGCGCAGACCGTCACCCAGCAGGGTGAAGGCGAGCACCGTCGAGAGAATTGCCAGACCGGGCATGATCATCATCCAGGGAGCAGTCAGAAGATACTGCTGACCGTCCTGAATCATGGAGCCCCACGAAGGCGTAGGCGGGATAACGCCCATGCCGAGGAAGGACAGAGCGGACTCGGTCAGAATAGCGCCACCAATGTTCATGGTCGCGTAGACCACGATAGAAGCAACGGAGTTCGGGAAGATATGGCGCATCACGATACGCGCATCGGATGCACCCATCGCGCGAGCGGCGTCAACATAGTCGTTCTCTTTGACCGTCAGGATCGCGGATCGGAAGACGCGCGCAATCGAAGGCCAGCCGAGAATGCCGATGGCGATAAAGACATTCTGAAGACCACGACCGATAACGGCAATCATGGCAACAACGAACAGCACGTACGGGAACGCCAGGAAGATGTCCGCACAGCGCATGATGATCGTATCCCAGATGCCGCCATAGAAACCGGCCAGGGCGCCCATGACCAGACCGATCACCGTGGAGATGGCGGTGGCCATAATACCGACGGAAAGCGAAACGCGCGCGCCGTAGATAACACGGACGAGAATGTCACGACCAAGAGAGTCGGTGCCAAACGGGTGCTCGGCACACGGAGCCAGCAGCGAAGTCTCGGCCATGGTGGTCGAGTCAGAAGCCGTAGGAGAGCCGAGCCAGGGCTTAGCCCACAGATCGGCGGTCAGGGCGACCACAACAACGATGATGATCCAGCAGACACCGATAACGGCGAGCTTGTTCTTACGAAGACGCTTAAAAGCGTCGCCCCACAGCGTGCGGGACTTGGCGGGAGCAGATGCGGCCTTGGTGGCGGTAGCCTGCTCCTGAGACTGAGAATCAGTTTCCTGCATGAGACGTACCTCCCTTAGGCCTTATCCGACGGACCGCCAAGGCGGATGCGCGGGTCGAGGAATGCATAGCTAATGTCGACGAGCAGGTTGATCACCATAACGACGACAACAATGAGCGTAACGCCGCCCATAACGATGGGCCAGTCGCGCATACTAATGGCGCGGTAGACCTCGAAGCCGATGCCGGGCCAGTTAAAGACCGTCTCGGTCAGGATGGCGCCCGAAAGCATGCCGCCGAAGTCGACACCAATATAGGTAACGACGGGAATGAGTGCATTCTTAAGCGCATGCTTGATAATGATCGCGCGATTGGAGAGACCCTTGGCCTTTGCCGTACGGATGTAATCCTGGTTCATGACGTCAAGCAGCTGCGAGCGCATAATGCGGGCGGCATAAGCGGTCGAAACCGAAGCCAGCGTAATGGTCGGAAGCACATAGTGCATCCAATCCTGATACTGAGAGCTGGAACCGCCGGCACCCGAGATCGGCATGGAGAATGCACCGCCCGTGGCGTCCTTTAGAATGACGCCAAAGAACAGCTGCAGCAACATACCGAGCCAGAAGGCCGGGACGGCAACGAGAATCGACGTGGTGAGCGTTACCAAAATATCCCAGAAGGAATAACGCTTAACCGCCGAAATGATACCCGCACCGATACCCATGATTGCCTCGAGCACGATGGCGCACGCGGCAAGTTTGACCGTATACGGATACTTCTGGGCAAAGATTTCCGTAACCGGCAGCTTGCGCTGGTACGAATTGCCCAGATCGCCATGAAGCAGGCCGTTCATGTAATACAAGTAACGGTCCACGAGCGACGTTTGAACGGGGTCGCCGTTCTCGTCAAGGATCGCGTTGCCGTCCTCGTCCGTCTGGACCAGGTGATAGCGAACGCGAAGCTGAAGCTCCACCTCGGGGGACAGAGCCTTGTCTCCACCGATCAGCTTGATCGGATCTCCCGGCACGATATTCTGGAGGGCGAACAGAATCAGCGTAACGCCCAAAAACACCGGGATGAACTGAAGCACACGTTTAACGATGTACTTACCCATACCACTCCCCTATCTAGGGATTAACCTAAATGGGATGCCGATCGCCAGACCGGCATCCCAAAATTACCATCAGCCAGTTTACCCCAGGTTAGGGAGAACTGTATGTTTCCCATGAGGTCTACGTAAATACTTGACCCTCACGGAAGCTGCAAAACCCTTAGGCGAGCTCGGCGGTACCCAGATCGGCGTGCTTCTGCGGATCAACATAGAGATGCTTGACGCGGTCAGAGCCAGCGATGGTGTGCGTGTAGAACATCACCGGGATAACCGGGCAGTCAGCAGCGACCATGGCGTCGGCCTCCCGCATCTTGGCGATGCGCTCCTCGTCATCAACCGTGGTGCGGGCCTCGTCGACCTTGGCATCGAACTCGGGGTTGCTGTAACCGGAGCGGTTGTCGCCACCGAGGGAGTCGGAGTGGAACAGCGGGTACAGGAAGTTGTCCATGATCGGGTAATCGGCGATCCAGCCCAGACGGCCGAACTGATAGTTGAAGTTCTGATACTGCTCGAGCAGGGCAGACCACTCAGGGGTATCGGAGACAGCGGTAACGCCAACCTTGGCGAGGTCGCCGATGATGGACTCCATGATCTCCTTGTGACCACCGTCCTGGTTGTAGGAAAGGGTCACGCTAATGCCACGATCGCCGTTAGCGCCAGCGGGAGCGACCTTGTCGAGGTACTCGTTAGCCTTGTCGACGTCATAGGCGCAGAACTCCCATGCGCCCTCCTTGTAGCCGGCGATTCCCGGAGGAACAATACCGTCGGCGGGGGTACGGGTACCCTTGAAGATGGTCTTGCAGATGGCCTCACGGTTGATGGCCAGGGAGATGCCCCTGCGCAGGTCGGCGTTATTGAACGGCTCGGCCGTGGTGTTGCAGGTCAGATAGTACGTGGAAGGCTCGGCACCGAGCAGCATATGCTCGCCGTCACCCATGGTGTAGCCGTCCTTGGACTCGCCACGGTCCTTCTTGGCGGCGTCGATCTGAGCAACGGGAACGTCGCAGACATCGAGGTTACCGGCCTGGAACTCCTTGTAAGCGGTCTCCATGTCCTTGATGACCTGGAAGTGGATGGCGTCGATCTTTGCCTTGTCGCCATAGTAATCGTCAAACTTCTTGAGGTTGATCTCCTGGCCATCCTCCCACTTACCGTCCATCATGAACGGGCCGTTACCGACCGGGGCAAGGTAGAAGCTCTTGACATCGGACTCGGCGCACTCGGGAACCGGGGACAGAGCCGGGTGAGAGGCGACGAAGGGGAAGTCGGCGTAAGCGGAAGACAGCTTGACGACGAGGGTCTCATCGTCGGGGCAAGTAACACCGCTGAGCTCGGTAGCGTTGCCGGCAAGCAGATCGTCATAGCCCTCAACCATGGAAAGGTGATAGGAGACCTCGGAAGGACCATACTCGGTGGCGATGGCCGACTTGGTGTTGACTAGACGCTCCCAACCGAGCTTGAAGGACTTGGAGGTAACGTCGTCACCGTTGTGGAACTTAGCCTTCTTGATCTTGAAGGTGAACTCGGTGGCGTCGTCGTTAGCCTCAAAGGACTCGCAAGCCAGCGGAACGATCTCGCCCTTCTCGGGGTCGTACTCCGTCAGAGCGTCGAAGAGCTGGTACTCGACCTGAGTGCCCTGATCCTCCTGGACGTTGTAGGGGTCGATGCAGACCGGGTTGTTGATGTAGAAGTTCAGCGTCGAACCGGAGTCAGATCCGGAAGCGTCGCCGCCCTTCTTGCCGCATGCGGCAAGAAAAGCCATGGAGCTCGCAGCGAGGGTGCCGCCAACAAAGGCGCGACGACCCATAACGGGCTGGTGGAACATAGAATCAGCCATGCCATCCTCCTTATGAGATAGGACAAAGTGAATTCGGCCGGGCAACGTCGAGACAGCCCGATCGAACCATTCAAACGCGGTCCGCCGTTATGGCTGGTTATGCAGTGCGGACCAACGTTTCGCAATACAGTAGCGCATTTTATGCACAATATGGCGCTAATTCCGGTTAACGGTCGAGAATTTC
This sequence comes from Collinsella sp. OF02-10, assembly GCF_003463445.1. Lineage (NCBI taxonomy): Bacteria > Bacillati > Actinomycetota > Coriobacteriia > Coriobacteriales > Coriobacteriaceae > Collinsella > Collinsella sp. OF02-10. The sequence goes on from NZ_QSCW01000018.1 coordinate 10,843, forward strand.
TTTAGTTAGGCGAAGTATGTGGGGATATTTTGACTCTATTACAGGTCTGTAAACAAAAAGGGCCCCGCACATGCGAGACCCTTTACAAACGTATATACGCCGATGCTTAGTAGCCGACGATGCCCTGCGGGAAGAAGAACATGCACAGAACGACACACACAGCAAAAACGACGGCCATAATTACCGTCAGGCGATCGAGGTTCTGCTCCATAACGCCCGTGGCAGAGCTGGAGTTATACAGCGAGCTGGCAATCATATCCGAAACGCCGGTACCCTTACCGGAGTGCATCAGGACGAGAATCGTCAGCGCCACGGCAGAGACAGCCCAAACGACAAACAGAAGAATCTGAAACGGACCCATAGATAAGCTCCTTAATAGAACAATTCAAACTCCAGTACTGTACCACAATCCCCCGCTCTCCCCTACCTGCCACTCGGGGACGGGGCAGAAATGGCAGAAATACCAAAAGGGGGTTGCCCGAATATGGGCAACCCCCTCGCATGAAAACGCTTGGAGTTTTCTCTTAGGCCTCGGTGGCGAGCACGCGACCCGTCATCTCGGCGGAAGGCTCAATACCAGCCATGGTGAGCATGGTCGGAGCGATATCGGAAAGACGGCCGTCCTCGATACCGGTGAGCTGGGCCTTCTCATCAACGATGATGAACGGCACACGGTTGGTGGTGTGAGCCGTAAACGGATGCTTGGAACCATCGGAAGCGACGTCAAACATGTGGTCGGCGTTGCCATGGTCGGCGGTAATCAGCGCAAAGCCGCCCTTGGCGAGAATCGCCGGGACAACCTTGGACAGAGCATCGTCAACAGCCTCGACGGCCTTAACGGCGGCGTCGAAGACACCGGTGTGACCAACCATGTCGCAGTTCGCGAAGTTCACGATGTAGAAATCAGCGCGATCCTCGTTGATTGCGGCGACGAGCTTCTCGGTAACCTCGGGAGCGCTCATCTCGGGCTGCAGATCGTAGGTAGCAACCTTAGGGGAAGCGACGAGCACGCGCTCCTCGCCCTCCTTGGGCTCCTCGATGCCGCCGTTGAGGAAGAACGTCACGTGGGCGTACTTCTCGGTCTCGGCGGTGTGCAGCTGCTTCAGGCCATTGGCAGCGATAACGTCGGCCAGAACGTTCTCGGGGAACGTCTTGGGGAAGGCGACCTCGACGTCAAACGTCGGATCGTACTCGGTCATCGTCACAAAGTGCGAAAGCTTGATCTGTTCGCGCTCAAAGCCGTCGAACTCCTTGTCCGTGAACACGCGGGTCATCTGACGAGCGCGGTCGGGACGGAAGTTGAAGAAGATGGCCGCGTCGCCCTCGTGGATGCCCTCGTTGTGGGCAGCGAAGGGCTCGACGAACTCGTCGCCGCGCGGGTCCTTCTCGTAGTAGGCCTTGATACCGGCCACGGGATCGGTATCGGCATCGGATGCATTGACCATGACGTCGTAGGCGCGCTGGATGCGCTCCCAACGGTTGTCGCGGTCCATGGCCCAATAGCGGCCCGAAACGGTGGCGACGCGAGCGTCGCAACCGGTCTCCTCGGAAATCTTAGCCAGGAAGGCGCAGAACTCGCTCATGTAGCCGGCACCGGACTGCGGGTCGACATCGCGACCATCCATAAAGGCGTGGACGCGAACGGTCTTGACGCCATGCTGGGCAGCCATCTTGACCAGGGCCTCGACATGGTTCATGTGAGAATGAACGCCGCCAGGGCTCATAAGGCCCATGAGGTGCAGGGTCTTGCCTTCGGCCTTGACATCGTCCATGGTCTTGACGAAGACCTCGTTCTTGGCGATAGAGCCGTCCTTGATGGCATTGTTGATGCGCGAAAGCTCCTGGAACACGATGCGGCCGGCACCGATGTTGAGGTGGCCTACCTCGGAGTTGCCCATCTGACCGTTGGGAAGGCCCACGTCCTCGCCCGAAGCACCGAGCGTGGTGTGGGGATACTGAGCGTACAGGCTATCAAGGAAGGGCGTCTTGGCAGCGGCGACGGCGTTCTCGCCATCGGCCGGAGCTAGGCCACAGCCGTCCATGATGATCAGAAGTGCAGGAAGATGACGCTGTGCCATATGTCCTACTCGCCTGCCTTAACGACCATAGAGGCGAAGTCGGCAGCCTTGAGCGAAGCGCCGCCCACGAGGGCGCCGTCAACGTCGGGCTTGGCGACGAGCTCGGCGATGTTGCCGGGCTTCGCGGAACCGCCGTAGAGAACGCGGATGCCGTTGGCGAGCTCCTCGCCGAACATCTCCTTGAGGGTCTCACGGATAGCGCCGCAGACCTCTTGAGCGTCCTCGGCGGTAGCGGTCTTGCCGGTGCCGATAGCCCAGATGGGCTCGTAGGCGACAACGACCTGCTTGGGGCAAGTGATCTCGAGACCCTCGAGACCAGCCTTGACCTGGTTCACGACGTGCTCGACATAGGTGCCAGCCTCGCGGACCTCGAGGGACTCGCCGCAGCAGAAGACGGGAACAAGACCGGCGGCAACGAGGGCCTTGGCCTTCTTGTTCTGGTCCTCGTCGGTCTCATGGAAGTAGTCGCGACGCTCGGAGTGACCGATGATGCAGTAGGTGCAGCCAGCAGACTTGAGCATGTCGCAAGAGGACTCACCGGTGAAGGCACCCTGGGCCTCCCAGTACACGTTCTGTGCACCGAGGGCGATGGGGGCAGCCTGAATGCGGTCATGAACCGTGGTGATGTCAATGGTCGGAGGGCAGACGAGCACCTCGACGCCAGCCGGAACCTCGGGTAGAGCCTGAGCCAGCTCGTCGGCGAGCTTGGCGGCCTCGGCGACGTCGTTGTTCATCTTCCAGTTACCAGCGATAAGAAGAGTGCGATTAGGCATCGAGAAGCGCCTCCACTCCGGGCAGAGCCTTACCCTCGACGAGCTCCATGGAAGCGCCACCACCGGTGGAGATCCAGCTCATCTTGTCGGCCAGGTTGAACTTGTTGACAGCTGCGACAGAGTCGCCGCCGCCGATGATCGAGGTGCAGTCGGCCTCGGCAACAGCCTCGGCGATAGCCTGGGTGCCGTGAGCGAAGTTATCGAACTCGAAGACGCCCATGGGGCCATTCCAGAACACGGTCTTGGCGCCCTTGACAGCCTCGGCGTAGAGCTCCTCGGTCTTGGGGCCGATGTCCATGCCCTCACGATCGTCGGGGATAGCGTCGGAAGCGACAACCTCGGGGACAGCGTCCTCGCCAAAGTGATCGGCAACGCGGTTGTCGATGGGGAGCAGGATCTTAACGCCCTTCTCCTCGGCCTTCTTGAGCATCTCGCCAGCGCGCTCGACCCAGTCCTCTTCCTTGAGGGACTGACCGACGGTCAAGCCCTGAGCCAGGAAGAAGGTGTAGGCCATGCCGCCACCGATGATCAGGGTGTCAGCGGAGTCGATGAGGTGATCGAGAACGCCGATCTTGGAGGAAACCTTGGAACCGCCGACGATAGCGACGAAGGGACGCTCGGGCTCGGCGAAGATGCCGGTCAGCGTGTCGACCTCCTTCTCGAGCAGGAAGCCGGCGACGGCAGGCAGGTAAGCGGCGGGGCCCACGACGGAACCCTGGGCGCGGTGAGCGGTGCCGAAGGCATCGAGAACGAAGACGTCACCATAGGAAGCAAGCTTCTTGGCGATCTCGGGATCGTTCTTCTTCTCACGCTTATCGAAGCGGACGTTCTCGAGAACGAGAACCTTGCCCGGCTCGACGGCAGCGACAGCCTCGGCAGCCTTCTCGCCGTAGGTGTCGGCGACAAAGGCAACGTCGAGACCAGAGAGCTCGGCGAGCTTCTTGGCGACGGGCTCGAGGGACAGCTCGGGCTGGAAGCCGGTGCCATCGGGACGGCCGAGGTGGCTCATGAGGATGACGCGAGCGTTGTGCTCAACGAGATAGTTGATGGTGGGCAGGGCAGCCTTGATACGGGTGGTGTCGCCAACGACGCCATCCTTGATAGGCACGTTGAAGTCAACGCGGACGAGAACGCGCTTGCCGTCGACATCGATGTCGCGGACGGTCTTCTTGGTAAAGGCCATGTTTGCTTCTACCTTTCGTACGTGTCTGCCTCCCATTACGGCAGACGATTTCCTATAAAAAGGGCGCGACCCTAGGGTGTAAGCCCTATAAGGCCGCGCCCTTCTTTAGACGCTCAACGAGCTATTCGCTAAAAGCTAAATTAAGCAACGAACTTCTCGAAGTACTTGATGGTGCGGACCATCTGAGAGGTGTAAGAGTTCTCGTTGTCGTACCAAGAGGTGACCTGAACGAGGGTCTGGCCGTTGCCGAGGTCAGAGCACATGGTCTGAGTGGCGTCGAAGATGGAGCCGTGGGTCTCGCCGATGATGTCGGTGGAGACGATGTCGTCCTCGTTGTAACCGAAGGTCTCGGAGATGGTGGCAGCGTAGGCCTTCATAGCGGCGTTAACCTCGTCGACGGTGACCTTCTTGTCAACGACAGCGTAGAGGTTGGTGATGGAGCCGGTCGGCGTCGGGACGCGCTGGGCGGCACCGATGAGCTTACCGTTGAGCTCGGGGAGAACCAGGCCGATAGCCTTGGCAGCACCGGTGGTGTTGGGGACGATGTTGACGGCGCAGGCGCGGCTACGACGCTTGTTGCCCTTGCGCTGCGGGCCGTCGAGCGGCATCTGGTCGCCGGTCCAGGCGTGAATGGTGGTCATAATGCCGGACACGATGGGAGCGAAGTCGTTCAGACCCTTGGCCATCGGGGCGAGGCAGTTGGTGGTGCAGGAAGCAGCGGAGATGATGTTGTCCTCAGCGGTCAGCGTCTCGTGGTTGACGTTGTACACGATGGTGGGCAGATCGCTGCCGGCCGGAGCGGAGATGACGACCTTCTTGGCGCCAGCGTTGATGTGGGCCTGAGCCTTAGCCTTGCTGGTGTAGAAGCCGGTGCACTCGAGAACGACGTCGACGTCGAGGTCGCCCCAAGGCAGGTTGTTGGCGTCGGCCTCCTTGTAGATCTTGATCTCCTTGCCGTCAACGGTGATGGAATCCTCGCCAGCAACGACCTCGTGATCGCGAGCGTAGTTGCCCTGCGTGGAGTCGTACTTCAGCAGGTAAGCGAGCATATCGGGAGAGGTGAGGTCGTTGATAGCGACAATCTCGGAGCCCTCATGACCGAACATCTGACGGAAAGCCAGACGACCGATGCGACCGAAGCCGTTAATAGCAACCTTTACTGCCATTGTGTCTCCTTTCGTAAGGCCCCCGCAAGCTACAGCGCCCGCCGTTGAGGCCCACAAACTAACCACTCGCCTAATATACCTTTTTTTTGACTTGAATTTCACGAGAATGCTCGAAATTGAAAATCAAATTTACGTTAAAACGTTTTAAAGAATAAAATAGCAGCTAAATCCGTATATACGTCAATACTTTAAACTACTTGTTTGCTTCAATGAGCTTTTCAAGACGTAAAACACGATGGTAGAGGGCCGACTTCGACAAGGGAGGGTCAGCCATCTCCCCTAAATCACGCAGCGACAGATCGGGATAGCGCTCGCGCAGGTCGCAAAAGACCGCCAAGGCATCCGGAAGCGCATCGCGAAGGCCGCGCTGCTCGAGCTCATCGATAAGCGCAAGCTGATGTTGGGCAGCACCGGCGCTTCTGGTCTGGTTGGCGAGCTCGGCGTTCACGCGACGGTTCACATCGTTCTTAACCAACTTGACCGCGCGCGCCTCCTCAATCTCGGCAACGCTGCGCTTGGCACCAATCAGCTTTAATAAATGCTCGATTTCCTCGGCGCTCTTAATGTACACGGCATATGACCCCCGCCGCGCATTAACACGAGCATGGACCCCAATCTGCCCCAACAGGTCGCAAAGCCCCTTGGCATATTGCTCGCCCTGCACCGCGATCTCCAAATGAAAATCGCCGCGTGGATCGGCCACGAAGCCGCCCGCGATGAGCGCGCCGCGGATGTAGGCAAGCCTGCAGCAGGGACGGGCAACGATGTGTCGGGGAACACCAGCAACGAGCCCTCCCCTGCGGTCTAGAATGCCCAGCAGCACCAGAGCCTTGTCCAGGTCGGGTTGATCGGGCAGGGTAATGAGATAGTTACGGACCTTATGCAAGACCGATTTACGAACGGTGAATTCCGTTTTGAGCTTAAGGATGCGATGCGTCAGCGTGATCATCGTGCGCGCGACGGCTCCCGTCTCGGTCGCGACCGTCAAACGATACCGCCCGGAGCCGGCCAACGAAAGCGTACCGCTCACACGCGTCAGGGCGGCAAGCGTCGACAAATCGCAGTATTCACATTCGGGTTCGCAGCGCGCAAGCTCGTCGCGCACCTCAGCGGTAAACGACATGCAGGCCTATGCCTTCGTGTTGGCGCGCGACAGGTCGCGGTGGGAGATGCTCACGTGATACTGGGCGCCTTCCAGGTAACGGGCCGTGGCCTCGGCAATGGCGACGCTACGGTGCTGTCCGCCCGTGCAGCCGATGGCGATAGAAAGCTGCGGCTTACCCTCCGCGATATAGCCCGGCATCACCGTATCGAGCAGCTGCGTCCAGGCCTTCCAGAACTCCTGGGTCTTGGGATGGTCCAGAACAAAGTCGGAGACTTTCTTATCGAGACCGGTCATGGTACGCATCTCGGGATCGTAGAACGGATTGGGCAGGAAGCGGACGTCGATCATAATGTCCGCCTCGACGGGCATGCCGTGCTTAAAGCCAAACGAGAACACATGGACGTCCATGAGCTGTTGGTCGGACAGTTCGGAAAATGCCATACGTAGCTTGTTGCGCAGCGCAGAGGTGCGCAGACGGCTCGTGTCGATAATCATATCGGCTCGATCGCGCACGCCCTGCAGCTGAAGGCGCTCGCGCTGAATGGCATCGGCCGTAGTCTCCCCCGGTTTGGCAATGGGATGACGGCGGCGGTTTTCGCTGTAGCGACGAATCAGCACCTCGTCAGAAGCCTCTAGGAACACGATGTCGCAGCTCATCTCGCGTTCTTCGAGCGCGGCGACCGCATCGAGCAACTCGTCAAACAGTCCCTGGCTACGCAAATCGCAGGTGACGGCGAGATGCCTGCCCACGCCCGTATTGATGCCGACGAGCTCGGCAAGCTGGGCGATCAGACGCGGAGGCAGGTTATCGATGCAAAAATAGCCCATGTCCTCGAACACGTGCATGGCCTGCGTGCGGCCCGATCCGGACATTCCGGTGATGATGACGATATCGGGGATGCGCTCCGAGCGCTCCGCCGCATCCATGGCATCTCCCTTTTGCATGTGTTGCCTCCCGAAAACAAGCGCGGGACCCAGCAACCCGGATCCCGCGCGGTCAATTGCCTATATTGAGTATACCGCCCCGAGCGGATACGAGGCCTGTCTTACGCCTCAAGCGCAGCCTTGAACCAACTCGTAATACTCGTGGGATGCGTGATGGCAGTGCCGACGACAACGGCCCAAGCGCCAGCATCGATCGCGGCGCGAGCCTCCTCGGGCGTGTGCACACGGCCCTCGCAGATGATGGGAAGACCGGGGAATTCCTCGGTCGCCTGACGCAGAAGCGGAAGATCGGGGCCATCGGCCATGGTGCAGTCGATGGCGGCGACACCATGAGAAAGCGTGGTGGATACAAGGTCGAAGCCCATATCAACCGCACGGCGAATGTCCTCGATGGTGGCACAATCCGCCATCAGGAGCACACCCTCCTCGTGCAGCGGACGGAAGGTGTCCTCGACGGTCTTGCCATCGGGACGCGGACGATCGGTGGCATCGATCGCCACGATATCGGCACCCGCGGCAACGCAGGCGCGAGCGTGACGCAGCGTCGGCGTGATGTAAACGCCCTCGTGCCCATCCTTCCACAGGCCGATAACAGGAACCTCACAGCGACCCTTAATGGCGGCAATGTCGGCAAGGCCCTGACAGCGAATGGCGGCGGCGCCGCCAAGCTCGCAAGCGCGAGACATTTGAGCCATGGTCTCGGGCGTACGAAGCGGCTCGCCCATATACGCCTGAACGCTCACGACGAGCTTGCCCTTCAGGGATTGAATCAAAGGATCGACGGTCATAAGGCTGCAACCTTTCTCAGAACAGCCTCCCGAGGCGTGTTGTCTCGGGAGGCTCCTACAGCAGATACGTTTACTTCAACGAGGCAAGAAGATGCTCAGCGGCACCGATGAGCGGAGCATCGCCCTCCAGAGAACCGATGAGGATCGGCGTGTCCTGAAGCGGATCGAGCGCCTGGCTGGCATAGCCCTCGTGCACCGAATCCTTCCACGTCTGCGAACGCCAATCGGGACCTTGGTGAATCACGCCGCCCGAAAGCACGATGACCTCAGGGTCCAGGATGTTAGCGAGCGAGCCCAAGCTGGCACCCAACGCAAAGCCGGCATCATGGATGACCTCGGTCGCCTTTGCGTCGCCTGCACGGCACAGGTCGTTCACATCGCGACCGACCGAAGGACGGCTGGGGTCGACACGGCCAAAGCGCTCATCGTACATACGACCAATGGAAGTGCCCGAAGCAACCGACTCCAGATGGCCGGAACGCCCGCAGGCGCAGGGAATGCCGGCGGCAGCCGAGCACTCGATGTGGCCCATATGGCCAGCAGCACCATGGAAGCCCTGCATCACGCGGCCGTTCTCGACATATGCGCCGCCGATGCCCGTACCGATGCCAAGACACAAGACGGAGAACTTGCCCTTGCCGACGCCCCAGTGGGCCTCGCCCAGAGCATGAGCTTGCACGTCGCCTACAACGGCAACGGGAAGACCGAGATCCTCGCGCAGACGCGGCCCCAACTGAACGCCGGACCAGCCGGGCATGATCTCATTGGCATACGCGATGGCGCCCGTCTTGGGATCGACGACGCCGGCGGCACCGATACCGACGCCAAGGACCTCGACATCGGGATTCGCCTCGAGAGCAGCCTTGATGGACGCCTCGATACGCTGGAAGACGGCCTCGCCGCCCTCTTGGGCCTCGGTGGGAACCTCGGCCTCAAAAACGGGATGGGGCACACTACCGTCAGCCGGGTACTCCATGATGGCAGTCGCGATCTTAGTTCCGCCGATATCGACAGAACAGACGTACTTGTTCTCCATGTCGCTCTCCTTCGGAGATAAAAAACAACTATAGGAAATGCGCCGTCAGGCTAGCCGTCACAGCGCAGTAAAGGTTTTCCTGGTGCCCAAGATCGCCGAGAAACCGTGTGGCCATTGACCTAATAGTCATGGCCACACGGTTGAACGGCGAGGTCGGGTGCCTGGGAAAGCTTTACAGGAGGCCGTTGTCCTGGAGGACCTTCCTAATAGCCTCGACGTTCTCGCCGGTCATGGCCTTCACCGGGCGCGGCATGGTCGGGCTGTCGAAGATACCCATGAGGTTCATAGCGGTCTTGAAGGCGCCGACGCCACCGGCATAGCCCTGGACGCCCGAGGTGACATCCCAGATGTGCGAAATCTCATTGAGGCGATCCTGCTCGGCCTTGACGGTAGCCCAGTCACCAGCCTGAGCGGCCTTCCACTGACGAACGTAGCCCTCGGGCTCAACGTTGGCGAGACCCGGGACAGAGCCGTCGGCGCCACCGAGGTAAGCGCCGTCGACAACAACCTCGTGGCCGGTGAGGATGCTCATCGGATGGCCGTTCTTCTCGTTCTCCTGAACGAGGTAGCGGAACGAGATGTCATCACCCGAGGAATCCTTGACGCCAGCAAGGACGCCCTCGGCGCCGAGCTTGGCAAGGAGCTTCCAGGGGAGCTTGGTGTGAACGCAGACGGGGATATCATAGGCAAAGATGGGCAGGTCAAGCTCCTCGTGCAGGATGCGGAAGTGCTCCTCGACCTCGGTCATGCCCTGCAGGGCATAGAACGGGCAGGTGGCGACGAGGGCATCGGCGCCCAGCTCCTGAGCGACCTTGCCGTGCTCAATCATGCGCTCGGTCTCGGTATCGATGATGCCGACCAGAACAGGCACGCGGTGGTCGACGATGCGGACGGCCTCGGCGATGATCTGGCGACGACGCTCGTCGGTGGAGAAAACGACCTCACCCGAAGAGCCCAAGAAGAACAGGCCATCGACGCCGGCATCGATCATGCGGTTGATGCTGCGCTCAAAGGAGGCAACATCGAGCTGGTGATCTTCGGTATCGGGAACAACGACGGGAGGGATAACGCCGGTGAATTTCTGAGTTGCCACAAGAATCTCCTTAGTTGTCTGGCGGGCGGCCCTATGCCACCCACTCTTGTTGGCAGTGTCCAGGCCGTCTAGGCCAAAGAACACGAGTGGAACGTTTGGTTAAAAAAGTCTACGACTTCGTTTTCGAACGCATTGATGCGCTCGTGAGCGTATTTTGCATAGATGATATGCCTCCGGTCACACTCAAGACCGTTGAATACGGCAAACTGATCCTTGGGATCGCTCACGGTATCCATAAGCGATGTGCCCATGAGCACCGATCCGCGCACCCGAGACGACAGCACCTCGAGGCCGCCAGGAAGCGGATTGGCAACCGCCGTGCGGGCGAGGCCCCGCTCGTCCAGAGCAGAAACCGCCAGCGCGACTCCGCCGCCAAGACCCTCGCCCCATGCAAAGATGCGGTCGGGGTCCATGCCATCAAGATTGCGCGCGACCTCCGCCAACGCGCAGCCCCAACGGACGCGCCTGACAAAAGCAGGCGAGGTAATCCCCTGCCGCAGATCGCTGGGTCCAATCGCCTCATCGTCCAGCGCAAGCACGGCATATCCCATGGCCGCAAACCTCGTCATGTGATGCCATCCCCGCACGGGTCGGTCGATGTCGTGAAACATCAGACATAGCGGCACAAGCTCGGATGCTCGGGCGCGACCGGCAGGCTCGATCAAACGTGCGTGGACCACATCGCCACCAAGCTCAAAGGAAACCTCGGAGTAGCGGGCATACGGATTGGCGAAATCGATCGCCGTAATGGCCAGGCCTTGAATCTCAAGATTCATAGCACATGTCTCCAAATCAGAAACATCTGCCTGAACATCACCGTGCCAGTCCCGATATTCAGAGAGCCTTGACGAAACCGTCCCGGGAATCCCCACAAGGTCGGGGACAATCAGCTCGCCGACATTGCTCTCGCACTTAGACATGAGCCTCCCCTCCCTTGCAGAAAAACGGAATGATCAGATCGTCAAAATCCTGAATCTCCTCGTGGCCAAAGCCTTCAAAGAACTCATGACGCTTTTCACAGGTCAGGTTGTTATAGACCGCAAACTGCGTCGCTGGCGGACAGACGGTATCGGCTGTGCCGGTGCCAAACAGCACGGGGCATTTGACCATAGGGGCAAAGTTCTTGGAATCGATGTACGCCAGCTTGGCATAGGCTTCGTCGATACGAGTCGAGTCCTCGTCAAACCAGCGAGACCAATAGCGCAGGCCCTCGTAGGCAATGTCGTCGGCATCCAAGTCCCAGACCAGGCGGAAATCCGACAGGAAGGGATAGAGGATGGCGGCGCGATTGATAAGCTCGCTGTTAAGTGCACAGGTCGCAATGCCCAAACCGCCGCCCTGCGACGCGCCGTTCACAAACACACGGGCAAGATTGATGCCCTCGAGCTCGCGAACGATGCGACACAGGATGCGAATATTTTGGTGCAAGCGGACATAGTAGAGGTTGGCCGGGTCGCCGTCGATACCGGCGACGATATGGCCCGCGACCGTTGTGCCCTCAAATCCACCAATGTCCTCGGAGGGACCTCCTTGACCGGGGCAGTCGAGGGCGATGAGTGCCATGCCCATGCCCGCAAACGACGCCTGCTCAAACCAGCTGCGGCTTGCACCCGGATATCCATGGAACTGAAGTACCAATGGCACGGGCTCGTCCGAGACGGGTTTAAGGTACTTGGCATGCAGGCGAGCGCCACACATGCCGGTATACCAGAGGTCGAAAAGCTGGCAGGTCACGGCATCTGTGACCGATGCCGTCTCGATCGCATAGTCAAGCCCGACCGCGTCGGCCTCGGCCATGCGATCCTTCCAAAAGAGATCGAAATCTGATGGACGGGGCATGGCGCCTCGATATTCACCAAATTGATGTTGTAGCTCCTGAGCACTTGGCATGGCTCGTGAACCCAACCTTTCGAAATCGCAACGGAGGTGCGCCCGGCAAGGGA
>NZ_QSCW01000018.1:22982-46116 GCF_003463445.1 Collinsella sp. OF02-10
GGGAGGGAAAGCGAGGCTACTCGCCGAGCTTGGGATGCAGCAGCGACGGCGCAGCGCCGAGCAGCATCTTGGTGTAGGGGTCCTGGGGGTGCTGGAAGACCTGCTTGGCCTCGCCCTGCTCGACGATCTTGCCGCCATTCATAACGATGATGTCGTCAGAGATATAGCGGACCGTCTGGATGTCATGGCTGATGAACACCATGGCCAGGCCGAGCTCCTTCTTAAGGTCGGTCAGCAGGTTCAGAATCTGCGCGCGGACCGAAACGTCCAGAGCCGAGGTTGGCTCGTCGGCGATGATGGCATCGGGGTTCAGCGACAGGGCACGGGCAATTGCGACGCGCTGGCGCTGGCCGCCCGAAAGCTGGCCGGGAAGAACCTCGGCGGCGGAGCTGGGCAGACCGGTGAGCTCCAGGAGCTCCTTGACGCGCTTCTCCTGCTCGGCCTCGGTACCCAGGTTGTGGACGCGCATGGGGTCGAGCAGCTGCTCGCGAACGACCATGCGGGGATTGAGCGCCGTAGCCGGATTCTGGAACACAACCGAGATGACACGGCCCATGTGGCGACGATCCTCGGCGGTACGCTTGGTTACGTCCTTGCCCTTAAAGTAGACCTTGCCGCTCGTGGGGGCCTGCAGGCCGCACATGACGTTGGCGGTGGTGGACTTACCGCAACCGGACTCGCCGACGATGCCGATCGTCTGACCGGGCATGAGCCTAATCGTTACACCCTGGACGGCGTGAACCAGGTTGGGGTGCAGAATCGAGCCGGTACGGGTCCTAAAGGTGACGTGGACGTCATCAAGGAAGATGATCGGCTCGACGCCGTTGACTGCGGTCTCGCTCATCTACATCACCTCCGCGTGAGGGGTCAAACCATTTGCCTTGAGCACCTCGTCGGGGAGCTCGGAATAGAAGTGCTCGGTGCCGGGCACGCGCTTGAAGACCGGACGGGTGTCCAGGCCAATGCGCGGATGGCTCGAGCGGGGCGCGAAGCGATCGCCCTTGGGGAAATCGCGCGGGCTCGGAACGGCGCCGGGCACCTGGTGCAGACGGCCCGAACCGCTCTCGATGGACAGAACGGAGCCCAGAAGACCGCGGGTGTACTCGTGGATCGGGTTAGTGAGCAGCTCCTTGGTGGGCGCCTGCTCGATAACCTGACCGGCGTACATAACCGTGATGTTATGGGCGACCTCGGCGACCAGCGCCAAGTCATGCGAGACGAAGATCATGGCAAAGCCGAGCTTGGCCTGAAGGTCGTTGAGCAGCTTGATGACCTGCTTCTGGACGGTAACGTCCAGAGCGGTCGTGGGCTCGTCGCAGATGACCAGCTTGGGGTCGCGGGTAAGGGCCATAGCGATCAGGACACGCTGACGCTGGCCACCGGAAAGCTCATGCGGGTAGCTCTCGAGCGTACGCTTGGGGTCGAGGCCCACGAGCTCCAGGAGTTCCTCGGCGCTGCGGGTGCCGCCGCGCTTGGTGAGCTGCTTCATCTGGGCAGAGATGAGCATGGAGGGGTTGAGCGAGGACAGGGCGTCCTGATAGACCATAGCGATATCGGTACCGCGCAGGCCGAACCACTCCTTCTTGCTCATCTTGAGCAGGTCGCGGCCCTCCCAGAGTACCTCGCCGGAAAGGTGCTCATCGTCGTCGGTCAGGCCCATGATGGCCAGCGTGGTGATGGACTTACCGCAACCGGACTCGCCCACCAGGCCCATGGTCTGACCAGGACGGACGTCAAAGTTGACATGGTCGACGACGTTGATATCACCGTGATGCTCAAACTGAATGCAGAAGTCACGGACCGAGAGAATCGGTTCGACAGACTCGTCGGGCACATGGCGATCGTCACGCTTGAGCTCGACATCGCGCAGGGCGCCAAGGCGAGCGGAGAGGGACTGGGCCTGCTCCTTGTAGGCGCGAACGGGGTCGGAGACCAGCAGGTCGGCCTCGCGACGCTTGGAGGAATCGGTCGGATCCAGGGCGGCGGATGGAGCAGCGGCCATGGCGTCGGTAATGCCCTCGGAGAGGATGTTGAGCGCCAGGCAGGTGATCATGATGGCCAGGCCCGGGAACAGCGCCTGCCACCAACGGCCGGCGAGCACGCCGCCGCGGGCGTCGGCGAGGATGTTGCCCCAGGTAGCGGTGGGCTCCTGGATACCAGCGCCGATGAAGGTCAGCGAGGCCTCGAAGATGATGGCGTCGGCGACTAGGGTAACGGTGAAGACCATGATCGGGGCGATGCAGTTACGCAGAACATGCTTGATTAAAATCCACGGAGCCTTGGCGCCGGAAACGATGACCGCGCGGACATAGTCCTCGCCGTACTCGGACACGATGTTGGCGCGCACGATACGGGCAATCTGCGGAGTGTACATAAAGCCGATGGCGAAGATGATCGACGGCACGGAGTTGCCCAGGATGGAGACGAAGACGGCCGCGAGGGCGATGCCCGGGATGGACATGATGATGTCCAAGATACGCATGATCGTCTCGGAGACGGCCTTGCGCGAAACCGCTGCAAGGGCGCCCACGACCGAGCCGCAGACCAGAGCCATGGCAGTGGCGCCAAAGCCGATAATCAGCGAGTAACGACCACCGTAGAGCATACGCGACAGAATGTCGCGACCCTTATCGTCAGTACCGAAGATAAATCCGTTGCCGGGAGCCTGGCGAGCCGTAAAGATCTCGACCGGGCTATAGGGGGCAAGAAGGGGCGCCAGAATCGCAGTCAGGGCGACCAGCACCAGCACGACGGCGGCAATCTTAGAAGACAGCGTCATCTTCTTCCAGCCACCGAGCTTGAGCCCCTTGGAGGCAGCCTTCTCGAGCTGCTCGGTTTGCTTCTCTCGAATCTTTACCATAATCTACACCGTCCTGATGCGCGGGTTGATGAGCAGGTAGAGCATGTCAACCACGATGTTGATGATGATGAAGGCAAGAGCAACGACGATAACGACGCCCTGAACCAGGTTCGCCTCGTTGCCCTGAACGCCCTGCAGAATCGCGGTGCCCATGCCGGGGAGGTTGAAGATAACCTCGATGACGACGGCGCCGCCCATGAGGTAACCGATCTTAAGACCGAGGGTGGTGACCGGGGTGATCAGCGCATTGCGAAGAACGTTGATACCGACGACGACCTTCTCGGGAACGCCGGCACCGCGAGCCATACGGACATAGTCCTTGTCGAGCTCCTCGACCATGGCGGTACGCACGATACGAGTCATCTGGCCCGTCAGCGGAAATGCCAAGGCGATGGCGGGCATAATCATGCGGCCCAGATAACCAGCCGGATTCGTGGTGAAGTGAGGCAGAGCACCCGATGCCGGGAGCACCTTAAGGTAGGAAGAGAACAGCAGGATCAACAGAACGGCAAGCCAGAACGACGGGGTTGCCAAGCCGGCGATGGAAAAGACGCGGATCACTTGGTCCGGCCATTTGTCGCGATACAGTGCCGCGATGACGCCGAGCAAAAACGAAACGACCGCACCGATGGCAAGGCCGATGAAGGTCAGCTGCATCGTGACGGGCAGGGCAGTGGAGATGCGCTTGGCAACGGAGTTGCGAGCAGCACCATAGGTGCCCATGTCGCCATGGATCAAATCGCCCATATAGCGCACGTAGCGCACGGGCCAGGGGTCGTCCAGACCATACTTCTCATGGTACTCGGCAACCGCCTCGGGCGAGGCACCGTCACCCAACGCCGTGTAGGCGGGGTCGGTCTTGGAGAACGACATAAGGAAGAACACCAGGACGGTGACGCCCAATGCCATGATCGGCAGCGCCACAAGACGCCTTCCAATCAAACGTAGCAAGTTGTTCACGTTCTCTCCCCTTTCTTTTGTCGGTAGGACCAACTGGTATATGAGTACGGATACTCATTACAAGACCCGAGCGACATCGAGGTCGCCCGGGTCTTTGTTTCAACTATGAGGATACGGTCCCAACGACCGACATCCTGCATACAGACTCAAGCGAGTCTTACGCCTTGACGGTCGCAACGCCCCTGAAGGACATGCTCGTCGTGCCGATGCCCTTGAAGCCATCGAGGGCCTCGCCGTTGGGCGCAGTGGACGGATCGTCCCAGGAAGCGGAGACGGTCTTGACGTGGACAACGGGGTACAGAACGGCGTTGTCGGCAATGATGTCGAAGCACTCGTTCCACTTCTTCTGCTGCTCGTCGCCCTCAGCGGCAAGAGCCTCGTCCATGAGACTGTGGAGCTTCTGCCACTCAGCGGACTCCTTCCACGGGCAACGGGTCTGCATCCAGACGTTGTCGCCGTACCACCAGTTGAGCAGCAGGTCGGGGTCGGCGCCGAAGCAGGAAGGATCGCCAGGGGCAAGGAGGATATCGTAGGCCTCGCCGCCGTCGATGGCAGCGTAGGTGGCCGGCGAGGTATCGGTCTGGATGGTCACATCGAAGCCGAGAGCGTCGAGGTCGTTCTTGACCTGGGCGGCCATGCCCTTAATCTGCTCGTTGTCGGTGGTGCGCAGGGTGATGGCACCCGGGGTGATGCCAGACTCCTCGATGAGCTTCTTAGCCTTCTTGGCGTCGGTCTTGTACACCGTGGAAGCCTCATGATAGTTGGTGAAGCTCTTGGGCAGGTAGCAGCTGGCAGCGGTGGCAAGGCCGGCGAAGGTGTTGCTGACCATCTTCTCGGTGTCGAGCGCATACATGACAGCCTGACGGACCTTGACGTTGTTCCAAGGCTCCTTGGCGACGTTGAACATGATGAAGCGGGTGCCGAAACCCTGAACGTTATCGATCTTGCAGCCGGCGCTCTCGAGCTGGTCGACGGCGTCAGCGGTAACGAGCTCCATAACGAGCGTGGAGCCCTCCTGCTGAGCGGTAACGCGAGCGGTGGGGTCGGTCAGGATGCTGTACTGGATCTTCTTATCCTCGGCAGCATACTCACCGTTGTACTCGGGGTTGGGAACCAGGGTGATCTCGGTATCGGAGATAGAGTCGTACATCCAGGGGCCGGAGCCGATCGGCTGCTTGGCGCGATCCTCCTCGGTCTGGGTGGCCGGGGTAACGCGGACGATGGCCAGACGATCCTTGAGCAGGGAGAAGTTGGGGACCTTGGTCTTGACCGTCACGGTGCTGGCGTCCTTGGCCTCGATGGACTCGAAGGGCTGGAAGAACGGAGCATAGGTAGCGGAAGCGGCGCAAGCGGTGTAGGAGGCAACGACATCGTCAGCGGTGACCTCGGTGCCATCGGAGAACTTGGCGCCCTTGCGGATGGTGACCTCGAAAGTGGTGTCGTCCACAGACTTGGGATCGTCGGTGGCGAGCTCGTTGAAGGTGCTGTAGTCGTGGTAATCGATGCCGTAGAGGCCCTCGACGACGTGCCAGTTAGCACCCAGGCCCACAGCGGAGCCGGTGCTGGCGGGATCGAAGCTGGACGGAGCGTAAGCGGAACCAGCGGTGATCACGCCGCCGCCACGGTTGGCGGAATCGGTGGAACCGGAAGCGGAACCCTCGTCGCTAGAGCTGCCACCGCAGCCGGTGAGACCAAGCCCTGCGACAGCAGCGACGCTGCCGGTGAGGCCGAGGAACGAACGCCTGGACATACCCTTGTTGATGATGGCCATGTCTTCTCCTATCAATAGAGAATCTTACCCGGGAGCACCTAGACGCGCCCCCGCGCAACTTGCGGACGATATATACCTTACCTACCGACGAACCCAACTGAGGTGCCGCGCTCGGCGACCGATACATACATACGCTTGAACGGTATTTACTACCGTTCACCGAATTCATTGACAAACGATTCGCCAGACAGTATGTATCGACGAGGTGAGATATCAGTCTTCGTCAACCCGCAGGATAGCAGGGTTGTTCACCATGGCTAGTCAAACGTTTTAGCGTTAATTAAACCCGAAATCGGCTGGTAATCGCCGTGAAATACATGATTGAAAATCACGCAATCATGTATATCAGTTGTTTAGAGGCGTGTTTAGTTTTCGGATTGCTTTGCCGCCATCTCGGAGCGCTCGGCATTCCACGCAACAAGTGCCTCGTGAACCGCTTTGGCGACATCGGCAGGAATGCCTCGAACTTCCGCGATCTCTTGCTCGCTCGCCGCGCGCAAACGCTTCATCGAGCCAAAATGGCGCATAAGGGCACGTTTTCTGGTGGGTCCCACGCCTGGAACGTCATCGAGTACCGAAACCGTCATGGCTTTATCGCGCAATTCGCGATGGAACGTGATGGCAAAACGGTGCGATTCATCGCGCACCTGTTTAATTAGATAGAGCGACGCGGACCCGGTCGGCAGCACGACGGGAGTCTCGTCCCAAGGCACGAAAACCTCCTCATCGGCCTTTGCCAAGCCACAAACTGGTATATCGAGCCCAAGAGCCTCAAGTTGCTTGATCGCAGCGGTCAATTGCGGCTTACCGCCATCGACAACGAGCAAATCGGGGCGCGAGCCAAAGCGCTCGTCGGCCATACGCTCGGGAGCATAACGTCGTCCCAAAACCTCGGACATCGACACGAAGTCGTTTGCCTCGTCCAATTCGGCCTGAATTTTAAAACGACGATACTGACTCTTGTCGGCGCGCCCGTTGGTAAACACCACCATCGAGGCGACCGTAAAGGTGCCATGCAGTGTAGAGATATCGAAGCACTCGATACGCAACGGCGGCGATGGCAGCGCCAACGCACTTTCGAGCTCCAGGAGCGCTTGATTGGTGCGGTCGTCAGCGTACCCCGTTCGCATCATGTAGCGCATGAGAGCATGGCGCGCATTTTTGGATGCCATATCGAGCAGACGGTGCTTTTCGCCACGCTGCGGCCTATGGAGATGGCAGGAACGCTCACGCTTGCCCGCAAGCCACTCCCCCAGCGCCTCCGCATCCTCAAGCTCGACGGAAAGGTTGACCTCAGCTGGAATATCAGCCGTCTCGTCGTAATAGCGCTTAAGAAAGCCCGACTGGAGCTCTTCCTCGTCAGCATCAAGACCCTTGTCGAGAATGAACTCGCAGGTGCGAACTGTTCGGCCCTCGCGAACGACGAAGACGCAAGCGGCGGAGATGGTCTCCTCGCGATAGAAACCGATGACATCTATATCGACACTGGAGGGAAAAACGACTTGCTGACGATCGTCCAGACCCCTGATGACCTCCAAACGACGTTTGACGCGTGCCGCGCGCTCAAAGTCGAGCGCCTCAGCGGCATCCGTCATCTCGGAGGTCAGCTCATCGACGACATCCTTGCGATGGCCCGACAAAAAGCGCTCGACACGCTTGACGTTCTTGGCATAGTCTGCCGGGGAAATCGCGCCGACACACGCACCCGGGCCGCGCCCGACATGGTAGTCAAAGCAGGGGCGCCCGTTTTGCGCGCAAATCATATTGACGATGTCTTCCTCGCCCTTGTGGGACTCGACGATACGGCGACAACGACGCCACTCCGCACAGGATGCGGAGCAGATGGGGATAACCTTGCGCAGCGTATCTATCGTCTCACGTGCCGCGCGGCTATCGGTATAAGGTCCAAAATAGCGCGTTCCCGGCTTATGACGCTCACGCGTGTATTTGATAGCGGGATACAGGTCGCCCTTTGTAATGGCGATAAAGGGGTAGCTCTTGTCATCCTTGAGGTCGACGTTAAAGTACGGATGGTACTGACCAATCAAATTGCGCTCGAGCACCAACGCCTCGTGCTCGGTCTCCACCACGATATAGTCAAAGCTCGCCACCAGCTGCATCATAAGCGGGATCTTCTGGCGCTCGTCCTGCAGCGTCACGTACTGACGCATACGAGCGCGCAGGTTTTTCGCCTTGCCCACGTAGATGACATCGCCCTTGGCGTCTTTCCAAAGGTAGCAGCCGGGCTGCGTGGGAACGCGCGAAACCTGCTCGGCAAGCGTTGGAATGTTGTCGTGACCGGCCACGCGCACCTACTTGCGACGAAGCAGCGCCGAGACCTCGGGCATCTTAAGGATGACGGCAAGGCCAAAGGTAACAGCAAGCGAGACGACACCCGCAACGCAAACGTAGCCAAGAGTAATCAGAATCGAGCCGCCAAGTGCCCCGACAAAGCGTTCAAGCGCCCACATGACGCCGGCGCCTGCGGCAGCACCCAGGCCACCGAGCAAAAGGCCAAAGAAACCGCCATGCAGGATGGATTTAACCTGAAGACCACGCAGGCGGCGACGCAGCCACCACAGCGAACAGCCGACCAAGATCACGTAGTCGACGACATACGAAAGCGCGATTGCCGGCATACCGAAGCCCAGCACAACGCCAAACAGCAGAACCGAGCCGGCCTGGCCGATGGCGGAATACAGGCAATAGCGGCTATAGGGCTTCATGTCGAGCAAGGCAGAGAAGCTCTTCTGCATCAGCACGACCACGCCGTAGAGCGGCAGCGAGAACGCCAGGTAGACAAGGAACTCGGACACCAGCGCCACACCGGACTCATCGAACTTGCCAGCGCAGTAGATCATGTTGAGCGGACGCGCGAAGACAATCAGGTACAGCGCGAACGGAACCAGGAAGAACAGCATCTGGGCGACGCCACGCGAAATGCCCGTGCGAACGCTGTCGTAATCCTTCTCCTGTGCGTCGTGAGAGAGCTCGGTATAGAGCGCCGTCGAAAGCGAGGCGGCAATCAGCGCGTAGGGCAGCGTGTACCACAGGCGCGCATAGGCGATGACGGAAGGACCAGTCTCGGGCTGGACCACCAGCGCAGCAGCGTTGGTGATAGAAGTCGAGACAAACATGCACACCGTGGCGAGCAGCGTCGGGATACCGAGCGCAATCGTCTGGCGCAGTGCGGGGTCCTTAAAGTCGATATGGATATGGGGATGCACGCCGTGCTTGCCAAGCGCGGGGATCTGACATGCCATCTGAACAAAGACACCGAGGGTCGTACCGGCCGCAATCAAGATGATGCCGGCACGTTCGCCAAACTGTGCGGACACGGGCGCAAAGCCCATAAAGCTCGCAATGACGATCACATTGTTGAGGACCGGGGCAAACGTCGACCAGAAGTAGTCGCGGTGTGCGTTGAGGACGCCCGAAAACACCGAGCCCAAACCATAAAACAGAATCTGGATGGCAAAGAAACGGAACATGAACGCAGCGGTATCCATGCTGCCGCCGTCACCCGAAAGGAACGATTGCGTCCAGATAAAGCCCGGGGCGAACACGGTCCCCAGCAACGAAATGCCACCCAGCACCAATAGCAGAATACCGAGCAGGTTGCCCACGTACTCGTTAGAGGCCTCGCGACCCTGCTCACGCCTCACGCCCATGTACACGGGCAAAAACGCCGTCACGAGCATGCCGCCCATCACGAGTTCGTAGAGCATATTGGGCAGGTTGTTGGCGACCTGATAGGAAGACGAGAGCAGCGACATGCCGATAGCGGCCGCCATTGCCCACGTGCGGATAAAACCGGTGACGCGAGACACGATGGTCAGGATGGTCATAAGCCCGGCGGAACGACCAACCGTGGAGTAGTCCGACGAGCCCATGTCGTCAGTGTCGTCTCGCGACGAAGAAGCTTCGGATGAGGGTGTCTGAGGCGCAGATTCTTTTGCAAAATGAGCTCCGCACTTCAATTCTTCCTGCGGCATCGCTCAGTCCTCTCTCGTAATCGGGGCGACCGTCGCCCCGCAAAATGCAATTAAATCATCAGGTGCAAGCTCAAGCTGATAACCACGCTTGCCTCCCGAAATAAAAATGGTATCCCAAAGGACACATGTCTCATCAATGAGCGTCCGGTAGCGTTTTTTCATACCGACCGGACTGCAGCCGCCGCGAACGTAGCCAGTCGCCGCAAGCAAATCCTTCACATGCACCATGGCCAAGGACTTCTCCCCCGCGGCACGCGCGGCGGACTTTAGATCGAGCTCGTCGGCAACAGGGATGCAGCACACGACGTGGTCGTTGGACGGCGTCACGCAGACCAAGGTCTTAAATCCTTGTCCGGGCTCCTCGCCAAGCTGCTCCGAAATCGCGACCCCCAGGCCCGCCGACTCATCACCATCGTCTTCGTACGTATGTAGAACATAGGAAATGCCGGCGCTTTCCAGCTCGCGCATCGCATTGGTTTTTGGCGTCTTTACAGCCTTTGCCATGGCATATCCTTTCCCTCGCATTCGGACGCAAGGATTAAGTATATGTCCAATTCGGCTGCATACGTCACTTCGACACAGCAAGCGCCATCGAATCACAAGGAGTCGATGGCGCCCATAAACTGAATCGCCTATTTATTGAGCATCAAGTTGAGCCTGACGCGCCCGGTCACGCCTGAGCAACGGCGCCAAAAACTTGCCCGTATAACTCTGCGGACAGTCCGCAACCTGCTCCGGTGTGCCCGAAACCACGACGGTTCCGCCGCCGTTACCGCCCTCGGGGCCCATATCGATCAGGCGGTCGGCAACCTTGATGACATCAAGGTTGTGTTCAATCACCAGCACCGTGTTGCCCGCATCGACCAAGCGCTGCAGCACATCGAGCAGCTGGCGGACGTCCTCAAAATGAAGGCCGGTCGTCGGCTCATCCAAAATATAGAACGTCTTGCCCGTCTGGCGTCGATGAAGCTCCTTGGCGAGCTTCACACGCTGCGCCTCGCCGCCCGAGAGCGTCGTAGCGGGCTGGCCCAGGCTCACGTAGCCCAAGCCTACATCGTACAGCGTCTGGAGCTTGCGCTTAATCTGCGGGATATTCCCAAAGAAGGCCAGTGCCTCGGTGACGCTCATGTCGAGCACGTCCGAGATGGTCTTACCACGGTAGGTGACCTCAAGCGTCTCGCGGTTATAGCGTTTGCCGCCGCAGACCTCACAGGGGACATAGATATCGGGAAGGAAGTGCATCTCGATCTTAATTTGTCCGTCGCCCTTGCATGCTTCGCAGCGACCGCCGCTCACGTTAAAGGAGAAACGTCCCGGCGAGTAGCCGCGCGCCTTCGACTCCGGCGTACTCGCAAACAGCGCGCGAAGATCATCCCACAGGCCAATGTACGTAGCAGGGTTGGAACGCGGCGTGCGGCCAATCGGCGACTGGTCGATATCGATAACCTTATCGATACACTCGATGCCCTCGATTTTCTTATACGGACCCACAGGGCGCGTCGAACGGTGAATGGCATTCGTAAGGGCAGGTGCGATAGTGTCGGTAACCAGGGAGCTCTTACCCGATCCCGACACGCCGGTAACGACCGTAAGCGTACCAAACTCGATCTTGGCGGTAACGTTTTTGAGGTTGTTGGCGCGGGCGCCCGTGATCTTAAGGCAGCCGCGACCGGGCTTGCGGCGCTCATCGGGAACCCGGATCATTCGTTTGCCGGTCAGATAAGCGCCCGTCATCGACTCGGGACACGCCATGATATCGGCAGGCGTTCCCGCCGCGACTACGTGTCCGCCGTTCACGCCCGCGCCGGGGCCCATGTCGATCACATAGTCGGCAGCACGAATCGTATCCTCATCATGCTCGACGACGATGACGGTATTGCCGATATCGCGTAGGCGCTCAAGCGTCTTGATCAGGCGCTCGTTATCGCGCTGATGGAGGCCGATCGACGGCTCGTCCAAAATGTACAGCACACCCATGAGGCCGGCGCCGATCTGCGTTGCCAGGCGAATGCGCTGGGCCTCGCCTCCGGAAAGCGTCGCCGAGGCACGGTCGAGGGTCAGATAGTCGAGTCCGACATCGACCAGAAAGCGCAGGCGCTCCAGGATTTCCTTAACGATGCGCCCGCCGATAAATTGTTGGCGCTCGGTAAGCTCCAGGCCCTCAAAAAACTCGAGCGACTCGCGGCACGATAGGCAGCAGACCTCGTAAATGGACTTACCGCCTACGGTAACAGCGAGCATCTCGGGGCGCAGACGAGCACCATGGCAACTCGAGCACGGCTCCTCGCGGATGTACTTCTCCAAGCGCGCCTTGGTGTTCTCATTCGTCGTCTCGGTATAGCGCTCGTACAGGATATTGCGCACGCCCGAGAACTTGGTGTCCCACTGGCTACGGCGCCCATCGAGCTTTTGATAGTCGACCGAAATCTTCTGGTCGCCCATGCCGTCTAAAAACGCGCGACGCACCCGCGGAGGCAGATCCTCCCACGGTGTATCGACGCTCACCTTAAAGTGTTTGCAGACCGCAGCGAAAATCTGCGGATAGTAGTTAGAGTTGCCAAACAGGCTGCCAAAGACCCCGTCGGCGATCGACTTCGAGGGGTCTTCGATTAGGGCCTCGGCGTCGACCGTCTTCTTAAAGCCCAGGCCATCGCACTCGGGGCACGCGCCATAGGGCGCGTTGAACGAGAAATCACGCGGCTGCAGGTCATCGATGGAGTGTCCATGCTCCGGGCACGCTAACGCCAGCGAATACTCCAGCAACTCGCCTTCGGTCCCCTCGGGAGCGTCGCGGTCGGGCAGCAAGTATACGTTCACATTGCCGTGCGCCAGCGCAGTCGCCTGTTCAACGGACTCGGCGATACGGCCCAGAGAGTTCTCACGGATCACGATGCGATCGACCACGACCTCGATATCGTGCTTGAATTTCTTATCCAAATCGATAGGGTCATCAAGCAAGCGAACCTCGCCGTCGACACGCACGCGGCTAAAGCCCTCCGCACGCAGGTCCTCAAACAGCTTGGCATATTCGCCCTTGCGTCCACGAACCACCGGCGCCAACACAAACGCGCGACGGCCCTCCCCCGCCGCCAGCACCTTATCGGCGACCTGATCGGTCGTCTGACGCTCAATGACACGACCGCACTCAGGACAGTGCGGCGTTCCCACGCGAGCAAACAGCAGACGCAGATAGTCGTAAATCTCGGTTACGGTGCCCACCGTCGAGCGTGGGTTTTTGGACGTCGTCTTCTGATCGATCGACACAGCCGGCGACAGACCGTCAATCGAATCCAGGTCGGGCTTGTCCATCTGGCCCAAGAACTGGCGCGCATAGCTCGAAAGACTCTCGACGTATCGACGCTGGCCCTCGGCATAGATAGTGTCGAATGCCAGCGAACTCTTGCCCGAGCCAGAAAGACCGGTAATGACCACGAGTTGGTCACGCGGAATGGAAACATCGATATCACGGAGGTTGTGCTCACGGGCGCCGCGAATAACGATAGAAGAATCAGACATGGAAGCTCCTTGCCTCCTATTGCATCGAATCATACTGCCGATGAGTTTAGCGCACTCGACGCGCACAGGTGTTCGTAATACAAGATTCGCAGACCTTTAGCTTTGCGTATCGGGCGCTTTGTTTCTCGAAATGCCGTGGAAAGGTTACAGTAATCTAATACTGAACTTAATTTGCTATACCAGAGGAACGTCCATGACCGAAGATATCCCCCTTGAAATCACTTCGAGCGACATGGCCAATCTGCCCATATTCATCGCCGTCCTTATCGTGGCCGCCGTCGTCGTGCGCGTGTATTTTTCAATCAAACGCAACGAAAAGCCACCCATTGCCCGCGTCTTTTGGTGCGCGACGCTCCTCATCCCGCTCGGCGTGGCAGCTGCATGGGTTACGAATCAATTGCTCGTAAATGAGGGCAGCTCCCTATGGGTCCTTTCTTATTCGGCGCTCGGTGCTGCCGCCGTCATGCTTCTTGTCGAGCCCTTGGTTTCGGGACTTATCGACCAAACCGACCTTGCGACGGGAACGGTTGCCTGTATTTGCCGTGACATCCTTGTCATCGCCGCTGTTTCAGCGCTCTCGTTCGTTTCACTCGAAATTGCCTGCAACGAAACGTTCTATCGCATTCCCGCCAACTCATTCGGGTTTTCCGTCGGGCTGCTCGCGACGGTTCTGCTCTCCCTTTATTTGCTGGGACAGCGTCATGGAGGCGTCATGGCTCTCGTGCCCGTCGTCTGCTGCATCCTTGGCATTGCCGAGCACTTCGTCATAACGTTTAAAGGCGAAGCCATCCTGCCAAGCGATATCTTGGCCCTTGGCACCGCAATGGAAGTGAGCGAGGGATACGAGTTTACCTTTACCGCCGGAATCGTAACCTCTCTCGCCCTGCTGGAGATTTCCCTGGGGCTTCTTTCGCTCATCCGACCGCGAAAGCTCCGTACGCCCACCCATGTCTTCCCCGCTATCGCCGCTAACCTCTGTGCTTTTCTGCTAGTGACCGTTGTGGGGCTCTCAGGCTTTTCCAACATCGACTTGGAGCAGGCGCTGGATTTTGGATTTGACCGTTGGCAGCCCATCACCACGTATGCGTCTCAGGGTTTTATCACTTCGTTCACCGAAATGGTCAACGAGTTGCCCATTGAGAAGCCCGAAGACTATACGCCCGATGAGGCGCAGAGCATCGAGCAGGAGCTCGCCACCGTCTACGACAGCACATATGGCTCGAGCGAACAGCGCGCGGCGGCCGTTGCCCAGTTCAATGAAATCAAGCCGACGATTGTTGCCGTCATGAACGAGAGTTTTGGCGACCTTTCGTGCTTTGAGCAGCTCCAGGCGGCCGGGTACACCGGCCCCGCATTCTACAACTCGCTTCCCGACACACTTGTTCGCGGCACCATGCTCGCTTCGGTCGCCGGTGGCGGAACGGCGAACTCCGAATTCGAATTTTTGACCGGAGCGACAACGGCCTTTGTCGGATTAGGCAAAATCCCCTATCAGCTGTATCAGATGAATGGCGTCAACAGCCTGGCAAAGGACCTTAAAGAGCTTGGGTATACCGCTACCGCTATGCACCCGCAAAACCCCGTCAACTACCATCGAGATAAAATCTATCAGCAGCTGGGCTTTGGAGACTTTCTTTCAATCGGCGATTTCGAAGGTGCGCCCTATTACCATGCCGGCGTATGCGACTACGCCACCTACGACAAGATACTCGACCTGCTTAGAACCGACGAAGCGCCGCAGTTCATCTTTGACGTCACGATGCAAAATCACGGCGGCTACGACTATGGCACCGTTCCCGCCGAAGAGCTGACAAACTATTGGGTCGAGGGAGCCAGCGAAGGCGCCAACAGCGCGCTCAACACCTATCTCACCTGCATCAACGCATCCGACCGGGACCTCGAGTACTTTATCAACGAGCTCCGCAATATCGGCAGACCGGTTGTTCTTGTCTTTTTTGGCGACCATCAGCCGAGCGCCGCAACGACTCTCAACGACGAGCTGTACCCTCAGGAAGATACGGCAAGCCACGCCTTCCGTATCTATCAGTCGACATATCTCGTCTGGGCTAACTATGAGATCGCCGGCAATACCGAGCTCAACGTCTACGACACCGTCGGGGCAAACGAGATTGCAGCCATTACCCTTAATAAGATCGGCGCTCCGCTCACCAATTACCAAAAGGCCCTGCTTGCAACAAGGTCAGATGTGCCCACCATCAATGTCGCCGGCTATCTCGGTGCCGACGGGCTGCGCTACGACTTGGAATCGAAAGACAGCCCCTACGCCTCGACGATCGACAAGCTGCAGCGCATGCAATACCTCGAGTTCGCCAGCAAAGTTCAGTAAGCCCGCCCATTCGCTTGGGCCCATCGTATTGCAAGCACGCTCGGCCCAAACGCATGCAAATGACTCCCGCTCGCAAACGAGGGTACAATGACGCTCGTGTCACATCGCGGGGCCCCGGCCCCAGCATATACAAAGGAGTCATACATGGGTTGCGAACACGCACAGGCCGCCGGCGGACAAACGTCGCCGTCGCAATTTGAGGAGAACACGCTGTCCGAGGTCAAGCGCGTCATCGCCGTGCTTTCCGGCAAGGGCGGTGTCGGCAAGTCATTTGTCACCGGTGCCATCGCCACCGAGCTTGCCCGTCACGGCCACAAAGTCGGCGTCCTCGATGCCGACATCACCGGTCCCTCTATCCCCAAGATGTTCGGCATGAGTGGACGCCACGTCCATGCCCTTGGCAACCTTATGCTGCCCGAAATCTCCGAGCACGGCGTCAAGGTCATGAGCTCCAACCTGCTGCTCCAAAACGAGACCGACCCCGTCCTTTGGCGCGGTCCGGTCATCGCAGGCGCCATTAGGCAGTTCTGGAGCGAGACCTCGTGGGGCCCCATCGACTACCTGCTGGTCGACATGCCTCCGGGAACAGGCGACGTCGCGCTCACCGTCTTCCAGTCGCTGCCGGTCGACGGAATCGTCATCGTCACGAGCCCGCAGGATCTGGTCTCGATGATCGTCGCCAAGGCGGTCAACATGGCCGAGAAGATGAACGTCCCCATTCTGGGCATTGTCGAGAACATGAGCTATATTGAGTGCCCCGACTGCGGCAAGAAGATCGAGGTCTTTGGCAAGAGCAAGCTCCCCGAGGTCGCAGAGCGCTATAACCTCGACATCTTGGGCCAGCTTCCCATTAATCCGGCACTCGCCGAGGCCTGCGATAAGGGCGAGGTCGAGACCGCGCTGCCCGATGGCATGTTGCCCAAGGCAGTCTCTGCCGTCGAGGCCATTACCCCGCACGAGACCGACGAGGCCTAAGTGAACGCGAGCGCCCTCTATGACGTCTTGGTAATCGGCGGCGGGGCTTCAGGCCTCGCCGCCGCCATTACGGCCGCACGCGCTGGCAAAAGCGTCTGCATCGTTGAGCGCGATGTCGCGTGCGGCCTCAAGCTCCTTGCGACCGGTAACGGCCGTTGCAACCTCTCCAACGAATCGATTGATCCTCAGCGGTATAACCACCCCGCATTCGTCGAATCCGTCATGGGCCCCCAGCCCGAACAAGAGCTTATGGGTTTCTTCTCCTCGCTGGGCATCATGACAACCTCCGAGGAAGGCCGGCTGTACCCGCGCTCCCTTCGCGCCGAATCGGTGCGCGACGCGCTTCTCAACGTTTGCGACCGCCTAGGTATCACCTTAATCTGCGGAGCCAACGTTGCCTCGGCGCACAAAGCTTCCGAAGGCTGGGCACTCCAAATAGACCGTCCAGCGCGGGCGCTCAAGGCAAAAAAGCACGATGACCGAAAATCGGAGCTCCGCTCGCTTCGGAAAGCGCTCGCCGATGTCCCTCGCAAGAACGAGGCCCTGCAGGCACATGCCGTAATTATCGCTACGGGCGGCAACCCCACCGGTATCGCCGATACGTTTCGCCTCCCCCTCACTTCGCCGCGCCCCATCCTCTGCCCCGTATCGGCAACGGTCGTTGGCGATCGGGCGGCACTCAAGACGTTGGACGGCCTGCGCGTCCGTGTCCGCTTGACGCTCGCCCGCAATCATAATGAGCTCTGGCACGAAGACGGTGAAGTGCTGTTTCGAACCTTCGGTATCTCGGGTGTCGCTGTCTTCAACCTCTCTCGTCGTATCCAGCACGGCGATACGATCCTGCTCGACGTTTTCCCCGACCTCTCCAAAGACGAGTTGCTCGATATGCTCAACCGGCGCGTTGAGCTGTTCGGTGACTTTTCACCCCGCGATCCCCGTTGGCTCGACGGCATGCTCGCCCCGCAACTCTCCCGCGTCGTCTGCACAGCGTTCGAGCAGTGCCATCCATGCTCCAACGATGTCATCCACCTGGTCTCGATCCTCAAGCACTTTAAATTGCTCGTCGAGGGAACAACCGAGGAGCGCTCAGCGCAGGTCACGCGTGGTGGCGTATCTGTCGAGAGTATCTCAACACCCAGCCTACGCGCGCGCAGCGTTGTCGACGCCCCGCTTTACGTTTGCGGTGAAGCGCTCGACATCGACGCCGATTGCGGAGGCTTTAACCTTGCGTGGGCCTGGATCTCGGGCATTCGCGCTGCAAGCAGCCTGTAGCCGCGCAGTCTATAATCAAAAACGCATTCGGGCCGTCTGGGATACCGGACGGCCTCTTTCTTGCCTCTAAGGAGACCTCGATGATCGAAATCACCCAAGTCAACGCGTCGCTCGATGAAGCCGACGATGAAAATGCCTGTCTCATTGTTGGCAAGCGAGTCGCCAAGCGCGTCCTACGTTGCAAGGACTCCGAGATCAAGTCCATCGAGCTCCACCGCAAGTCAATCGACGCTCGCAAAAAACGAGACGTCCATTTTATCCTGAGCTTTCGTGTTGAGCTGACTAGTCCCCACCTCGAGCGAGAAGCGGTCGACAGCGTTGCCGAGCGTGACCGCTCGCGCGTACGCGCGATAGAAGACGATGAGCCTTCATTCCCCTCCCCCGCCTCCGACGCACCTCAAGAACGCCCTGTCGTTGTCGGCGCCGGATGCGCCGGCCTTTTCGCTGCGCTTACGCTCGCCGAAGCAGGTCTTAAGCCCTTGCTCATCGAGCGCGGCGACCCGGCATTTCGCCGCTCGCAGGCGATCGACCTCTTTCTAAAGGAGCGCATCCTCGACCCCGAGAGCAATATCCAGTTTGGCCTGGGCGGCGCGGGGACCTTCTCGGACGGCAAGCTCAATACGGGAACCAAAAATCCCGCCCATCGCCTTATCCTCGAAACCTTCGTCGAGGCGGGTGCGCCCCGCGATATTCTGTGGGATGCCAAGCCGCACATTGGCTCCGACATCCTTCCCACGGTCGTCACCGCTATATCCCAGCGCATCGAGCAGCTCGGAGGTGTCGTCCGTTATCGAACGAAGCTCGTCGACATTCGCATCGACGCGTCTGGCGCCATCACCGGTATTGATGTCCAATCGTCCCAAGACACCGCTTGCGAGCCAATCGAGGCAAAGCACCTCATCCTCGCCTGCGGGCATTCTGCTCGCGATATTTTTGAGCTCCTTAAGGACCACAACGTGGTCCTCGCACAAAAGACCTTTGCCATGGGCGTTCGCATCGAGCATCCGCAGCGCGACATCGACCGAGCCCAATTCGGAGCCTCGGCGGGACATCCTGCCCTCGGAGCAGCCCCCTACAAGCTCGTCGCCCATCTTCCCAACGGCCGCAGCGTGTTCTCGTTTTGCATGTGTCCCGGCGGGCAGGTTGTCGCCGCCTCTTCCGAGCAGGGCCACTTGTGCGTCAACGGCGCCAGTCTCAATGCCCGCGACGGACGCAACGCAAATGCCGCCCTGCTCGTTAACGTCACGCCCGAGGACCTTCCCAACGATGACCCACTCGCCGGCATCGAGCTCCAGCGCGCCTGCGAGGCGGCCGCCTACCGCCTGGGCGGTTCCAACTGGAACGCACCGGCACAGCTCGTCGGAGATTTCCTCGCAGGACGCGCCAGCAAGGCGCCCGGAAAGGTAAAGCCCACCTATCCGCTCGGTGTGACCTGGACGGCAATTGACGAAGCCCTGCCGCAGCATATCGTCGAGTCGCTCCGCCTGGGACTTCCCCTACTTGGAAAAAAGCTACGAGGCTACGACCGCTCCGATGCTGTCCTTACCGGCGTGGAGACTCGCTCGAGCTCACCGGTCACCGTCACCCGAGACCGAACATGCCATGCCGTGTCGACCCCGGGCCTCTACCCTTGCGGTGAGGGAGCTGGATATGCCGGCGGCATCATGAGCGCCGCCACCGACGGCATCCGTTGTGCCGAAGCCCTGATCGCAGACCTCTAACGCACGAATTCCAGCGCGCAAAAGACGCATGCCCCGAGCTCCGCAGGGAACTCGGGGCATGTTCGCTATTTCTTAAACCGTGCACCCTGGCGTTTTCTGCCCGATGCGAACGTGGAACCCTTGCGAGCCTGCGAACGTAAGCGCTCGATCGTCTCGTCCTCAGACGCACCCTCGAGCATCGCCCGAATCTGAACGACGGCATCGCGCAGGCGCGCCGCCTCCTCAAAGTCCATGGCGGCAGAAGCGTTACGCATATCCTCTTCCATGGTTTCGACGATCCGCACGAGCTCGTCATGCGGCAGTTCTTCCAACTGCTCCGCAAGTGTCTGCTCGGGCGCCACCGTTTCCGGCACGCCACCCTCGCCCGACTCATCGGGCGTATAGAATGCGCCATGGCCAAGAGAGTCGCCCTTCGAGCGTCCCTTGGAACCCACGGTTTTTTCGGCCTCGGCAATAAAACTTGAGATGTCGTTGATGGCCTTGCGCACCGTCTTGGGCACAATGCCATGCTCTTCGTTATATGCCATCTGAATCTCGCGACGGCGCTGCGTCTCCTCGATGGCCTCTTTCATCGAATCGGTCACAACGTCTGCATACATGATGACTTCGCCATCGGCGTTACGGGCCGCGCGGCCAATCGTCTGAATCAGCGAACGGCGGTTGCGCAAGAAGCCTTCCTTATCGGCATCGAGAATTGCCACCAGTGAGACCTCGGGAAGATCCAAGCCCTCGCGAAGCAGGTTGATGCCAACGAGAACATCGATCTTGCCCTCGCGCAGCGTTCGCAGGATCTCGACACGGTCCATTGTCGCCGTATCAGAATGCATGTAATTGACCTTAATGCCCGCATCAAGCAGATGGTCGGTCAGGTCCTCGGCCATGCGCTTGGTCAACGTGGTCACCAGCACGCGCTCCTTGCGGGCAACGCGCTCGCGAATCTCGTCCTCAAGATCGTCAATCTGACCGCGAACCGGACGCACATCGATCTTGGGATCGAGCAGGCCGGTCGGACGAATAATCTGCTCAACATCGTTCTGGCTCACCCGCAGCTCGTAGTCGCCCGGCGTGGCCGAAACGTAGATGAACTGGGGGATCCTTGCCTCAAACTCATCGAAACGAAGCGGGCGGTTATCGAGTGCCGAAGGAAGGCGAAAACCGTGTTCCACCAGCGTCACCTTACGCGAGCGGTCACCTTCGTGCATGCCGCGAATCTGCGGCACCGTCACATGGCTCTCATCGATGATGCAGAGCATGTCCTTAGGGAAGTAATCGATCAGGGTAAACGGCGGCTCGCCCGGTTTTCGACCGTCCAGATGACGCGAGTAGTTCTCGATACCGTTACAAAAACCCATGGTCTCGAGCATCTCGAGATCATAGTCGGTGCGCTGCTGCAGACGCTGTGCCTCGAGCAACTTGTCGGTCGCCTTGAGCTCGGCCACACGCTTCTCGCACTCTTCACTGATTGATTTCAGAGCCGCCTTGACCTTCGGCTTCTCGGTCACGTAGTGCGATGCCGGCCATACGGGGATGGCCTCGTACTCACGAAGCATCTCACCGGTAACCTCATCGATCTCGGCAATAAGCTCAACCTCGTCGCCAAAGAACTCAAACCGCAACGGATGCTCGGCATAAGGCGGATACACGTCGACAACATCGCCGCGCACGCGGAACGTGCCGCGCGCTAGGTCATAGTCATTGCGATCATATTGAATGTCGATAAGTGCATGGATAAAGTCATCGCGCTCGAGCGGCACTTTCTTGTCGACATTCGGCGCCAGCCCCGCATAGTCCTCGGGAGAGCCGATACCGTAGATACAGGACACCGAAGCAACGACGATTACATCGCGTCGAGAGAGCAACGAGGCGGTCGCCTGATGTCGCAGCATCTCGACCTCTTCGTTAATCGAGGAGTCTTTCTCGATATATGTATCGCTTTGCGGCACATACGCCTCGGGCTGATAGTAGTCGTAGTACGAGACAAAGTAGACCACAGCGTTGTTGGGAAAGAACTCTTTGAGCTCGCTCGCAAGCTGAGCGGCGAGCGTTTTATTGGGAGCCATGACCAGCGTCGGCTTCCCCAGGGCCTCAATAGTCTTAGCCATCGTGAAGGTCTTGCCCGAACCAGTCACGCCCAGCAAAACCTGATAGCGATCTCCGCCCCTCACACCCTGCACAAGCGACTCAATGGCCTTAGGCTGAGAACCTGCAGGCTCATAGGGAGAAACGACTTCAAACGGCACCTCAGCGCCCTCAACGCCAAAGCGCTTAAGTTCACCACCAACGCGTTCTACTTCAAATTCCGCCATGGATACTCCTAACTCATACATCTGCAGTATACGCAGGAGGTGGGCTTAGTCCTATACGAACCGATCGGGATAGAGCGTCTTATAGCGAACCCAGGCATTATTGACGCGAATCAGATAAGCCTGCGTCTCGGGGAAGGTAATCGCATTGTGAAGCGAGGTGCTCTGCTGCGCCCAACCATCCACATTGCCCATGCCGGCGTTATATGCGGCAATAGCGCTATCCGTCGACCCGTTGAAATACGTTAGAAGATACGAAAGATACGCACAGCCAAACTCGATGTTCGTAGCGGGATCGTTAAGGTTGTCGGCCGAATACCCCCCACCGTCGACAAGACCCTTGGCGATCATATCCTGGGCAGTCTCGGGCATCAGCTGCATCAATCCCTGAGCACCCTGATTCGACTCAGCCTCGGGATCCCAATTCGATTCCGACTTAATGACAGCGCACACCAGATACGGATCCAGATTATGCGAAATACTAGATTGCTTTACATACGCCTCGTAGTCAATGGGATACAGCGGCTTAAAGAAAGCCGCAGGAGCACACGAGTAAACGAATGAGATAAGGCCGAAGGCAAAAACGGCAGCCAGCGGTATAAGGCGATACCACGCAAAGAAACGTGTCTTAGGCATCGGCATCCTCCTTATTCGCAGTGTCTATAAACCCATGGCATGCAAGCCATGAGTCAAGCTGCTCAAAGAGCGAATTATCGCCTGCGGCATTATCAATCACCGTTGTAGCGAGATTGCACAGCGCAGACTCATCGGGCTGGCAAGCAGAACGGGCATCGAAATCAGATGGCTCCATGCCACGCTGAATAGCACGCTCGCGACGAACTGACAAAGGGGCGCTGATGACCAGAATTTCATCAGCCAAGCCAAATGCATCCTCAAAACCAGTCGGAGCAGAAACCTCGACAACCGCAAAGGGATAACGGGGAGATGAAACCGTACAACAAACCGGATCGAGAATCCTAAGCGAAAGCTGTTCAATGAGAACGGGGTGCACAAGGTCATTGAGCCGTGCGACCGAATCAGGAGAAGCGAAAGCTCGAGAAGCGAGGATGCTGCGGCGAATGCCGCCCTCCTCATCCAAAATATCCCAGCCAAATTCTTCCGCAAGGGCATTGACGATATCGGAGCCTGGCACATACAGCGATTTGGCAAGCTCGTCCAGATCGATAAGCATGGCGCCATGAGATTCGAGATAGCGGCAGGCAGTCGACTTACCCGAAGCAATATTGCCCAAGACAAAAACGGTAAACATCAAGTCCTCCCTAACGCCAATGGGAGTTATTATCGCGCAAATACAAAAGAAGGACTCAAAATACAGCCAAACAGTAAGACAAGCTAAAAGAAGGCGAGTTCTTGTATTACAGCTCTTTATAAAACGCAAAAAAGTGGGGGGCCG
>NZ_QSCW01000019.1:0-5432 GCF_003463445.1 Collinsella sp. OF02-10
GCACGGAGAGCATTTCCCAGTTGACAAAACTATAGGAACACCCCCCGTAACGGCGATCGCGGCAGAAACCAGTTCCCCCACCGGTGCAGTTGCCTTGCAGACGGAAGATGCGGCCGCCGCAAAAGAAAAAGCGTATGCAGCCATGCAGGAAGCGCTCAAAACCCTCGAGGCCGCAAAAGACGCCGCAAGTCCCGAGAAACTTGCGGTAATCGATGATGACATTGCCGCTTTTCAAGAGATCTACGACATGGTGGTGACGGAAGCCGCCAAATGGAGGAAACCCCTTCCCGCCATGCAAGCGAACGTCGATGCAGCCCAAGCCAAATACGATGAGGCCCACAACCGGACAAGCGGCCTTCAGGCAGAATTAAATAAGGCAATCGACGACGGAGCTTCTAACGAAACTATTAAGCAGTTGCAAAGTGAGATCATGTCGGCAGAAAGGCGAGAAAAATCTTGTGAAGATGATCTTCACCACTGCCAACGCCGGCTCGAAAGCCAGGAAAGACAGGTTCAGCGTTTCGAAAGTGAGGCGGAGAAAGCCAAAGCCCACATCGATGAGGGCGTAGCCAAGCGAGATGCGCTCCTCGACGATTTGGAAAAGGCGCAAGCGGCCTATGACGACGCCTGCAAAGCATACGAAGAGGCAAAGGCCGCGGCAGACAAGGCCACCTCGCCCGAGATAACGAAACCCGCCGAGACGACAAAACCCTCCAGCTCAGCGCAGCCGGCCGAAACGGCACAGCCCGCCAGCTCGCCCGCGACCGGCAAATACGCTCCATCGAGCTCCACCAAGCAAGCAGATACGACCGACGGCAAGCTCGCGAACACGGGCGACACAGCGCCGAGCGCAATCACACTCGCAGGAATCGCCGCCGCAGGGTTCGGAATAGCCACCGCGGGTGTACGCCGCATCAAGAACTCAAAGTAGCTGCCAGAGCATATCGCTCCCACCAATCTACAAGCCCATAGACAAAGAGGCCCGTTTCCCCAACCAAAACCAGGGAAACGGGCCTCTTTACTTGTAAAAACAGATGGCAACGCCGCCGTCTCTTGAACCACGTAGCCATTGATGTCTTGGCGCAGTCAGCGAGCGCCACCCAGAGCGAACAAGTTGGCATGAAAAAGGCAAGGCATAGACCTTCTGGTCATGCCTTGCCTTTTGAATGACAAATTGTCGCTCTGGGTGGCGCGCAGCGTCGAGCATTGCGCGGTTTGGTAAAACCGCGCAAAAAGAAAGCCCGTGCACTCGATGGATTCGGATGCCCGACAGAGGCTCCTTATGGCTGCTTCCTTCCGGACCTGACCAGATTCGGAACATGTCGTCATCCGAACCCATCGAACGCGCTAGGCGCTCGATATATCTTACCTGCTCCCGCCCGATGGGGCAAGACAGCTAATTTGGGACGGGGCTTTTTTGACTACTTTTTGACTGGGGACATCAGGGTGACGAAAGTAGCCAAGAAAGTCCCGTCCCAAAAAGACTGATCTGGTGCTGCGCCACGAAAAGGGCCTATCTACTACGTTTAGGCCGCAGGGGTCAACCATAGCCGACTTTTTCGAAAACCGGCAAGCTTTCTACCTGCGGTTTTAATTTCGCAAAATTCGGGATGATCGAGGGTACTCGGTTAAACGTAGTAGATGGCCGCATTTCGTGACGGACGGTCCGACCCAAGGCACAAGGCGGCCAGCCTCGGATGACCATTCACGAAGTTGCGGTGGAATACGGACTGATTTGGCACCTTAAAGGCAAAAACACTCCGTATTTCACCGCAACTTATAGAGAGATGGGTTTTAGAGGCGGGCGAGGTCGTAAGATCGAGCGGCAGACTCGCCGGCGCAGATAAGGTTGGTCATGGCTTCTTGGGGATCGAGCGCCAGCTCAAGGCCCATGGGCTTGCGGCAGATCGTCAAAACCAGGTCGACGCCCTGCCCATACACAGCATCCAGGTTGTCGGCACGACCACCCACGACGGCAACAACCGGCTTGCCATAGCGCTTGGCACGGCGGGCCACACCCACCGGCGCCTTGCCGGCGGCGGATTGCTCGTCCATATTGCCCTCGCCTGTAATGACCAGGTCGACATCGCGCACGCGCTCGTCAAACCCAATCAAATCGAGCACTGTCTCCACGCCCGAACGCAGTTCGGCGCCGAGCGCCAGCAGTGCGGCACCCAGGCCGCCCGCGGCACCGGCACCGGGCACACCGAGCACCGAGCCAAATGTCCGTGCACCCTCGGGCACGCGCAATAGCCCCTGCTCACGCGCCTCGACAATCGCCGCATCGAGCAGGCGGCCGTAGCCGACCATCCAGCTGTCGCACTTGTAGAGCGCCTCGGCGTCATCCGTCGGCAGGCCCTTCTGCCCGCCAAACACCGCCAATGCGCCGCGACGCCCTACGAGCGGATTCTCGACATCGGAAAGCACCACGACACGCGCGCCACTCAGTGCCCGAAGCGCCGGTGCCAAATCGATACTCGCCACGTGTTCAAGACCCGCAAGACCAGGGGCGATATCGCAGCCCTGATCATCGACCACACGCGCGCCCAGCGCCTGCAGCATGCCGGCGCCACCGTCGTTGGTGGCACTGCCGCCCAAGCCAATATAGATAGTCTTTGCACCCGCGCGAACCGCACGAAGCATCAGCTGGCCCACGCCATAGGTCGAAGCCGCAAGCGCCGCCGATTCCGTGCAGGGTGAATACCCAATACCCGCCGCCTCGGCCATCTCAATTACAGCCGACTCGTGCTCGCCGTCCACCAGCATCCGGGCAGACACGCGGTCGCCCAAGGGGCCTGCGACATCGCAGGTCACAAGCTCGCCACCGCATGCGGCGATGGCATCGAGCGTTCCCTCGCCACCATCTGCCAGCGGCAATGTGCGCACCTCGGCATCGGGCCAAACGCGGCGCACGCCTTCGGCAACCGCCGCCTCCGCCTGCGCGCTCGAAACGCTGCCCTTAAAGGAATCGATCGCCAACAGCACACGGCGGGGCCGGCGGCGCGCGGCACCAAAATCGACCGCCTCAACGGCAATATCTTCGGCACACACGAGCGCCTCGGCATGAGCGGCATGCGCCTCAAGATCGGCCCCACAACCGCAGCCAGCACCATCGGTGCCACGCAGCCTACTAAAATAGCTGCTCAACACCTCACGACACTCGTCTGCCAGCACGCCGGCGGTCACGTTAAACCGATGATTCAGGCGCGAATCGGCATTCAGGTCATACAGCGAACCCAGAGCGCCCGCCTTGGCATCAGCCGCGCCATACACGCAGCGTCCTACGCGCGCGTTAACCATAAGCCCCGCACACATGCAGCAGGGCTCGAGCGTCACGTAGACCGTACAGTCGGAAAGGCGCCAGCGACCGAGCGACCGAGCGGCAGCGCACAGGGCCGCGAACTCTGCATGCGCCGAAGGGTCCTGATCGAGCTCACGACGATTATGCGCCCGCGCGACAATCTCACCCGCGCGCACCACCACAGCGCCAATGGGCACCTCGCCCACCGCCGCGGCGGCGCGCGCCTCCGCCAACGCCTCGCGCATGAACTTCTCGTCGATTTCGGTGCTCGTCATCGTTCGCCTTCCCTGTTGCAAATTCAAAACGATGCTATCATTACGACTCACGGAGAGATGGCAGAGCGGTTGAATGCGGCGGTCTTGAAAACCGTTGAGCGCGAGAGCGTTCCGGGGGTTCGAATCCCCCTCTCTCCGCCACTTTTAATGATGCACCGGCGTCATGGTTCGCTCGAACAGTGCATCGACCACGTCGGCTATCTCAGGTCGACGCTCAAGATCGTGGCCCGATTCCCACCATATCGTGAAAAGTC
This sequence comes from Collinsella sp. OF02-10, assembly GCF_003463445.1. Taxonomy (NCBI): domain Bacteria; kingdom Bacillati; phylum Actinomycetota; class Coriobacteriia; order Coriobacteriales; family Coriobacteriaceae; genus Collinsella; species Collinsella sp. OF02-10. The sequence goes on from NZ_QSCW01000019.1 coordinate 3,831, forward strand.
GAATAATACCGCCGGCGACAAACTCAGACGTCGTCTCGAGTGACACGGGGACCAGGGCATCCTCGGCAAGCACGTTCATCACACGCTCGCGGATGGAGCGGGCAATGCGGTCGCAAATAACGTTGGTCAGCATTCCCGACATGCTGCTCGCCAAAATGTTGTCCATGAGCTGCTCATGGGCCAGAATCAGGTCCATGGCATCGTCCAAAATCGCGTGCCGAAGCGCGCGCACGTCCTCGGCAGACACTGTGCCGGCCTCATCGGGCTGTTTTTGCGGCAAGCCGGACATGAGCTCATCGATATAAAAGGCAAAGTAATCGTTCTTGTCGCGAAAGTGCTTGTAGAACGTCGTGCGGCGAATCATGGCGCGGTCGCACAGCATGGCAACCGTCAGGTCCTCAAAACGATGCTCCTCGAGAAGCTCGGTGAAAGCATCGAACAGGGCACGGTAGGTTTTCTTAATGCGAAGGTCCACTGGTATCGCCATCCTCAGGGCAAAGACAACACTCGTCAATCTGTCGCATATCTTACACCTGTACCTCGCGCGTTTTACCCCGGTGCCGACCCCGCCGAAAACATAACGCTTACCGGAAAGTTCGGCACGGCAAAACGTTGCGGGTATACTAGTAGCGTTATACCAACGGCAGCTGGCGCATGCCGCCGCGGCCATTCGAAACGGAGACATCATGATTACCGTCATCATCGGCATCGTTGTTGTCATTGTGATTGTCTGCGCCATCGCCGGCATCTACAACAACATGGTCACCAAGCGTAACCGCATCGATAACGCCTGGCAGAACATCGATACGCAGCTGCAGCGCCGCAACGACCTGATCCCCAACCTGGTCGAGACCGTCAAGGGCTACGCCAAGCACGAGCAAGAGACGCTCTCCGCCGTGATCAGCGCGCGTAACACCGCCGTCAAGGCCACCACGCCCGAGGCCAAGATGGAAGCCGACAACGTGCTGACCGGTGCGCTGCGCCAGCTCTTCGCCGTAGCCGAGGCCTACCCCGATCTGAAGGCAAACACCAACTTTACGCAGCTGCAGGCGTCGCTCGAGGATACCGAGAACAAGATTAGCTATGCACGCCAGAGCTACAACGACTGCGTGCTCAGCTACAACAACGCCATTCAGACGTTCCCGGCTGTCATCTTTGCCGGCATCTTCCAGTTTAAGGAGCGCCAGGGCTTCGAGGCCGCCGAAGCAGCCCGCCAGGCCCCGACCGTCAAGTTCTAGTAGTTTGGCAGCGCATCCTTAATCGGCCAAATGTATAAACCGCCCCGTCGAACGCATACTTCGACGGGGCGGTTTCCTTTTTCGCGAAGGTCCCCCTCTAAGCACCGTGCATTTTTGGGAGTATTCAACATAACCAAGAGCATCGGGTGCCACGACATAGGCCAAAGACCGCGAATATCCCTGCAAATCACCCGCTGTCAGCCCGTAACCCCGCCCATCATTCGTAGAAAACATCGAGAAATCCCGATTTTTTGCCCGAGGTCGGTATGCAGGGGCCTTCGATTGCAGAATATTCGCAAAAATGCACGTCGCCACCACCCCCACATGGCGCGAACCAAAACAAAGGCGCGGGCCAAAAGGCCGC
>NZ_QSCW01000019.1:5457-38331 GCF_003463445.1 Collinsella sp. OF02-10
CGCGCCATCTTTAATTCAGATCTATATTGCCCGTAACGGCAGCGCCGAGGTAACGCAGGCCCGAGGGCAACCTTCCTTTCCGGCGCACTCCGCAGGACGAAAGAACCTCCGCCGCACGAAGTGCGCAGCGGAGGTTCTTTCATGTCCGAGGACGCGCCGGAAAGGAAGGTTGCCCTCGGGCCGAACAGCTATGGCAGCTTACGCGACGGTGTAAACCCAGTCGTGCTTATCCTCAACAGCACCAGACTGGATACCAGTCAGAGTCTCGCGGAGCTTCTTCATCACAGGGCCGATCTCGGTGTAGCCAGCCGGGAAGGTCACGGTCTCATCGGCACCGTAGACCTTGTTGTCGATCTCGCCCACCGGGGAGATGACGGCAGCGGTGCCGCACAGGCCGCACTCAACAAAGGTGCCGGCCTTGACCTCGGCCCACTCGACGGGACGCTGGTCGACGGTAATGCCCAGGTCCTTGGCGACCTGAACGAGCGAACGGCGGGTGATGGAGGGCAGGATGGAGTCGGTGTGCGACTGCGGAACGACAAGGGTGCCATCCTCCTTCACGAACAGGACGTTAGCGCCACCGGTCTCCTCGACATAGGTGCGGGACTCGGAGTCGAGATACAGGTTCTCGGCATAGCCCTCGCGATGGGCCTCCATCGTGGGCTTGAGGGACATGGCGTAGTTGAGGCCGGCCTTGATGTTGCCGGTGCCGTGCGGTGCGGCGCGGTCGTACTCGGAAACGCGCAGCTTGACGGGCTTAAGGCCACCCTTAAAGTACGGACCGACCGGGGTCACGAGAATGCGGAACGTGTACTCAGGAGCGGGAGCCACGCCGATCACGTCACCGGAGCCGATCATAAACGGACGCACGTACAGGGTCGCGCCGGAACCGAAGGGCGGAACCCAGGCGGCGTTGGCAGAAACGACCTGCTTGACGGCCTCAACGAACTTGTCCTTGGGGAACGGGGGCATCTCGAGGCGCTGGGCAGAGTTATACATGCGCTCGGCGTTCATGTCGGGACGGAAACAGACGATGCTGCCGTCCTCGGCGGTGTAGGCCTTCAGGCCCTCAAAGACCTCCTGGCAGTAATGGAAGATGCCACCGCACTCGGAGACATGCAGGGTGTGGTCGGTGGTCAGGCCACCCTCGTCCCACTCGCCGTCCTTCCAATGGGCCTCGTAGCTGTAATCGGTCTTCATGTAGCCAAAGCCGAGGCTACCCCAATCGATATCCTTCTTCTCGACAGTCATATGTCGCTCCTTACATACACAGTTGCATACTCGCGAACCCGCACGCAAGGACCGGGGCCGACCGCGTCGCAACGTCGCACGCCCGGAGCGTAGAGCCGGACGGGACACGCGGACAGCATCAAAGCCGATGGCACGTCGATTCGCATGCACGAGATTGTACTCCCCACATGCGTTGGATAAAACGTTTTTCTTTAACTAACTAAAGTATTTTCATTTGACCGAAGCAAAAAGGCCCGCCACCGTAAGCGGTGACGGGCCTCAACTGCACGGTTTGCGCGCTGGCTCGAGCTAAGCGTTCTTTTTGCCCAGCTTAGCCTTAACCAGACCGACCACGGTCGGGATGATCGACACGGCGACGATGCCGATAATCAGCAGCTCAAAGTGCTCCTGCACAAAGGGGATGCCGCCAAAGAAGTAGCCCAGCAGAGTGAAGACCGTCGACCAGGTAATGCCGCCCAACACGTTAAAGATGACAAAGTTGCGCCAATGCATGCCGCCCATGCCGGCGATGAAGGGCACAAAGGTGCGGATAAACGGGAAGAAGCGACCCAGGAAGATGGCCAGGTGGCCCCATTTGTCCAGGAAGTCCTCGGACTTTTTGATGCGCTCGGGCGTCATGGCCTTCACCTTGCCCGAGGCGATGATCTTTTGGCCAAAGAAATGACCGATCATAAAGTTGCACTGATCGCCCAAGATGGCAGCCGTCCATGCGACGGCCAGCAGAGCCACGATGTTAAAGCCGCCGTTGTGGGCAAAGAAACCCGAGGCAAACAGCAGCGAATCGCCGGGAAGGAACGGGAAGAACACCACGCCCGTCTCGATAAAGATGATCAGGAACACGCAGCCATAGGCCATAAGCGGGCCGGCGGCGATCCAGCTGGCGATCGCGGTGCGCGGATCCTTAAGCAGCTCGGCGATAAAATTGATGAAACCCATGAAGTAAAACCTCTCAGTTGTGGGCGCGGACACGTCCAAGTTGACCAGTATACGGTTGTGACGCGGCAACGCACACGACCTTACAAAAGCGTGACTTCATTACCAGCAAGTTTGCATAATTGACACCTGTCGCGCAAAGCCGAGCAAGATTGCTCTTCCTAATCCCTAGCGAATCGCTATACTTTATTGAATTGCATTGTCGCGGCGCTAAGGGAGGGCGGCCGGTGAGCTTTATCAATACCATTCGCGAGGACATCAAGACCGTCCAGGCACAGGACCCCGCCGCGCAAAACGGCCTAGTCATCTTCCTTTCTTACCCCGGCCTGCACGCCAAGTGGAACCACGTGCCCGAGCACTGGCTGTGGGAACATGGACATCGCTCGCTCGCCCGCGTGCTCTCGCAGCTCACCCGTCATATCACCGGCGTCGAGATTCATCCCGCCGCGCAGATCGGCAAGCACTTCTTTATCGACCATGCCATGGGCGTCGTCATCGGCGAGACCACCATTGTGGGCGACAACTGCGTGCTCTACCAGGGCGTCACGCTCGGCGGTACCGGCAACGAGACCGGTAAGCGCCACCCCACCCTGGGCAATAACGTCACCGTGGGAGCAGGCGCCAAGGTGCTCGGCAACATTCGCATCGGCAACAACGTCAAGATCGGCGGCAACTCGGTCGTCGTCAAGGACGTACCCGACAACTGCACCGTCGTGGGCGTGCCGGGCCGCGTCATCAAGCGCAACGGCTGCCGCGTATTCGAGGAAAGCTTCGACGCCAAGCAGCACCGCGAATACATGCCCGACGATGCCGCCGAGCAGAGTGCCCTCAACCGCCAGGGCATCACCGAGAATGCCCGCCGCGTCAAGGAACTCGAGCGAGAGGTGGCCGAGCTCAAGGCCCTCGTCGCCAAGCTCGTGGACGAGCACTAGGAACGCGAGCGGCACAAAACAACATCGACACCGACGCAAAAGGCGCGCCAGGGAATCAATCCCCGGCGCGCCTTGTTTCCAATGTGACATGCGGAACTGTCCCTTTGTCACCTTAGGCGAACTGACTCAGATAGAGGTCGGCGTAGGCGCCCTCGGCAGCCAGCAGTTCCTTATGCGTGCCTTGCTCGATAATGTTGCCGTGATCCATGACCAAGATCAGGTCGGCGTCCACGATCGTCGACAGGCGATGCGCGATCACAAAGCTTGTGCGCCCATGCATGAGCGCGTCCATGGCACGGCCGATGGCAAGCTCGGTGCGCGTATCCACGCTTGAGGTCGCCTCATCCAGAATGAGAATCGCCGGGTTGTTGAGCAGCACGCGCGCAATGGTCAGCAGCTGACGCTGGCCCTGGCTGATGCTCTCGGCATCATTGGCCACGCGCGTGTCGTAGCCCTGCGGCATGGTGCGCACAAAGAAGTCGACCTGCGCGGCGCGGGCGGCAGCCACGATCTCGTCGCGCGTTGCCTCGGGGCAGCCGTAGGCGATGTTTTCGGCAATCGTGCCGTCGAACAGCCAGGCTTCCTGCAGCACCATGCCAAACTGCTGACGTAGCTCACCGCGGTTCATGAGGCGCGTATCCACACCGTCGAGCGTAATGCGGCCGCCGTCAATCTCGTAGAAGCGCATGAGCAGGTTGATGAGCGTGGTCTTACCCGCACCCGTGGTTCCCACCACCGCAATCTTCTGACCCGGTTCGGCGGTAAACGACACGTCGCGCATGAGCGGCTTTTCGGGCGTGTAGCCAAAGCGCACATGCTCAAAAGCGACGCGGCCCTCAACGCGACCCGGCAGCTTGGCGGCCTCGTCCGGCAGCGGATCGGCCTCCATCTCGGGCTCGTCGAGCAGGTCGAACACACGCTCCGCACTCGCCAGCGCGCTCTGCAGCGAGTTGAAAGTGAACGACAGCTGCGTCATGGGTTCGGACGCCTCGTAGATAAACTGGAAGAACGCCTGGAACACGCCGACGGTCATGTGGCCGGCGACCAGCATGCTGCAGCCCACCAGCGCGATCGCGATCTGCGCCAGGCGACCAATAAAGCGAACCGCGGGTCCGACGGCGTTGATCATAAAGTCGGCCTTGGTGCTCACGCGGGCCAGCTCGCCCGAGGCCTCGTGCACCTCGGCAGAGCTCTGGTGCTCACGGTTGAATGCGCGAATCACCAAACGGCCCGAATAGCCCTCCTCGACCGCGCTCGTGATTTTGGACACCCATTCCTGACGCTCGCCCGTCACATCATGCGTACGGCGCGAAACCACCTTGGTCACCAGCAGCGATACCGCCGTAAAACCCAAAAAGATCAACGTGAGCCCAACGCTATAGACGAACATCATGATGATGGCACCCGTCACGGTACCGATCGATACCAGCAGCTGCAGCAATCCGCGCTGCATACTCTCGGACATCTTGTCCAAGTCGTTGGTCGCGCGGCTGACCACCTCACCGGGGCGATGTGCGTCAAAGTAGGCGAGCGGCAGGCGGCTGAGCTTTTGCGCGATGCGGTTGCGCAGACGCAGGTTGAGTCGCTCGGCCACACTCGACATCAAAAAGCTCTGCAACGCATAGAACGACCCGGCAGCCGTCCAGATCAAGAAGTAGACAAAGATGGTCTTGCCGCATTGGTCCCAGGTGATGCTGAAGGTGGTTCCGCTGGCAAACGCCACCTGTATATGGCCCCACAGCTCGTCGATAACATGGGCGCTATATGCCGGCGCGGCGGTGTTAAAGATGACGTAGAACACGATGCTCGCAAACACGATGTAGAAGCGCCAATGGTCGCCGGCGGCCTCGCCCCACAAGCGGCGCACCGTCGCCCAGGTATCGCGGGGTTTCTCGTCCTCATCCTCGTCGTCCACATCGCGCATGCGCTCTGCTTCCGCGCGGGCACGCTCGTCCTCGGCACGCTCGTTTTCCTCGTACAGCGCTTGGCGGCGAGCCTCACGCTCGGCCGCGGCCTTGGCGGCGTCATCCAGCTCGGTCGGCGCGGCAGCCTGCTCGACCGCTTCCTCGGCAGCGTCCGCAGCGGCGGCATCGATAGTGTCGCTGTGCTTCTTGAGCTCCCCGGTCATGCTACTCACCTCCCTTCATTTGCGATTCCGCGATGGCGCGGTATACCTCACAGGTTTCCATAAGCTCGCCATGCGTGCCCAAGCCCACGACCTCGCCATCCTTGAGCACGACAATCTGGTCGGCGTGCAGAATCGTCGAGATGCGCTGCGCGATGATGAGCACCGCGGCGTCGCGCGTCTCGTCCTGCAGCGCATGGCGCAGGGCCGCATCGGTCTTAAAGTCCAGGGCCGAAAAACTGTCGTCGAAGATATACAGGTCGGCGCGCTTCATGAGCGCGCGAGCAATGGCCAGGCGCTGGCGCTGACCACCCGAGAAGTTCGTACCGCCCTGGGCAACCGGGGTATCGAGCCCCTGCGGTTGATCGAGCACAAAGGTGCTCTGGGCAACCTGCAGCGCATGAAGCATGTCCGCCTCGGTCGCGTCCTCGTTGCCAAAGCGCAGATTGCTTGCCACGGTGCCCGAGAACAGCCACGCCTTCTGCGGCACATAGGCAATGCGCCCGCGAATCTCGTCTTGCGAAAGGTCGCGCAGGTCAACACCGTCCAGGCGAATGGCGCCCTTCGTGGCATCGTGAAAACGCAGCAAGAGCTTTGCCACCGTCGACTTACCCGAACCGGTCGAGCCCACGATCGCGGTGGTCTGCCCGCGACGACAGGCAAAGTTCAGGTCGCACAGGGTGTCCTCGTCGGCATCGTCAAAGCGAAACGACATGTGATCGAACACGGCGACTGCATCGGCCCCGTCCTTTGAGTCGGACGCGGCCGCATCGAGCGTACGCTGGCCATCGACGATGCTCGGCTTAATCTCCAGCACCTGCTGTGCGCGGTTCAGACATGCGGCGGCACGCGGAAGCGTCAGCACCACCATCTGGGCCATCATCACAAAGAACAGGATCAGAAGCGCATACTCCAGCACCGCCGAGATGCTCGCGATCTGCATGGCGTGGGCGCCCACGCGGTTGCCGCCCACCCACAGTACCGCCACCTCGGCGATATTCATCAGAAAGAAGGTGGAGCTGTCGAGGCCCACAAACAGATGGTTGACTTTGATGGCGTTGGCGGCGTAGTCGCTAAACACCTCGTCCAGGCGCTGTTCCTCACGACGCTCCTTGTTAAACGCACGGATGACGCGCACGCCCACGATGTTTTCGCGCAGCACCACGTTCATGCGGTCGATAAAGCTCTGCAAGCGCATAAAAATCGGAGCCGCGTTGGCAACCGTAAAGACCGCCGCAACCAGCACGATCGCAACCACGACGCCCAGAAGCATGCCCATGGCCGGATCGATGAGCCAGGCGAAGATGATGCCTGCCACCGCCAGGAACGGCACCGGCAGCACCAGCTGAATGGTCTGCAGAATCGCCTGCTGAATCACGTTGATGTCGTTGAGCGAGCGCGTGATCATCGAACCCGTGCCAAAGCGCTCAAAGTCACTGGCAGACAGCTCGAGCGACTTGTCGTAGACGGCATTGCGGATATCGCAGGCCACGTTGGCGGCCAGGCGCGCCGAAAGATAGCAGCCCAACACCGCGCCGCCGCTGGCCATGCCGGTCGCGATAAGCATGTAGAGACCGTTGCGCAAAATGTAGTCGACATCGCCCGTGGTGATACCGGTGTTGACCATGTTCGCCAACATCGTGGGTACCAGCAGTGTGCCAACGTTGTCGATTAGCAGCACCAACAACGTCACCGCGACAAGCCTGCGATACGGCTTCATAAACCTCATTAAGAGTCGCACGACTCCCCCTCACCTTGATTCTCGGCCTGGCTCTCGACAGCGATATGCTGCTTAAAGGCATCGCACTCATCGCCGAGCGCATGGGAAAATTTTCCGATTAGGCGCATGATTTCGCGTTGCTCACACGGCTCAAGCGCGCCAAAGGCTCGCTGCTCGGCCTTGAGTGCCGGCAGCGCATAACGCTCGGCAAACCGCATGCCCGCTTCGGTCAAACGCACAACCTTGTTCTTACGGCTGCCTTCGGCAAACTCCAACGTTGCAAAGTCCCGCGCCGTCAAGGTTTTAATGGCCGAGTTGATGGTCTGCTTGCTGTAGAACCATTCGCTCGTCAGGCGGCTTACGGCAATACTGCCGCCCGCCGTGCTGGTATCGACGAGCATCCAGTAAGCGCAGTCCGAAAGACCGCAGGCGCGCGAGAACTCCGAATAGATATGGTCGAGTCCATTGAGCAACCGGTCGAAGTCGACCAGCGTAACCGCACTATTCATCTATCCCACCATTCGATTGTCCGATTTTTGACCAATTTTGTATCTCTAGATTAGTCCGAGTTTTGACTATCGTCAACAGGCTCTCCGCAAATGCTTGCACTTTTATGGCCTATCGGCAGAAAAAGACCGCCGGCGCGGGGGCAGCGCCAGCGGTCACGTGAAAATCGGGTTTTATTGCCCGTTAAGCGGCGACGGCCTCATAGACCGTAGCGCCCGAGAAGCTGTCATGCAGGCTCTTGCCGGCAATCCACGGCAGCTCGACGACCTCGCAGACCGTGTTGACCAGCTCGGAGCAGTCAGTAAAGTGGCCCTTGTCGTTGAGGGCCTCGCAATCCTGAACACGCCAATAGCCATCGGTGTGCGTGATGTAGTACTCGTGATCGTCAATCGTCACAAAAGCGCGCGTCTTGGAACGCAGCAGCTTCAGAAATCCTTCGAAGTCGGTCTCGACGACATCTCCAGCCTGGAACATGATGTTACCTCCTGGCCCGGCGCCACCACGGCGCATTGATAAACGTTGGTACTCCTTTAGTAAAACCTTTATCAGAGGTTATGCGTTCGTCATTTAGGCAAGTGGTAAAAAACCGCAGGGTAGACGGGATAAAACGTTTAACCATCCCATTTGTTTGTCACATTCTGAAGGTACTTTTATGCAAACCTACTTTCCCAATTGGAATCTATCCTTTTGGCCGGGCAATTGACCGTCTATCGTTTGAGCCCGACGGGTATGAACGGGGCATCTGCAACGCCACCGCAAGGAGACACCATGGAGACTATCGAAGCACTCATCCATCGCCGCAGCTGCCGCAAATACAGCGATCGTCCCGTCGAGGCCGAAAAGCTTGCACGTATTATCGAAGCCGGCCAATATGCACCGAGCGGCATGGGCCGCCAACCGGTGACGTTTGTCGCCGTCACCGACCCCGCGACCGTCGAGCGTCTCTCACAGCTCAACGCCCAGATCATGGGCAGCAACAGCGACCCCTTCTATGGCGCCAAGACCGTTGTGGTGGTGCTGGTCGACCGCAGCGTGCCCACACATCTGGAAGACGGCTCGCTCGCCATGGGCAACTTGCTCAACGCCGCCTATGCACTGGGTGTCGATTCGTGCTGGATTCACCGCGCGCATGAGGTCTTTGACTCGCCCGAGGGCCTGGAGCTGCTGGCCAGCTGGGGCCTGCCCGCCGACGGCAGCCTGCGCGGTGTCGGTCACTGCATTCTGGGCTATGCCGAAGACACGCTACCCGAGCCCAAACCCCGCCGCGACAACGTGGTGTATGTAAAGTAATTAGTTCCGCCGTTCTAACGAACGGCGGACCCGCTCGCAACTTATCTTGCCGGTGGAGTTGTCGTCGTTTCGTTCGTTTGAGTCGTTTCGGCGCCGTCGCCCTGTTCGTCCTCGTCCTTTTGAGCGTCGGCGATGGTAGAGGCCGCCGCAACGATACCGCGCTGGGGCGCGACGCCCGTCTGGGTCCGAGCGCCCTCGACAATTTCTGTGCCTGCATGCGCGAGCTCGGGCGATTTAAACATCGCGTCCAAGTTGGCACCGCCGCCGGCGTAGCCAAGCGCAGCGAGTGCGATGACGATCACTGCAACGACGACCGTGATCGGAACATAACGATGCCAACCAGCCGGATTGAGTCCGCTGCGACGAGCCGCCCCGCGGCTGATGTAGCCGAGCGTTCCGTCGTGCTTGAGCTTTGAGCCCACCACGCACTTGCGGCCCCACAACGAGGACTCTGCCTGCATGGCCAAGCGGGCGCTTGCCGAAGGATAGCCGTATTTAGTGCGCTTGAACGAACCATCAAACCCCGAGGCGTGTTTGCCCCACGTTACCGATGTCGTGCGTCGGTTGACCGGCGCGGCGCTCCGCCTTCTGCGGCTCGGTTTTGTAGTCTCAGCCATACGCCCCCGCACGCCGTAACCAAATCGAAACAATAACGCTTTGGACTGTAGCACACGCGTCGCGCGCGGTCACGGGCGCCTCGCTCAACGGTCATCGTCCTTCAGCAAGCGCCACAGCGTTGTTCGGCTTATGCCCAGCACCTCCGCCGCACGGGTTCGGTTGCCATGGAGATGATCTACAACCAGATGCGCGATATCTCGCTCGGTATCGGTCAGCGGTCGCAGGATATACAGGTCGCTTTCGAGTGTCGGGGCGCCAAAGGTTGCGGTCTTAATCACGTCCTCTTGGGCTAGCACTTCCTCCGCCACAGCGCAATCCACCGTGCCCGCCCCCACCAATATATACAGTCGTTCCGAGACCTCGCGGAGCTGCAGATAATTGCGCGGCCAGCGGTAAGCATCGAGCGCCTTCGTCGCCGCGGCAGACAGCGTGGGCGCTGCCGTCCCAAATGCACCAGCGAGATATTCCAAATAGCGCGCAACCTTCGTCGACGCGGCTCCCTGCTCGACGATTGCCGGCGCCACGCTCACCGCACAGGCGAAGCGCTCGGTCACAAAGGCGGCTTGATCACTTTCGCTGCCGCCCGGCATGTCATTCGCCGTCAGCACCACATGGCAGCGCGTCGCCAACGCGGTGTCGGCCATCGTGGAAACGAGCTCGCGAAGGCGCTGGGGGCCAACCGCATTCCAGCCCGCAATGCAAAGTGTCAGCCCCGTTTGGAACAACGGCGATTCGGCGCTTTTGAGCACGTGGCGCCAACCGCGATCGGTAAGCTCATCGAGCGCAACGGCAACAAAGGGTTGATCGGCAAAAGGACCGTCCAGATAGAGGCGCTTGGCGATCTCGACCTGACCCGCTCCCAGCTCGCCCTCGAGCATAAGGGGCACGCCGCGCGCGTAGCTCTCGGCGACCGGCGCAGCTACCGAGGCCGCCCCCTCAACGATGCCGTACGCGCTCGATTCGTAGCGGGCCTCAACTTCGTCGGCGTTGAGCCACTCGATGCCCGCATGTGCCGCGGCGCCGCGCACCTCGCGGACCACGACGACCCAAAGGCCCCCGCCCTCTTTGTCGGTGGGGCGAACGGTCAGGCTCAGGCGCGTACCCGCACGCCCCATAACCAGACGCGCGCCGTCTCCTATACGGTCGAGGCGCTCAGCGACAAAAGTCGCCACATCCCGCTCAAGCGCCGCGTCATTCATGGTCGAGATCACGACGTCCCCACGCGCATCGATTGCCAATGCCGAGGCCCCGGCAGCAGCCAGGGCCTCGGTCAAGATGTTTAGCTTGGCATCGCTATCCATGATTTGCCCCTGTCCGTTGCGACGTGCAACCGCCGACAGTCGCACGACCGAGTGTTTCAAAATTGAACGATATTGCTCACCAAACACTATAGGGCAGAAAGCGCTGTCCTGCGAGTATAGGTGTTGCCCCGCATCGCCATCCTGGCGGGGCGATAAGAGCTCTTCGGGACTTATAAACCTGCGGACAAGCCATACCCGCAAGAGCTCCTATCGCTCCACCGCAGGCTTGCGCTCACCAGCAACCAGCACACGAATAAGCTACTTCTCTACCAGATTCCCAGCACGTGCTGCATTCCCAAACTCATGCACGCAATGCCAATCCAGCAGCAAAAACCCAGCGCGATGGGCTTGCCGCCCTTTTTGACCAGCTCGACGATATCGGTATTAAAGCCAATAGCCGCCATGGCCATCACGATAAAGAACTTCGACAGCTCCTTGATGGGCGCCGTGATGGACACGGGAAGCTGAAGCACCGTGGTGATTACACTCGCCAGCACAAAGAACAGCACAAACATGGGAAACGCGCGTTTAAGCGAGAACGTGCTTTTGGCGTCGCCGCCGGCCTTGCGCGCCAGATGCATCTGCCAACATGCGAGGACCAACGTGATGGGAATAATGGCCAGCGTCCTGGTGAGCTTGACCACCGTAGCGCTCTCGAGCACATTGGCGCCGGGATGCATGCTGTCCCAGGCGCTCGCCGCAGCCGTTACGGACGAGGTGTCGTTGATGGCGGTGCCGGCAAACAGGCCAAAGCCCTCGTTGGTCAGCCCGAGCATACCACCGAGCGTCGGAAACACGAGCGCCGCGATAACGTTAAACAGGAAGATGACCGAAATAGCCTGGGCAATCTCGCGATCGTCGGCATCGATGACGGGCGCGGTCGCGGCGATGGCAGAACCGCCGCAAATCGACGAGCCCACGCCCACAAGCGTCGCGATCTTGCTCGGCACGTTCATAACGCGGCAGAGCACAAAGGCGATGACAAGCGAGGTCGAGATTGTCGCCACGATAATCGGTAGCGACTGGGCGCCCTTGGACAGAATCTGGGAGAGGTTCATGCCAAAGCCAAGCAGGATAACCGCGTACTGCAAGACTTTTTTAGACGTATAGGTGACACCGGCGGCGAGCTGTTCGCGGCGATTCTTGGGAAAGATGAGCGCCAGGACCATGCCAAAGAGGATGGCAAATACCGGCCCGCCGACCACCTCAATTTGTTTGCCGAGCAACGTCGCGGGGATAGCGATGATCAGGCAGAACAAGACACCCTTCCAGCGCTCGCGTACGATATTCGCCAGTTGCATATGGGATTCCTTCTTTCTCTTTCACGTTTGCGACGGCTTATGATACGGCAACATTGAGCGCAGCCTTGCGTAAACAAAGACTAAGATGCCGCAATAGTTCTTGGGCAACAGCCGAATTACCCACCGCGGAAAGCTGATTCGCGGCATAATTAACAACTGACATATGAGTTTGATAGAACAGTTGCGAGGCGCTATGGAAGAATCGATGCACGTCGGCGAGCAGGAAACGAGCCTACAGGACCAGTCCTACCACACCATTCGACGCAAAATCGTCTACCTGGACTACAAGCCGGGCGAAAAGCTGGGCGTCAAGCAACTTTGCGACGACCTGGATATGGGTCGCACGCCCGTGCGCGAGGCTTTGGTTCGCTTGGCGCAGGAAGGCCTGGTGCGCACCGTGCCCCAGAGTGGCACCTACGTCTCACCCATCAACCTCACCCTTGCCGAGAGTGCCTGTTACATCCGCGAACATCTGGAAAAGCAGGTGATTGTGGAGTGCTGTGCGCGAGCCACGTCGGCCGGCATCGAGCAGCTCGACCGCGCCATCGTGCTGCAGGAAAAGGCCATGGCCGAAGAGGATCGCATCGGTTTCTTTTTGAGCGACAACCTCATGCATCACATGATTTTTAGCATCGCATGTCGCAGCACCGTATGGTCGTGGCTCGAGGAGACCAATGCCGACCTGGAGCGCTTCCGCTGGCTGCGCGCCGCCACGCAGGTTCTCGACAATCAGGACATCGTGAACGAGCACAAGCAGATTCGCCGCGCTATCGCTGGTCGCGACCCCATCGAAGCGAGCTTTTTGGTCAGCAAGCACCTGCACATGATGTTCCGCAACCAAACCGAGGTTCTGGACCAGTTCCCCGAGTACTTCGAGACCAGCAAGCTCCGCTAACCTACCAAAAAGGGACAAGTTTATTTTGGCAGGTTTTATCTGGGCAAACGCAACAAGGCCCGACTCCGCCACAGCGGAGCCGGGCCCTTCTTGTTAGCGCGTTTCGACAACGGAGCACCTGATGTCAGTCACCAACAGCGAGCGAGCCGCATTTGCGCCAAGGTGACGTGAAATGAGAGGGCGCTGACCTTCTGGTCGCGCCCTCGAAATTGAACGTCAGATTGGCGTGAATGCGGCTCGCGCAGCGTCGAGCAGTTCCGGCGTTTGGTAAAACGCCGGAACAACAATTATTCGACCGTGACGCTTTTCGCCAGGTTGCGGGGCTGGTCAACGTCGCAGCCGCGCAGGATGGCGACCTCGCGGGCGAGCAGCTGCAGGGGAACGCTCGCCGTGATGGGGCTGAACACGTCGCGGACGGCCGGCACACGAATGATGCAGTCGGCAATCTTGTTGATTTCCTCGTCACCCTCGGTGGCAACGACGATAACCTTGGCGCCGCGCGCCTTGCACTCCATGAGGTTCGACACGGTCTTGTCGTAGGTGGCACTCTTGGTGGCCACAGCGATGACAGGGAAGCCCGGGTCGATCAGGGCAATGGGGCCGTGCTTCATCTCGCCGGCGGCGTAGGCCTCGGCATGCAGGTAGCTGACCTCCTTGAGCTTGAGCGCGCCCTCGTAGGAAATAGCGGCACCCATGCCACGGCCCACGAACAGCGCCGACTGCGCGTCCTTGCACAGCAGGGCGGCCTCATGAACGGCCTCGGTCTGGGTATCCAAAATCCACTGGATCTGCTCGGCCGTATCGGAAAGCTCGCGGAACAGCATGCGCGCCTGTTTGGTGGTCAGACGGTACTTAACCTGCGCCAACAGCAAAGCCAGCAGCGTAAGGCTCACGACCTGGCCGATGAAGCTCTTGGTCGAGGCGACCGCGATCTCCTTGTTGGCCTTGGTGTAGATGACGCCGTCGCTCTCACGCGCCACGGGGCTGCCCACCACGTTGGTGATGCCAAAGACCTTGGCGCCCTTGATGCGCGCGTCGCGAATGGCGGCAAGGGTATCGGCCGTCTCGCCCGACTGGGACACGGCAACGACAAGCGTCGTCGGCGTGATGATGGGATTGCGATAGCGGAACTCGCTGGCCGCCTCAACCTCGGTGGGGATGCGAGCCCAGCCCTCAATAAGGTTCTTGGCGATGAGGCCAGCGTGATAGCTAGTGCCGCAAGCGATCACGTAGACGCGGTCGATGTCGTTGAGTTCCTCGAGGGACAGGCCCAGCTCGTCGATATCGAGCTCGCCGGCGGGGGTCATACGGCCCACCAGCGTATCGCGCACGACGCGCGGCTGCTCGTGGATTTCCTTGAGCATAAAGTCGGGATAACCGCCCTTTTCTGCCATGTCCAGGTCCCAGTCGATGTGGGTGACCTTGGGCTCGATGACGTTGCCGGCCTCGTCAGTGTACTCGACGCCCGCGGGCGTGAGCTTGGCAAACTGACCGTCCTCGAGCACCACGACATCGCGAGTGGCATCGATAAGCGCGATCACGTCGGAGGCAACGTAGGAGCCGGTCTCGCCCACGCCGACCACAATCGGGGAGTCCTTGCGCGCCACGGCGATCACGCCGGGCTCGTCAGCGCACACGGCGGCCAGACCATAGGCACCGACCACGTGGGTGCAAGCCTCGCGCACGGAGGCCATCAGGTCGTGCGTCTCGGCATAAGCCTCTTCGATCAGATGCGCGAAGACCTCGGTATCGGTCTCGCTCTTAAAGTGGTGGCCGCGGCCCTCCAGCTCTTCGCGCAGCTCGGCGAAGTTCTCGATGATGCCGTTGTGGACGATGGCGATACGACCGTCGCAGCTGGTGTGGGGATGGGCGTTAACGACGGAGGGCTTGCCGTGGGTGGCCCAACGGGTGTGGCCGATACCGCAGGTAGCGTCGCTGTCGATGTTGGAAAGCTCGCTCTCCAGGCCCGCAACCTTGCCCACGCGGCGGATGACGTCGAGGTGTGCCGCGGCGCCCTCGCCCACCTCGAGCGCAACGCCCGAGGAGTCATAGCCGCGATACTCCATGCGCTTAAGGCCTGTGACCAGTATGTTCTTTGCAATATCAGAGCCGGTGTAGCCGACAATTCCGCACATAGGATAAATCCCTTCGTTCGCGTGACTGCAAGACGTCCACGCACAGGGGGCGCTGAGACGTATAACGTTCGAGTATTGTACTCACGCAAGCGCAAGCTGATATACCAGAAGTGGTATCTCAACTTAGATACCACCCGATGCACACACGTCCAGCCGGTCCAAACCACCACAAAGGTGTCTGTCCCCTTCGTGGTGGTCGCGCTGGCAACGGCGTTTCCCCAGATAAAACCTGCCAAAATAAACCTGTTCCTTTTTGGTAGGTTTGGGATGCTACAATCTGGCTTGTACTTGAAACGCATCAAAGGGGCCGCTATGGCAAAGGTAAAAATCAGCGACGTCGCGCGCGAGGCCGGGGTTTCGTTGGGCACGGTTTCCAACGCGCTCAACCATCCCGAAAAGCTGCGCCCCGAGACCCTCAAACTCATCAACGAGACCATCAATCGCTTGGGCTACCTGCCCAACCAAAGCGCTCGCCAGCTGGCCGGCGGCACCACCAAGTCCTTTGGCCTGGTCCTCCCCCGTCTCGATCACGGCTTTTCGCTCCAGATTGCCAGCGGTGCCCACAACGAGGCACGCAAGCACGGCTATGACTTGCTCATCGCCAACGCCGACAACGACGACATTCTCGAGGACCATTACCTGCGCTATTTTATGGGCACTCAGATGTCCGGCGTCATGGTTCAGCCCATGGCGTCTCCCGACTGGCACCCCGCTATGACCAAGATGCCCGTGCCGATCGTCCACCTGGACATCCACTGTTCCGAGCCCGGCTATTACGTGGCCGCCGACAACGAGGCACAGGGTCGCATCATTGCCGAACTCGCCATCGCCCGCGGCGCACGTCATATCACCGTCGTGGGCAGAGCGGCATTCATGCAGCTCACTCTGCGCGTGCTTGGTATCCACAAGGCCCTCGCCCTGCATCCTGATATCAAAATTGAGGTCATCGACGCCGGCGAATGGAATACCGCTGCCGACGGCTACGGCATCGGTGCCCAAATCGCCGAGCGCCCCGCGGACGAACGCCCCGATTTTGTCATCGGCCTTACCGACGTATTGGCCTCGGGCGTTATCTCAGCGCTAATTGACAAAGGCATCTCCGTCCCCGAGCAGGTCCGCGTGGCCGGCTGCGATGGCAACCCGCTCGCTTGGAGCGGATCGGTCCCGCTCACTACGGTGGCACCCCCAGGCTACGAGATTGGCCGCAAGGGCGTTCAATTGCTCATGGAGCAAATCGAGAACAAGCCCGCCGCCAAGACCAAACGCGTCCGCGTCGGCTCTGCCGTGCGCACCGTCACCGCGGTCACGGCCATCGAGGACATCAACCGCCAAGAAATCGTACGCCCCTTCTTGCTCGAGCGCGTGAGCACCCGCAGCATCTCCCCCGACGCGGCCGCAGCCCCCGCGGCCCCAATAACCGACATCAACCTGGGCGCCTACCTGTAACAAAAAACGCCGCAACGGGAACAGTCCCGCTGCGGCGTTTTGCTGGCCCCATGTTCCCTCCCCGTTTAGCCGGACCTGCGGCTACGGATATTTATGGAATGTAATCCATTTTTCATTAACTATTTTGTTAAAATAGATTCAATTCCATATTTTTAGATATTTCCTATAAGTATTGATTTTGCTCCAGTTTTTTCTCGCCAAGAAAGGGGTTTCATGAATCTGATTGATCGCAAACAGTACCTCGACTGGCTCATTTCGTGGAAAGACTCGCATGTCATCAAGGTCGTTTCGGGCGTGCGAAGGTCCGGTAAATCAAAGCTATTCGAAATCTACCGTAGCTACCTGCGCGATCATGGAATCACAGGCGACCAGGTTATATCCCTCAACTTTGAAGACCTGGAGTTCGAGTCGCTTACGTCGTATAGAGCACTCTACGACTACATTTCCGCCAGACTCGTCCCCGATAAGATGAACTACGTTTTTCTGGACGAGATACAGAACGTCGAGCATTTCGAAAAAGCCATCGACAGTCTTTTTATCAAGGACAATGTCGACCTCTACATAACCGGTTCCAACGCTTATCTGCTCTCGAGCGAGCTGGCAACTTTGCTCTCCGGCCGCTACGTAGAGCTCAAGATGCTGCCCCTATCCTTTAAAGAGTTTTGCTCGGCAAAAACCAATGACGGAAAGGCTCCCGCGCAGTTGTTTGACGAGTACATCACCCGGGGCTCTTTTCCCTTTATCGCCGAGACGGGTATTCAGGGACCCCAGGCGCGCGATTATCTTATGAGCCTCTACGATACCATCGTCATACGCGACGTTATCGAACGCCTGAAGGTCTCGGACGTCCCGACCCTGCGCGATATCACCAAGTTCCTACTCCATAGCATTGGAAACCGGATCTCGATTAAAAAAATCTCCGACACGCTCTCGTCCAACGGCAACAAAACCGACCAGAAAACCGTAGCCAAGTACCTCAAAGGCTTAACAGACAGCCTTGTGTTGTACTTTGCTCCGCGCTATAACGTGCGCGGTCGGCAGCTTCTTTCAACAAACGGCAAATACTACGCCGTTGACCTTGGACTTAGAGGCGCTCTCGTCAAAACCCAAAGCAGCGATATCGGTCATATCCTCGAAAATGTTGTTTATCTCGAGCTCCTACGCCGTGGATACGACGTCTACGTGGGCGATATCGACGGCGGGGAAATTGATTTTGTTGCCCTAAACTCAGACGAGACAGCCTATTTTCAGGTTTCAGCCACAACGCTCGACGAAACTACCCTCAATCGAGAGTTGGCCCCCTTTAAGAAAGTCCGAGACAACTACCCCAAGACGCTTCTTACGCTCGACACGCTGTTTGCGGACGCGAACTACGAAGGAGTCCGCAAGCGCAACGTGATCGACTGGCTCCTGGAGTAACCTGTAACGTCATAACCCTCCGCCAGCTCTTTACCAAGGCCGCAGCCCCAGTCGCTTAAAGCACAATGCCCCTCTTATCGGCCAAAACAGCAATCTTGGCGTGATAAGAGGGGCTGACTGCGTCAGCGCCTCCACGCAGGCGCCGTTGCCGCCACCGTCCTGCGAGCTCGGGCGCGGGACATGGCGACTCGCGTGCAAACGCTAGCGCACGGCCTTGACTGCCACCGCCAGGTCGAACAACGTATCGAGCACGGCCTCGCAGCCATCCACCACGTCCTGCGGCAGCGGCACGATATCGGGGACGGCAAAGACATGGCAGCCGGCCGTAATGCCCGAGACGCAGCCGTTGCGAGAATCCTCGACCACGGCGCACTCCTCGGGAGCAAAGCCCGCGCGCTCGCAGGCAAGCAGATACATCTCGGGGTCGGGCTTGCCGTGCACGACGTCCTCGCCGCAGGTCACCGTTTCAAACTTGTCAAAAAGACCAACCATCTTAAGGTTGCGCTCGGCCGTAACGAGGCGCGACGACGTCGCCAGGCCCACGTGATAGCCCGCAGCCAGCAGCTCGTCTATGCACTCGGCGGCGCCGGCCTTAAGCTCCAGTTCGGTCTTGACCATCTCGTCGCGAATCTCCTTGTGGCGGGCATAGACCGCCTCGGTAGTTTCGTGGCTGCCATAACGCTTATCAAGGATGTCCATGACGTCGGGCAGCGTGCGGCCGATAAACTGATGGATCAGGGCATCATCAATCGCGACCCCCAGCTCGGCAGCGCCCGCTTTCCATGCCTTGATGCCCAAACGCTCGGTATCGACCAGCGTTCCGTCCATGTCAAAAATAACAGCCTTGATCATATCGGTCCCCTCACCGGATTGCATTACTGCCACTCTACCGCACTTTACAAACTTGTATATAACGTATATAGCATATTGCACTTTCGTTACATAGATAGAAGTCTTATGACAAGCGGCTCGGTAGGATTATAGTTTTCGACCGAGTACTCAACGGCAAGGATCGATTCATGCTTTCAGACACCACCGCACCTGCAGAGGGGCTTCAGGACAAACTCGCAGCGCTCGAGCAGCTGCTTTTGGCATACGGACGCGTCGCCATCGGCTTTTCCGGCGGCGTCGACAGCAGCTTTCTGGCCGCGGTCTGCGCCCGCATCATGCCCGCCAGCACGCTTCTCGTTCACCTCACCACGCCGCTCATCGGCACGCCCGAGCAGGCTTCGTTTGAGCAGGCGGTTGACGGGCAGGCCGATGAGGGGCCGCATTTCAAGCTCCCCGTGCTCAATCTTTCGGTCGATCAGCTGCGGCTCCCCCAAGTAGCCTGCAACGATGCCGACCGCTGCTACCACTGCAAGCGCGCCGGCTTTACCGCCATCGTCAACCACGCCAAGTCGCTGGGCTTTCCCACCGTCATCGACGGCAGCAACGCAAGCGACCGCGGCGACTACCGCCCCGGCATGCGCGCCGCCCAGGAGCTCGGCGTGCGCTCGCCCCTCATGGAGGTCGGCTTTACCAAGGACGAAGAGCGCGAGCTGCTGCGCGCCTGGGGCTATCCCGTTTGGAACCTGCCGGCAGGAGCCTGCCTGGCCACGCGTGTCCCCACGGGCGAGGAGCTCACGCGCGAGAAGGTCGATGTAATCCGCACCTGTGAGGACTACCTGCACGACCTTGGCCTAGACCAGGTCCGCGCACGCCTCGTCGGCGGCTGCATGCATATCGAGGCCGCGCCGACAGACGTTGCCAAGATTGCCGCCCTCGGCGGTGCCGCCGTCGACGACAAAGGCAAAACCCCGCTGCCCGCCGCCATCGCGTCCGCGCTGCGCGAGCTGGGCTGCGGCCATATCTTCCCCGAGGTCACCCCCTACATCCACGGCAACATGAATCTTTAAGTTACGCCGTTTTACAAACGGCGTAACCGCTCGGCGCTACGCAGGTTCCGGACGCGGCAATCTGACGTTCAACTGCACGGGCGCAACCAAAAGATCAGCGCACGCTTGTTTCACGTCACCTTGCCGCACCCGGAACCTGCTCGCTCGCGTATGCTCAACCTGAACCACATTAATAGTTGCCGACCTTCCGAAAGGGGACAGGTTTATTTTGGCAGGTTTTATCTGGGGAAACGCAGACAGGGCCGCGATACCTATATGGCGTCGCGGCCCTGTTCTATTTATGCCAGCACGTACTGATACGTATCTCCCATGGGGACAAAGGTAACCGGCAGACCTGCGCCAGCGTCCCCGAGCGCGGCGGGCAGCCATTTCGCCATATACTCCATGCCCGGCTCCTCGCCATTAAAGTGACCCATATGGATGGCGCATTTTCCCTGACCGAGCATTGCGGCGTCGCGGATGTACTCGCTCACCGTAAAGTCGATAAACTCCATGGTCAAAATGCAATCGATGCCTTCGGAGTCGATATGGGCAATCTCGTCGTTATCTCGCCCCATGATGTGCATTGGAATCTCGACATTGCGGACGAGCGCGTCACCGTCGCCGATCAAGCGCGTCCCGTTTAATCCAAGCTTGTGTACGAGCGCCTGCGCAAGATCGCGGGCCGGCGTTGGCTCAATGCGGTACCTCATGAATGTCTCGTCTACCGCGGAGCCAAGCCAGTCCATCTTGACCGCGAATCCGTAAAAGATGCCGTCGACCATCGAACCGTCCGAGGCGAGCGGCACACCCGAGTGGATATAGTCATGGCAACGCCAGACCGCGCCACCCCATTCGTCAAGCAAAGCGCACTTTGCCTCAAAGGTCTTGTTCCCCGCAACCACTTCACGGCGGTCTCCGTGGTTCCAGAACAGTGCCTCGTGAGGAACAATCAGGTTAGCGCCAAGCTCCTTGGCACGACGAATCACCTCCGCCGTAGCCCAAATGCATGTAACTATTCCGGTACATTGCTGATCGATGTCGCCGTAAAGCACCTGATCGCGCGTCGTCGCAAGCTCGATGGGCTTCCCGGTAAAAGCATCAATGCCGTCACAATAATCCCGAATAGCTTGAATAGCCTCGCTGATAAGCATATGTAGCAACAACCCCTTCGACATAATATGCAGGGCGGCAGCAAACATACCGCCCTGCGGAATCATCTATAGACGGCACTTTTTTGAGCTGAACCACCTATATGCGACCGCTTTTCTAGCGCTCGGAAATCGGACCGTTCTCGAGCTCATCCTCGCTAAAGCCAAAGAACCAAGCCACAGCAAAGCTTACGACAAAGCCAGCCGCCGAAGCGATGACGGCACTGATCAGGTTCTCGTTGCCGCCGCCAACAAACGTCATAATATTGAGCACGTTGGAGGCAGCACCGGCGAGGTAAGCATTGACATGCAAGGCGAGCGCCACGGCACCGGCGACAAACGAACCCGCCATGCAGGCAACGAACAGTTTGCGATAGCGGAACATCATGCCATAGATGAACGGCTCGCCGACGCCTCCGATGAGCTGGGCGACAACATACCCGGCACATTGGCTCTTTTCCTCCTTGTTACGGAGTTTGAGCCATGTCGCAATCTCCGCTCCATAGGCAGCCCACAGCGCAACCGTAGGGGCGACCAGAATAAAGCTGTCAGAGCCCGTCAACATAAAGTTTGCAATGGCAATCATGATGACCGCAACATGCATGCCCGTAATGACCATGGGCAACCAAATTGCTGCAAGCAAGCCGCCACCAATAATCGCCACGATACCTCCCTCGGCACCGAGGAACTCAAAGACAACCGCCAAACCGTTACCGCACCAAGAACCAAGAGGAGCAAGCAGGCAAAGCGCAAAGGGGACAGTCAGGGCAAGCGTGCAAAGCGGCGTAAAGACCGTGGTGAGCGAATCGGGCATGTGCTTGCGCAAAAACTTCTCGAACACGGACATCAACGCAACCGTGAGCAGAATGGGAATAACCGTCTGCGCATAGTTTGCAGGCACGCAAGGGATGCCATAAACGCTAAAGGCTTTTCCCTCGGCTGCCATTTGCATAAACGTCGGTTCGATAAGCACACCGCCCATAAAAGCGCCGTACATGGGCGTGGCGCCAATGTTCTTGGCAGCCGTAAAGCCCAAGAAGATCGGAATGAAATAGAACGTCACGTTGTAGAGCATATTGAGCAGGACATAAAGATCGCTCGTATCCGCAATGAGATTGAGCATCGTTGGCCCGAGTACGACGGCAACGGTTTTGAACATGCCCGACGAGAGCAGCAATGGAATCATCGGAACCATGGAGCCCGAGAGGTAGTTAAGAATCGCATTGCCAACGGCTGCCGGGGTAAGCGGTGTTTTGACTCCACTTGCGTCGAGGTTCTCGTCGATGCTTTCCTGCTTGGCCAAGCCGCTCATCTTGATGAGCTCGTCATATACCTTAGGCACGTTTTGCCCAATAATCACCTGGAACTGCCCGCCAGATATTTGAGCGCCGATGACGCCGTTAATTTTTTTAACAGCGTTAATGTCGGGCAACTCCATATCCTTAAGGTTAAAACGCAGACGCGTCATGCAGTGGGCTGCAAAGGTGATGTTGTCTTTGCCACCCAGCGCCTCGAGCACATCGGCTGCGATCTTCTTATTGTCAGCCATATCATCTTCCCTTTCGAACGATCCGGTTCCTCCCTCGCTGCGCGCGCGAGGAGACAAAGCGGACGGTGGCCCGTCGCCCGCACGGAAGTATTCGATTGTTGAGGGAAACGGCGTAAAGACAAAAGCTCCAAAACGAGACATCGACAGGTCGCTCTGTCTTTACGTCACGCTTCGGAAGCTCAGCTCTCGAATAACACCTTATGTCGCGGCAAGAATATCAGCTTCACCATGCGAACGTCGGCCTTATGATGCCCAAAAGACTGTGAACGGCAGGTTTTCTTCCCTGAACGGTATAGAAAGCGCCTATTTGTCGGATGACACCTCGCCCGTTACGTTGCCGGCATAGACCCGATTGACATGGAGCATGAGATACACCTTCTCCTCGGGCACGACGGAGGCATGATACGTTTCCTCGATAAGTTCTGCCATTTTGTCAACACAAGCCGCTATAGCCGGATGCTCCTCACAGAGAGGACGATAGAGCGCCGCATTATCAGTATTAAGCGGTTCCCCGGTGCGGACGCGCTCCAGCAAGTAGCGCACATGGGTGTCATAGCGCGCATAGTCAAAAGCATCGCGGTCAACGACAATGGCAAGATCTTTCTCGATAATCGCTACGAGCTTTTCGATCAGACGTTCCTCGCGGCGGACGTCGTTTGATTTCGCCTTACTAGAACTTGCCATAACGCTGTTAACGATGCAGAGTGCGATGCCCGCCCTCTCCCCGCGTGGCATAGATATGCCGAATTCGCGCTCTATGCCAGCATGGGCAAGCGTCGCGATCTTAAATTCAATGGGATATTGCTGCTGAACGTCACAAGAAAGCGGCATCTGAACATACATGTGCTCACGGCAGCGCTTGATGGCAAAACTAATGTGGTCGGCAAGCGTAAAAGGAAGGTTCGCCGACAGTTCACGCGAAATGTTGGTGCGCGCGACATCGGCAATCTGCGCACTAAACTCCATTACCTTGGGATCGATCTCGTTAAGAAGTGGCAGATAGCGCGCATCAACGTTGTAAAACGTGCGCTCAATCTGCGCAAGCGAAACCTCACCGGGGCCGTCAGGAAAACCAATGCCTTTCCCCAGCGCCACAAGCTCGGTTCCCTTATCGTTGACAAGCAAGGCGGCATTGTGGTTAATGCGCTTAACGACCCTCATGATGCCTCCGAAAATAGGCGCAGCCGAAGGGCAAGCGCAATGAATTCTAGTTAAGATGGTTCGCCTCGATTATTCCACGCAACGTCACGCGAAACAAGCAAACCCGAGCCCCCCGCAACCTACTAAAAAAAGGGGCAGATTTATTTTGGCAGATTTTTATCGGGGAAAACGCGAAGAGGGACACACCATATCACTGTTGTGGGCAGAGCGGCATTCATGCGGCTCGCTCTGCGCATACCTGGCATCCACAAGACCCTCGCCCCGTATCCCGATATTAAAATTGAGTTCATTGGCGCCGGAGAGTGGAATACCGCATCCGACGGCTACGGCATCGGCAGCCAGATTGCCGAGCGCGTCAGCACCCGGGCAAGCAGCCACGCCAAAGCTACCGTCATCGACCTCGGCGCATACCTTTAGCGCACGGCCTTGACCGCCGCCGCCAGATCGAACAGCGTATCGAGAACGGCCTCGCAGCCATCCGCCACGTCCTGCGGCAGCGGCACAATATCGGGCACAGCAAAAACATGGCAGCCGGCCGTGATTCCCGAGACGCAGCCGTTGCGCGAATCCTCGACCACGGCGCATTCCTCGGGAGCAAAGCCCGCGCGCTCGCAAGCGAGCAGGTAAATCGCGGGGTCGGGCTTGCCATATGCGACATCCTCGCCGAAGGTCACCGTTTCAAACTTGTCAAAGAGGCCGACCGTTTTAAGGTTGCGCTCGGCCGCAACGCGGCGCGACAACGTCGCAAGGCCCACGTGATAGCCCGCGGCCAGCAGCTCGTCGAGGCACTCGGCGGCGCCGGCCTTAAGTTCCAGGTCGGTCTTGGCCATCTCAGTGTGAAGCTCAATGTTGCGGGCAAAAATCGCGTCGGCGGTTTCGCCCTTGCCGTAATGTGCCTCAAGGATGTCCTTAACATCGGCATTCGAACGGCCGATAAACTGATGGATTAACGCATCATCAATCGT
Source organism: Collinsella sp. OF02-10 (assembly GCF_003463445.1). Classification (NCBI taxonomy): domain Bacteria; kingdom Bacillati; phylum Actinomycetota; class Coriobacteriia; order Coriobacteriales; family Coriobacteriaceae; genus Collinsella; species Collinsella sp. OF02-10. Next base: position 30,034 of record NZ_QSCW01000019.1, read on the forward strand.
GATCCCCAGCTCGGCCGCGCCCACCTTCCATGCCCTCATGTCCAAACGCTCGGTATCGATCAGCGTTCCGTCCATGTCAAAAATGACAGCTTTGATCATATCGGCCCCTTCATCGGCTTGCGTTGCCGCAAATCTACTGCACGTCACAAACTTGTATATAACGTATATATCATATTGTGCTTTCGTTACATAGACAGAAGCCTTATGACGTAACCTGCCAAAAAGGGACAGGTTTATTTTGGCAGGTTTTATCTTGGGAAATGTCAAATAGTCCCACACGCCCAACCACTGCAGCTCCATATGAGGCAAATGAATCCGTAGCGTTTGTCCCAAATCTTGAGTATTTGTTCGGTGGAGCGGCCCCTGCCGGCTCCTGCTAGACTGATAGATTCCCAACCGTCCCTCCAGGAGCCTCAATGTCGCGCAAGTCCGCCTACAAGCAAGTACTTTCCATCGGCACCGCCGTGGTGCTGGGGTTTGCACTGTTTACGGGATCGCTTGACGGGGCGCCCAAGCTGCTGTCGCCGCAAAGCGATGAACAGGCGGCGGCTCTGGCCGAAAAACAAAACGAGAGCCCCAGCCGCACCGACGACGAGGCAGACCTGGTCGCCCGGCTCGAATCGGGAACAGCGAGTTCCTCGGACTCTCAAAATAGCCAAGACTCTGGCGATGACTCCGACTCCGCCGCAACCGACACCGGCGACGGCGCTGCCGAGGACAGCTCCGCCACCCCCATCGACGAGGTCGAAAACCCCGATCTCGACCGTGCCCGTGGCGTATACCTCACCAGCATTCCCGACTACGCCGGCAACCCCTATGTCGCCCTGCGCGCCGACAGCACGCACCCGCTCGGCACACCATCGTTCACGCTCGATGAATACGAGCGTGCTACCGAAGAGGGTTGCTTTAAGAAGTTCTCCAAGCTCGACAGCTTAGGCCGCACCCGCAAGGCGCTCGCCTGCGTGGGCCCCGAGTCGCTCGGCCAAGGCAAGCGCGGCGATATCTCGCGCATCCACCCCGCCGGCTGGCACCAGCAGCGCTACGACTTTATTCCGGGCCAGAGCCTCTATAACCGCTGCCACCTTATCGCCTGGTCGCTCTGCGGCGAAAACGCCAACCGCAAGAACCTCCTCACCGGCACGCGCTACCTCAACGAGACGGGCATGCTGCCGTTTGAGGAGCAAATCCTCGACTATATCCGCAACACGGGTAACCACGTGCTCTATCGCGCCACGCCCATGTACAACGAAGAGGAACTTCTCTGCCGCGGCGTGCGCCTTGAGGCCCAATCGGTCGAGGATCACGGCAAGACGCTGTGCTTCCACGTGTACTGTTATAACCTGCAACCGCATGTGCAGATCGACTACGCCACCGGCCGCAACCAGGCCTCGGGAGACTAGCCCCTCACCGCGACAAGAACCGATTTGCATCCCCCAGGGATCAAAAAGGGCCGCTCCGGATCACCCAGAGCGGCCCTTGCATCAACATGCGTGGCGCAGACAAAGCCACACACTACTTAGCGCGGCCCTCCTCATAGCGCTCGACCAGCTTGGCCTGAACGTCATAAGGCACCTGCTCATAGCCCGCGGGCTTCATGGTAAAGTCGCCCGTGCCGCGCGTGATAGAGCGCAGGCGCGTCGAATAATCCGTCAGCTCGGCGAGAGGCGCCTGTGCGATAACCACGGTGTCGCCGCGCTCATCGGTCTCCATGCCCGTCACGCGACCGCGCGAGGCCGAGATGTCGCCCATCACGGCGCCGGCGTAGCTCTCGGGGATCGTTACCGTGATTTCCTCGATGGGCTCCAGCACCACCGGGTCGGCATCGGCGCATGCCTTGCGCAGGCCGATGCGAGCCGCCGCGCGGAACGCCATCTCGTTGGAGTCGACGCTGTGATACGAGCCGTCGTACACAGCCACGCGAATGCCCGTGAGCGGGTAGCCGGCAATGATGCCGTCCTTCATGGTCTCCTGGACACCCTTGTCCACGGCAGGGATCAGCGAGCGAGGAATGCGGCCGCCCACGACCTCGTCCACAAACTCATAGCCGTCGCTCGTACCGTCGGCGGCAATCATCGGCTCCACACGCAGCCAGCAGTCGCCATACTGACCGGCGCCACCGGTCTGCTTCTTATGACGACCCTGGGCACTTGCCGTGCGGCGGATGGTCTCGCGATACGGAATACGGATCGGCACGCTCTTGGCGGCGACCTTGGTGCGGTCCTCCAGACGGTTGATCAGGACAGAAACTTGCGCCTCGCCCACCGCCGAGATGATGGTCTGGCCGGTTTCCTCGTCGCGGTCGATACTCATGGTCGGATCGGCCTTGCAAGCCTTCTCGATAAACGTGTAGAGCTTCTCTTCGTCGCCGCGATTCTCGGCCTCGATGGCGATGCGGTACTGCGAGTTGGGAAACTTAAACGCCGCAGCCTCGACCTTACCGGTAATCGAGAGCGTATCGCCCGTCTCGGCCGCCAGCTTGGGCGCCACGATAATATCGCCGGCATACGCGTGCCCGACCTCGGTCATGTCGCGGCCGCACATCACAAACAGGTGAGCCAGACGCTCGCCCTTGCGCGTACGCGCATTGACCAGCTCAAGACCCGGCTCAAGCGTACCCGTCAGCACCTTGATAAAGCTGATACGACCTTGCTGCGGATCGGCCAGGGTCTTAAACACAAACGCCACCGGGCGGTCGTCGTCACTCGAGATCTTGAGCGAATCACCATCGATAAGCGGCATCTCGCCGTAGTCCGTCGGTGCCGGGAAGTACGTGGCAATGTCGTCCATCAGCGAGTTGACGCCCTGCTCCTTAATGCAATCGCCCGCAAAGACTGGCACAAAGATGCGCTCGGCAATCGCCTTCGACAGCAGGCCCTCGAGCTCCTCCTGCGTCAGCGTCTCCTCGCCCTCCAGGTATTTCATCATCAGTTCGTCGTCGGCCTCTGCCACCAGCTCGCACAGATGGTCATGGGCCTGCTCGGCCTGGGCACGATACTCCTCGGGAATCTCCGACTCAATGGCTTCGGTACCGTTGCAATGGCGCGCCTTCATGCGCACCAGGTCGATGATGCCGTCAAAGTCCTCGCCCTCGCCCCAGGGAAGGGTCACGGCGCCCAAGCGCGTACCAAAGCGCTCCTGCAGCAGATCCATCGTGGTCGCAAAGCTGGCCTCGGAGCGCGACAGGCGGTTTACAAACACCGCACGCGCCAGACGCAGGTCCTCGGCGGCATACCAGAGCTTAACCGTCGTAGGCTGCGGGCCTGCCTCGGCATCGACCACAAACAGAGCCGTCTCGCAGACGCTCATCGCGGCATAGGCGTCGCCGATAAAATCGGGGTAGCACGGGGCATCGAGCACGTTGATGCGCGCGCCCTTCCAGTCGATCGGCGCAATGGTCGTCGAGATGGAAAATGCACGCTTGACCTCTTCGGGGTCATAGTCGAGCGTGGGCTTGGTGCCGTCGTGGCCGCCCAGGCGGGCGGTCTTGCCGGAAAGGTGGAGCATGGCCTCGGCGAGTGAAGTCTTGCCCACCCCGCCTTGGCCTACGAGCACCACGTTCCTTACGTTACCGGTCTTGGGAGCACCCATGATGACCTCCTTGCAGGGCCGCGCGCAATGCGCGACGCCAACGGGGAGGGTTCGCGGTCGGTGCCGTCCCAGGAGCAGCATGGTCGGCAGCCGAGCCGACTCACCCTCCAAATGTCCTATGCCACCACCCTACCCTCACGGGCGGCTGTCCATGCATACCTTTCGGCGCACGTATGAATACAGGCGGCGAGAGGAAGAGACAAGCTTGTGAGTCGATTATTGAACCCCGTCGACGCAAACAAAAAGCCGCCACAGACCGTAAGACCTGCGGCGGCTTCGCCTCAATTAATAGTTGAGTAAATACCTGAGCCTATCCCTCGATGCGGCTCAAGAACTCACGCGTGCGCTGCTCGCGCGGATGGTCGATGACCTGCTCGGCAGGTCCCTCCTCGACAATACGACCGCCGTCCATAAAGACCACGCGGTCGGCAACATCGCGCGCAAACTGCATCGCATGGGTCACGATCACCATCGTCATATTCTGCGCAGCGAGGTCCTTAATGACGCGCAGCACCTCGGCCGTTAGCTCGGGATCGAGCGCCGAGGTCGGCTCGTCAAAGAACAAGATCTCCGGGTCGAGCGCCAAGGCGCGGGCGATACTCACACGCTGTTGCTGACCGCCCGAAAGCTCGCAGGGCACCTTGTTCTCGTTGCCCGTAAGCCCCATCTGCGCGATCAGTTCACGCGCACGTGCTTCGGCCTGCTCGCGCGGGCGCTTGAGCACGCGGATCGGAGCGTCGGTGATGTTTTTCATCACGGTATAGTGCGGGAACAGATTGTAGTTCTGAAACACCAGACCAAACCGCGAGCGCGCCTGTTTAGGTACATCGCCCTTTGCGTACACCGCGCCCGAACCCGCGTCCGTCGCGACGGCAAGGCCGCCAAACGAGAGCGAGCCACCATCGAGCGTCTCGAGCAGCGTGGCACAGCGCAGCAGCGTGGACTTACCGCCGCCTGAAGGCCCGATAATCGCCACGACATCGCCGCGCTTTATCTCGAGCGAGATATCCTTGAGCACCTCATTGCCGCCAAACGCCTTGCGCGCGTTCGTTATCATCATTACCGTTCCGGACACGGGAACCTCCATGTGTTTGAGAAGTCAGCGAGCGTGTGGCTGACGAGACAATGTGCTTCGAAAGAGGAGCGCCGCGTACTTCTGTACGCAAGCGACGGTTTGAGGAGCAGATTGGCCGTCAGGCACGCGCGCAGCGTCGAGCAGTCCGCCGTTCGCTAGAACGGCGGAACGATCTAGTCATGGTAATAGTCCAGCTTCTTTTCGGCGGCGCCCAGCAGCATCTCGACCACAAAGTTAAAGACCCAGTAGATCAGCGCCGCGATCGCAAACGGCACCATGCTCACCTGCGAGGCGACCAGCGCCTTGGCCGTCGAGAACATCTCGCCCACGCCGATGGCGAACGCCAGCGACGTGTCCTTGACCAGTGTGATGATCTCGTTGCCCATCGCCGGCAAAATGCGCTTGGCGACCTGCGGCATCACGATATACAGAAACGTCTGCATGCGTGAGTAGCCCAGCACCTCGGCAGCCTCGTATTGACCGCGCGGAATGGACTGCAGGCCCGAGCGATAGATCTCGGCAAAGTAGCCGGCATAGTTGATGATGAACGCCACGACGCACGCCGTCCACTTGGAATCGGGCGTGAGCGAAATGCCAAACACGTAGTACGGGGCAAAGTAGATGGCAAACATCTGCAACATGAGCGGCGTACCGCGCATCACCGAAATGTAGATGCGCGCAATCCAGCGGAGCGGCGCAATTTTGCTCATGCGCATAAACGCCACGGGGATTCCCAGCGGAATCGACCCCAGCAGCGTCAGCACAAACAGCTGCAAACTGACCAAGAATCCCTGGCCAAGCATCTGCATCATGACCTGAATAGACATTATTTCAAAACCCAATTGTCGAAGGAAAGACCGTAATCTGCATATTTGTCGCACAGGTCCTTGACCGTGCCGTCCTCGTAGAGCGCCTTGAGCGACTCGGTCACGGCATCGGCGGACTTGGTGTCGCCCTTCTTAAAGCCGACGGCGTAGTGCTCGCTGGACAGCGGCTTGTCGAGCTGCGTATAGGCATCGGGCTTGGCGGCAAGCTGATACTGGGCAATCGAAAGGTCGCAAGCCACGGCATCGACCGCGCCGCTCTCGAGCTGCATAAAGGCCGTGTTGTACTCGCCGATGGTATCGAGCGTGGCAAACGTCGCGGCCAGATCCTTCTGGTCGCCCTCGAGCACATCCTGCGCAGCGGAATCGGTCTGAGTGATCACGGTCTTGCCAGCGAGATCGTCCCAGCTCTTGATACCCGCGTCCTTCTTGACCACGAGCACTTGCTCGTTGAGCATGTACGGCTCGGAGAACGTGTAGCCGTCCTCACGGCCCTCCATGGTAAAGCCGTTCCAGATGCAGTTGATGGCGCCGGAGTTGAGCAGCGTATCCTTGGCGTCCCAGTCGATGGCCTCGTATTTGACCTCCCAGCCCTGCTTATCGGCAACAGCCTTGGCCAGATCGAGATCAAAGCCGGTGTACTCGCCATCGTCGCCCACAAAGCCGTACGGAGGATAGGACTTATCAAAGCCCACCACGAGCTTCTTGGACTCCGCGGCGCCCTTCACATCCTTGGCCGCGGCAGAGCCAGCAGCGGAGCCCTTGCCAGCACCACCGCCGCAACCGACAAGACCAAGGCCAAGCACCGCGGCGAGCGAGCCGGCTAGACCAACAAACTGACGACGAGACATATCGGTGTTCATGGTATTCCCCCTTGATGGCACTTTAGTTAAGTAAAGTGAGTCATGTAATGTTCAGAATCATACACTCTACCTTGATAAAGTACAAGGGAGGGTTTGCCCGGCGTGGGCGGGGAGCGGCGCATAATTAAGTTTCCTGCTCTACAGTCCTGCGCAAGACGGAAAGCACGTATGGAGCACTAGGTTGGAGCACCCGGCTGGGTGGCGCCCGGCGCGGAGTTTAATTTGCTGCTCTACAGTCCTGCTCACGACGGAGGCCACATTAAGTGGCCTCCTGTTCGTGCGGAACTCGCGACAAATTAAACTCCGCGCCGGGCGCCACCCAGCCGGGAGACAACGTGCTCGGAACCTTAAATAGCCTCCTCTCCAAACGGGCACGTTGAATGCACGGTACAATTGCTTCGGACTTTTCTTTTATTTAATAGTGGGGTTAATTCATGGCAGAATCTCGTGCGGAGCGTAGGGCTCGTCGTGCTTTGATCGAGGCGGCTGAGGGGTCGGAGGAGAAAAAATCTTCTACGAAATCCAAGTCGTCTCAGGATGCGAAGGGTAAGTCGGCCAAGGGCAAGGCTAAGGCCAAGCGCCCCAGTTCTCGTCGGAGCGAGGATAAGGCATCTCAGACTCGCTCCAAGCGCTCGCATAAAGATCCGGTTTCGTCTGCGCGTAAGGTTGTGGACTCCAAGTCTCCCTGTTCGATCATGAAAGCTTGCGGTGGGTGCACGGCGCTCAATCGTCCTTATAAGAAGCAGTTGGCGGCCAAGCAGGCTGCTATGGAGGAGCTGTTTGCTGAGCTCTGTGAGCGCGAGGGTGTTGCCGTTGATCCCATTCGCGGTATGGGTGTTACCCTGGGCGACCCGGGCAAGTATCCTGCGCCGCGTGGTTTTCGTCATAAGGCTGCCACTCCGTTTGCTCCCGGCAAAGAGGGCGCTGTCCGCTGCGGCTTTTTTGAACGTGGGACACACAGAATCGTTGCTGTTCCTGAATGCCCTGTCGAGGCGCCGGGGGCCCGCCAGATTCTCAACGGCATCGCTCGCGAGGCCGAACGTCTGCATATTCCTGCCTTTAACGAAGACAAGCATCTGGGCTTGCTTCGCTATGCCGTCGTTCGCTGTGGTTGGCGCACAGACCAGATTATGGTCACCCTCGTAACCGCTCAGCGCGACCTGCCGCATGCGCAGGAGTTCTTTGAGGCTGTCGCCGCACTCGATCCGCATATCGTCACCGTCGCCCAAAACATCAACGGGCGCCCCGGCAACGCCATCCTAGGCGAGGAGACCCGTATCGTGTACGGTGCCGAGTGCATGCGCGACCAGCTACTCGGTTGCGAGTTCGATATCTCCCCCACCGCGTTCTACCAGACCAACCCGCAGCAGACCGAGCTGCTCTACCAGCTCGCCATCGACGGCATGGACCTGCGTCAGGGCGACGTGCTTATGGATGCCTACTGCGGCAGTGGTACCATCGGTCTTTGCGCAGCCAAGGCCGCCCAGGACAAGGGTATCGGTATCATGCTGCTTGGCGTGGAGCGAAACCCGGCGGGTATTGCCGACGCACGCCGCAATGCCGAGCTCAACGGCCTCACCCGCAGTGCCTGGTTTATGGCCGACGATGCAACCGACTATATCCTGGATGCCGCCGACAACAACGAGCGCGTCGACGTCCTCTCCATCGACCCGCCGCGCGCCGGCTCCACCCCCGAGTTTCTCGAAGCCGCCTGCGCGCTTAAGCCGCGCCGCATCACCTATATCAGCTGCAACCCCGTGACCCAGGAGCGTGACCTGCACCAGCTCCTCGATGGAGGCTATCGCCTGCTCAAGATCACGCCAGTCGATATGTTCCCCCATACCGACCACACCGAAACCGTAGCGGTCCTCGAGCGCCGATAATCTACCAGTACAAGAAAAAGGGGGGTGTTCCTATAGTTTTGTCAACTGGGAAATGCTCTCCGTGC
>NZ_QSCW01000002.1:0-3469 GCF_003463445.1 Collinsella sp. OF02-10
GCTCGCCATCGAAATTTATCGATGGCCTATTTCAGACTGTAATGGGTAGTTCTGTAGAGAACACCGTTGCCGCCGGTAACCAAGCGGTCGTAAAGACGGCTGCCCAGCTGGCCGAGGAGTCGGCAAAGCAGCTCAAGGACGCTCAGGCCGCCTACGATGCCGCCCAGAAGAACGCCGATGCGGCGGGCCAGTCTCAAAAGCAGGCGCAGCAGCAAAAGAATCAGGCCTCGCAGGCTGTGAGCGACAACGAAATCGAGCAGAACGCAGCAGAAGTCGCCGCGCTCCAGGAGAAGATTGACGAGCTCAAAGCCGCCGTCGAAAAGACCGAGCAGCAGCAGAAGAAGCTGGGCGACCTGAACGATCAGCTCGATCAAGCCAACAAGAGTGTCGAGGATAAGACCCAGGCGCTCAAGGACGCCAAGGCAAAGCAGGATGAGGCCAAGAAGGCCCTCGACGATGCCCAGGCCAAGCTCGAGGCCATGGGTATGGACGAGTACGAGGCCGCCAAGAAGGCCGTCGAGGACGCGCAGGCAAAGCTCGATGACGCCAATAAGGCCGTTACTACTGCACAGGCCAATCTGGACCAGGCCAAGGCTGCCGAGGCCAGCGCCCAGCAGGAAAAGCAGAATACCGAGGCGGCTTTGACGACTGCCCAGGCCAAGAAGCAGGAGACTGCCGCTGCTCTCGCAGCCGCAACCACCGCGCGCGATAACGCCCGGCAGAAGCTCGACCAGGCGCAGGCTGCACTCGATGCAGCTGTCTCGGGCACGGGTATCGATTTGAACGCGCTCGAGGCTGCCAAGGTCACTGCCGCCAGCGAGCTCGCGACCGCGCAGGCCGCGCTCGATGCCGCGACGACTGCAGACGCCACCGCACAGGCGAACCTGCAGGCTGCGCAGACTACCGTCACCGCCGCGCAGGAGAAGGCCAACGCCGCCAACGCTGCTGTGGCATCTGCCCAGTCTGCATACGATGCGGCAAACAAGGAGTACAACGCCGCCGCCAGCGAGCGCGACGCCGCCAAGGCCGCATACGAGAAGGCGCAGCAGACCGAGGCCGACAAGAAGGCGGAGTACGACCGACTCGTCGAGGTTCGTCAGCAGAAGAGCAACGAGTTCGATCAGGCTCGTGCTGAAGTAACCGACGCGCACAATGCATACGACGCCGCAAACGCCGAGGTCGACAAGCTTAACCAGCAGATTGCCGACCTCAAGTCGAACATGACCGTAGACCAGAATGTCATCAGCCAGGGTATGTTCGGCTTCATGAACTACATCATCGGCGGCAGCCAGTTCACGGCAACGCAGAAAAAGAATGCCCAAGATGCCGTGTCGATGCTGACCGGTGCTGATGACAAGGCCGAATGGTATGACCAGTACGTCGATCAGGACATGTCTCGCGACACCAACCCGCTTTCCTTGAAGCAGATGCGCAACGCCCTGACATATCTCGATACCCAGAACAACCTCCGCAAGGCGAACGGCCAGTCGGCGCTCAGCGTCAGCCTCCGCATGACTGCGGCAGCCGCCCTTAATACATCATATTCATCGAACATCTGGGGACACTCGGACTGCTACTGGGATAACGGTGAAAATCTTGCTGGCGGTGGCGGTGCATATACCGGCGGCGAGACTGAGGACACCCTAGGCTGGCCATATACCGGTCTCTACACTCAGGAAAAAGAGGCATTCGATAAGTACGTCGAGAAGAATAGTGACCTTGGAAACCATCGATATGATTCCTCCTATATCTGGCAGCACTACAAAAGCATCTACCATGAGTGTGGGCACTATCTCAACATCATCGATGCGGGCACGAAGGCTATCGGCATCGCAACTGGTAGCGGTAAGAACACCGATTCCGAGGTAACTATCTTCGATTACAGCTCTTTTGACAGTCAGGCTGATTTCACTGTCTCCGAGTTCAAGAAGCTCCTGAACGACTACATCGATTCCGCATACAACGCAGGCGGCACGCAGGAGCAGAAGGAACAGCTGAAGCAGCTTCAGAATAAGCTGGCAGAGGCGCAGAAGAACTTCGGGACTGCTGGAACGGCTTATTCTAACGCATTGGATAAGCAAGAAAGCACTCGCGACGCCTATACCGCGGCCGACACGAACGTGAACACCGCCAAGGGCGAGTACGAGAAGGCTAAGTCCGGCACCGCCGCCGCGAAGACGGCATACGACGCCGCCGAAGCCAAACTCAAGGGTATCGACGTCAAGACGCCCAAGACCAAGCTCGACGCCGCCAAGAGCGAGGCCGCTACTGCCCAGGCAGCTCTCGATAAGGCAAACGCCACGCTTGCTGACAGCAAGACGAAGGCAGCCGATGCCGCTGCTCACAAGGCGAAGGCTCGCAGCGCCCGCGATGCCGCCAAGGCAAAGTCCGATCAGGCCAATGAGGCGTATGGCAACGCCACGGCTTCGGTCAAGGACCTTACCGCCAAGTGCGATGCCGCCAAGACGGACCTTGCGAACAAGCAGGGCACGCTTGACGATGCCAAGAAGGCCGACGACGCTGCCCAAGCTGGCGTTGACAAGGCTCGGGCCGCAGATACGCACGCCGCGACCACTCTTTCGGACGCCAAGCAGGCAGTTGATGCCAAGAAGCAGGCCCTGTCCGACGCACAGGCGAAGGCCAAGGCCGCCGAGGACGAGCTTGCCACCGCAAACAAGGCCTTCGAGCGCTTCGCCGGTGCCCAGAAGGCGGTCGACGACGCCAAGGCCGCCTATGACGCTGCCGTCGCCGGTGTCGCCGATGCCCAGAAGCAGCTCGAGGCCGCCAACGAAGCCGTCGTCGATGCGAACTTCGAGATCGTCAAGGCCAAGGCCGAGCTTGCCAGCGATGAGGCACTCAAGGCCGATCTTGAGGCTGTCGACCATAAGGCATCCCTTGCCGCGGGCACGACGGGCAACGAGAAGCTGGTTAAGCTGAACGCTGCCTACGCTCGCTATAAGGCCGCCGTCGATGCCGCCGCTGGCCTCAAGACTGCTCTGAGCGATGCCGATGCCAAGCTGTCCGATGCCAACGACGCCTATGCCGCCGCGCTTGCCGAGCTTGGCGATGCCAAGGATGCCCTGGCTGCCGCGCAGGCCGAGTACGACAAGTATCATCCCAAGGCTGAGCCGCAGGCCAAGCCTCAGGTTGCGCAGGCTGCCGCAAAGGCTCCTGTCGCCAAGAAGAAGGCCACGGACGGTGCACTTGCTCAGACGGGCGATACCTCCGCGCTTGCAGGTGAGGTCTTCGTCATCGGCGGCATTACGCTCGTTGCCGCGGGTGTGACGCTCGGCGATCGTCGTCGCAAGCAGATGTAGCGTTTCGAGCGTAGTTTCTGCAACGAACTTCAATTCATAACGGGACCGTCTCGTTAGCCAAACGATAAGGCCCCCGCGCTGTTAAATGCAGCGCGCCGGCCTTTCTTTGCGTTGGTATAAAAAGCCCGGTCGGCAGCCGCAGAAGCTACCGA
>NZ_QSCW01000002.1:3479-168539 GCF_003463445.1 Collinsella sp. OF02-10
GCCGCAGAAGCTACCGACCGGGCAAGCCGTAGGCAATATGGTCGCTGTCGAGCAGCTTCTCGACTTAGCCCAGCAGGCTCAAGCCCACGGAGACAAACGCTAGGATAACGCCGACGATGGACTCGCCGCCGAGCAGGCCGCTGGCGACAACCAGGCCCTGCTCCTGGAAGGCGGCGTCCTTGGCAGCCCTCTCCTCGTCAGAAAGACCAGCGGTGGCGTCGCGGTGGGCGGACCACTTGTCGTAGGCGAGCTTGACGCAGGAGCCCAGGAATGCCGTGAGTGACATGTAGAACGGCAGGTACACGCCCAGGCCGATCATCATGGCCGGAATGCCGAGCCAGTACATGACGATGCCGGCGATAAAGCCGCCGGCAAACCATGGCACGCTCGGAATGCCCGAGACCATGGTGGCGACCACGCTTGCCTGTGCGGCCACGAAGCTCTTGTCGGGACCAAAGGCGTCCGGACCATAGGCGGTAACCAGCGCGACCATGACGGCTGCGGCGACCAGGGCGCCCACGATGCCGCCGATGGCCTGGCCGATCCACTGCGCACGCGGGTTGGTGCCCAGCACGGCGCCGGCCTTAAAGTCGTTCATGACGTCGCCCGCAAGGCCGCACGCCACGGCCACGATGCCGGCGATAAAGAACAGCTTGACCTGAGCGATCTGAGCGAAGGCGGCCACGATGAGCATGACGATGAGGCCAAAGATTTCCATGGGGTCGATGCCCGTCTGGCCGCAGCTCTGTGCGCTCATGATGGTAGTGACAAAGGTGAACAGCGTCACGATGACGGCCGGGACGGGACCAAGGTCGAGCGCGATGGCGATGATCACGGCGATGGCGGCGGCGCCCAGGCCGATGATGCCGGCGTCGAGCTTAAGGGAGCCCGAGATGAGCGACTGCTCGTCGGTGTCGGTGGAGCTGTCGGCGGCGAGGCCGCGGACGATACCGGCGACCTGCGGCAGGATGTCCTTGAGGACGACGGCGACGCCAAAGCCCATCATGAGGCCCATGCCCAGGGACTTGACGATGCCCTGCGCGGTCACAACATCGAACAGACCGGCAGCGGTGCCGCCCACGATGATGCCAAAGTTGCCCAGCAGGGCGCCGGCAAACCAGAAGGCGACCGGGGCGAAGCCCACGAGGAAGCCGACGGAGAGCAGCATGGGCGAGTTGTAGATGCCAAAGGTCACGCCGGGGATGTTGAGCGTGCATAGCATGCTGGGCACCACGCCCAGGGCGTCGCGCAGCACGCTATAGATGCCGGCGATGGCCATGGAGCCAAAGAGCTGCTTGCCGGTCTTGCCGCCGGCCTCGGTCGCGCGCAAGGTCTGAGCTGCGGCGTTGCCGGTGGGGAACTCCAGCGCGGCGTCCACGATAAAGTGACGGTGGATGAGCGCGGTGGCCAGCAGGCCCAGGATGGTGCCGGCGAGCGCCACGATAAACATGTCGAGCCAGCTGATCTGGTCGGCATAGCCCAGCATCCAGGCGCCCGGGATGGTAAACGCCAGACCGCCGGCGACCATGGCGCCCGCGGACATGATGGTGTGGGTGACGTTTGCCTCGTTGAGGCTGGCGTTGCCCATGAGCTTAAGGAAGAACAGCGAGATGACGGCAGCGAAGACGATTGGCCAGGGGAGTGCGCCCATCTTGAGGGCGGTGTAGGCCGAGCTTGCCGTGATGATCACGCAGCCAAGGACGCCGATGACGACGCCGCGCAGCGTGAGTTGCCCGCGCATCGAAGCGCGGTTCGAGGGATTGCTCATATAAAACTCCTTTGCGTATATCCGCTTCCCCCGGGAGCGCCGTTACGGATACGGCGCGGGAAGTCGGGTTACCAAGGGCCGCCGCGTGAGCTCGCGCGCGGCCGCGCATCAGTATAACCGCAAGCCAGTCATTTTGGGATGACTGGTTTAGGTAGGCGATATACTGCTGGACAGACGAAAGGAGCGCCGACGATGCTTAATGGGTGCGCATATATATTGACGGTCGACGTGGGCAACACGTTCATTCGCTTTGGCCTGTTTGCCGAGGATTCGGCCGCGGCACAGGAATGCCCGCTTGCGACGTGCGAGATCACGACGCCGTCGAGCATTACGGCCGACGAAGCGCGTATGCGTCTCGCTCAAGTCATGGCCGCGCTGGCGGCCGATGCGGGCATGCCCGGCGCGCTCGTTCCCGCAGCTGCAGTCCTGAGTTGCGTGGTGCCGGCGCTCGAGCGTCCGTGGAAGGCGGCACTTTTTCGCACCTGCACGGGGCGCGTGCTCACCGTGGGGCCGGGCCTCAAGACCGGCATGCCCGTCCGCTACGACGACCCGGCCGAGATCGGCCCCGACCGCATCGCCGACGCCGTGGCGGCCCGTGCCGTCTACGGCTCTCCGTGCATCGTGATCGACTTGGGTACCACGACCAATATCGAGGTCATCGACGCGCGCGGCACCTTTGTGGGCGGCGTCATCGCGCCGGGTCTGGCGCTTGGCGCCCGCTCGCTTTCGGCTGCTGCGGCGCGTCTGCCGCAGGTCGAGCCCTCGGCACCCACGCATGTGATCGGCCGCAACACGCGCGAGGCCATGCGTTCGGGCGTGGTTCTGGGCGAGGTGGCCCGCATCGACGGCATGCTCGACATGGTGCTCGCCGAGATGCGCGCGACCAAGGCCGCGGGGGAGGGCGACGTGCCCATCGTCATTACCGGCGACGACGCCGAGGCGCTCGCGTCGCTGGTCGGTCACAGTCTGACGGTCGACGACGCGCTGACGTTGCGGGGTCTCGCCGAGCTCTACCGCATCAACCAAAAACCCCGCCGCGTGTAAAAGTGAGGGCGCCGGTGGGACAAACGCCCCCACCTTTCACCTGCTACAATGGGTCAAACTATTGCGATTACGGAGGTGTCTGCCATGTCGGACGATCTTCATCAAACTTCGTCAGGCAAGCGCCTGGACGTCATTAGCTGGGACGAGTTCTTTATGAGCGTGGCCATCGCCGCACAGCGCCGCAGCAAGGACCCCAACACGCAGGTGGGTGCGTGCATCGCCAGCACCAACCACCGTATCCTTTCGGTGGGCTACAACGGTACGCCCTCGGCGCTCAACGACGACTTTTTCCCGTGGGGTACGAGCGACGATCCGCTGCAGGACAAGCACAACTACGTGGTCCATGCCGAGGCCAACGCCGTGCTCAACTACCGTGGCTCGCTCAAGGACCTCGAGGGTTCCACGGTCTACGTCACGCTGTTCCCGTGCCACGACTGCGCCAAGATTTTGGCGCAGGTGGGTGTGGGCGAGGTTGTCTACCTGGACAACAAGTACGCCGACACCGACGACGGCCGCATCAGCCGCCGCATTCTCGACTCCTGCGGTATTAGCTACCGCCAGGTTATCGTCGATGTCCAGATTGGTACCGGGGGACAGGCTCGGCAGTAATATGCGTTGTCACTATCTGACGACGAACGCAGCTAAAAGAGCCCCGTCCCAAATTGGCTGCTCGTGAAAGTCGTGTCCGCGCGCATGGATGGCTCGTGAGCGGGTACATGGCTGTAGTAACATAGCCCCTGTCCGCGGGCGCGCCCGCGTTATTGTGAGAAAGGAGCCCCTGTGGCTGTTAACGAAGAGCTGCTTAAGAAGGTTCTTGAAGAGATTCGCCCCAACCTGCAGGCCGACGGCGGCGATATGGAGTATGTGGGCGTTGACGACGAAGGCGTCGTCAAGCTGGAGCTGCAGGGCGCTTGCGCCGGCTGCCCCATGAGCTCGCTGACCCTGTCCATGGGTATTGAGCGCATCCTGAAGGAGCATGTGCCCGGCGTTACCCGTGTCGAGCAGGTCAATGCCTCCGGCGAGACCGACGACCTGTACGACGAGTACGCGCCGTTCTAAGATGCGAAAGTTGCGGACGGCATACTCCGCATAGACGTTACGCCCAAATATGCGGCTGCGAGCGCAAGGCCCGCGGCCGCATTTGTATGTAGGGAGTAGGAGGGTCGACATGCTCAACGACTTCTACCATATGCTTGATCCCGTCGCCATTTCGGCGGGGCCCATCACCATCTACTGGTACGGCTTGGCCTATGTGGTCGGCGCCCTGCTCACGGCGGTCGTCATGTACCGCACGCAGCGTCGCTGGGGCTTTAACATCACGATTGACGACCTGACGAGTGTCGTGGTCGGCGTGGTCTTTGGCCTTATCATTGGCGCCCGTCTGTTCTACGTCATCTTTTACGGCGACGGCTACTACTGGGCGCATCCGCTCGAGATCTTTGCCACCAACGAGGGCGGCATGAGCTTCCATGGCGGTTTGGTGGGCGGCATTATCGGCGGCATCATCGTGTGCCGCATGTATAAACTCGACGCATGGACGTTGGCCGATCTTGCCGTCATTGGCGCTCCGCTGGCCCTGTGCCTGGGACGCTGCGCCAACTTTGTCAACGGCGAGCTGTGGGGCAAGCCGACCGATCTGCCCTGGGGTGTGGTCTTTGGCGGGACTGCGGGCGATATGCCGCGTCACCCCTCCCAACTCTACGAGGCATTTCTTGAGGGCATTGTGCTCTTCTGCATCCTGCAGGTGCTCAGCCGCAAAAAGCCGCTGCTGCCCCAGGGCACGTTTATGGGCGTGTTTGTGATGGGTTACGGCATCGTCCGCTTCCTCGTCGAGTTCGTGCGCGTGCCCGATGCCCAGCTGGGTTATCTGCTGGGCGGCGTCATCACGATGGGTCAGCTGCTGAGCCTTCCGCTCGTTATTGCGGGCCTGGCGCTCATCATCTTCGCCCGACACCGCAATCGCCCCCAGCGCATCTACCTCGACGCTTAACCACCACATACGACCACAAAGGGGGCAGGCACCTTTGTGGTGGTTTGCTGGGCAATGATGACAGAACCGTAACGTTTCCCCAGATAAAACCTGCCAAAATAAACCTGTCCCTTTTTGGCAGGTTTCTAGAAAGGCTTTCGGACTGTGAAGGATTCCGATCTCTCTACAACGGCTGCGCGCGACGCGGCCCGCATCGTCTGGTTTAAGCGCTACCCCGCCAAGCAGACGCTCATCGCATTTCTGCTCGCGCTGTTGGCGACCACGGCGTTTTCCATCGATCCCGCCCCGGTGTCGAGCAACGCAGTCTTGGCGATTGACCCCAAAGCCTCGGGCGTGCTGTACGTGTGCTACGAGGTGCTCCTCTCGTTTGCCGGCCATACCGACGCGGTCATGCTGCTTGCGCTTGCCTGCCTGCTCACGCTGCCGTTACGCTACGTGTTCTTTGGCCGTGGCGACACCTGGCGTCCATCGATCATTCTGCCGTCGCTGTTTTTCGCCATCTGCATGGTGTTCGGCCGCAGCTACGACCTCACCGACTCGGCCGAGATTGTTCTTGGCGACAAGGCCCGCATCATCTGCGCCTGGATTGGCGGCGCGGGCTGGATGCTCCTAGCGATTGTGGCCTTCTATCTGGCTTTTGAGTGTCTGGATTGGCTGAGCTCCCGACGCATCCCGTTTTCCGAGGCGCACTTTGGCCGCATATGGCGTGTGGCTCACGCCGTGCTCTCGGTCCATCCCTTTGCCGGGCCCTTCCTGGTGCTTATGATCGCCTGGGCGCCCACGCTCATCGCTTCGCTGCCCGGCCTTTTTATGGGAGATACGGGTGCGCAGATTCGCCAGTGGTTCAACTATCCCAACGGCACGAGCGACTACCTGCGCCTACTCAACCCCAACGTGCTGCTCAACGGGCATCATCCCGTAGTGCACACGGCCATTATCGGCTCGTGCGTTCAACTGGGGCTTTCGCTGTTCAACAGCGCTAACGCGGGCCTCATCATCTATACCTGCGCTCAATTTGTCATCACGGCTGCCTGCATGGCCTATTCCATTTCGTCGCTGCGCAAACTGGGCGTGAGCCTGCCGGTTCGCGGTGCGATCCTGCTGTTCTTTGCGTTTATGCCGATGTTCTCTAACTACGCGGCGTTGCTCACCAAAGACGTGCTCTTTGCCGACGCGTTTTTGGTGCTGCTGGTACAGACCGTCAAGCTCGTGGCATGTGGCTTGCCCCGTCGTGATGCCAATGCTGAGCGTGCGGGCGAACAGAGGCCCGTGCTCTTTGCGCGCCACGACTGGCTGTTGCTTGCGCTGGCTGCCATGGGTTCCACGTTTTTGCGCAATGGCGGTCTGGTCTTTCCGTTGGCGGCCTGCGTGATTGCGGCGGCGTTTTGCGCATGGGATGTACATGTCGCCCGTCGTGCGGCTAAGCAGACGGGCACCGCGGTCTCATGCGCCACGCCGCGCTTCCGCTGGGTTGGCGTCCTCGCGGTGCTCGCACTCTGCCTTGCCTCTAATATGTACTTCACCAAGGTCTTTATGCCGGCGCACGACATCACGCCTGGTTCCAAGCGCGAAATCCTCTCGATTCCGTTCCAACAGACGGCTCGTTTCGTCCAAAAGCACGACGGCCTCAACTCGGGCGTCAACCCCACGGTAAAGGAGGACGGCACCATCGTGGAGGCTCCTTGCGACGGCTTGGTGACCGACGAGGAGCGCGCCGTGATCGACCGGGTGCTCAAGTACGAGAATCTGGGCCGCCGTTACAACCCGGATAAGTCGGATGCCGTCAAGAACTGCTTTAACGAGTACGCCTCGCAGGAGGACATCAAGGCCTATTTTGAGGTCTGGGCGCAGATGTTCAAAAAGGATCCCGAGTGCTTTATCTCGGCGCTCATCAATAACTATTACGGCTACTTTTATCCGAGCGCGCGCGATGCCTGGGTCTACAGCACGGCGCGTAGTGCCGAGATCATGGCGCGTCCCGACAACCTCAAGTACTTCGACTTCCATCCGGTTGACAGCAACGTGGTGCGCTGGTGCGACCACCTGATCAATCTGTACCGTGTGGCGGTGCAGCGCATCCCGTTTATTTCGCTCACCATGAGCTCGGCCACCTATGTGTGGATTATGATCGCCGTGGTGGTCTACCTGCTGCGTCGTCATTCATGGCGTGCGCTGGCGATCTGGGTGCCGCTGTTGGGCGTGCTCGCCGTGTGCCTGATTGGTCCGTGCAACGGCTCGACCTACATGCGCTACCTGTATCCGGTCATCGCCTGCATGCCCTTCGCCATCGGCGCCACCGTCACCCGCAGTGACTTCCTCTGGTTCTAACCTGGTGCATTGGGGTCAGGTTTCTTTGCTGCACCAAAGGGGCCATCATCACGACGCCTTCATTTTGGGGTTTATCTTGCAGGCCAGTAGGTATATCATAACGACGTTTGTTTATATTGCCCGAGCATCTGCGCTGGGCTTTAGGTCGAAACCGATAGGAGACACGTATGTCCGGACACTCTAAGTGGGCCACAACCAAGCATCGTAAGGGCGCGCAGGACGCCAAGCGTTCCGCCCTCTTCTCCAAGCTCAGCCGCAACATCACCGTTGCTGCCCGTCTCGGCGGTGACCCGCTGCCCGAGAACAACGCCAGCCTCGCCGCTGCCGTTGCCAAGGCCAAGGCTCAGTCCATGCCTAAGGACAAGATCAAGTCCGCTATCGACAAGGCTTTTGGTTCGGGTGCTGACGCCGCCGTCTACGAGAACATCGTGTACGAGGGCTACGGTCCCGCCGGTGTCGCCGTCTACGTCGACTGCCTGACCGACAACCGCAACCGTACCGCCGCTGATGTCCGTTCCGCCTTCTCCCACGCTGGTGGCAACCTGGGCACCTCCGGCTCCGTCGCCTTCCAGTTTGAGCGCAAGGGCCAGATCGTCGTCGCCAAGGAGATCCTGGACGAGAACGCCAAGAAGGAGACCATGATCGCCAACGGTGCTGCCGGTGACGAGGATGAGTTCATGATGGCCATCGCCGAGGCCGGTGGCGAGGACTACGAGGATGCCGGCGAGGAGTGGATCGTCTGGACTGCTGCCAACGACGTCATGGCTGTCTCCAAGGCGCTCGAGGAGCAGGGCGTCCAGGTCAAGGGCTCCGAGACCACCATGGTCCCGACTACCCCGACCGAGGTCTCCGGCGCCGACGCCAAGAAGGTTCAGCGCCTCATCGACCGTCTTGAGGAGCTCGACGACGTCCAGGACGTCTACAGCACCATGGACATGACCGACGAGGTCATCGCTGCCCTCGAGGAGGAGTAGCGCCAGCACGGATTGAGCCGTGCATATCTGGGCATAATGAAGCGAGCATGCAAGCCTCGTGGAATAGATGAGCCGGATCCGCGTGCGTAGAGCACCGGACCCGGCTCTTTTATAATGATGCGAACCGTTCTGCATTTCGAGAGCCGAGATTTGAAAGGAGCGCCGCGTGCGCGTACTCAAACGAGCCCTAGCGATCGTGTATCTTGCCGCCACCATCGTGGCGCTGGGTACGCTTGTCTGCCAGTTTTGGGGGCCGTATACGTATCGCTTTATGCTGCTGATGCGCGACCCCATGCCGCGCATCGTCGTGACGGTGTGCGCCGGCGTCGTGGCGATCGGCGTACTGCTGAGCTTTTTCCGCCTGATGTTCGCCCGTCGCGAACCGTCCTGCGTGCATCCGGCGGGGGAGCGCAATATCGAGGTTACCCTTGCGGCGCTTTCTTCGTGCGCCAGGGCTGCTGCCGAGCGTGACGACCGCGTGATGGTCGAGCATGTCGAGGCCCGCGTCCAAGGCTCCGACGATTCGCACGTCCGTTTTAAGGTCGAGGCTATCGCGCTTGACGATAAGGACGTGACATCTCTGGCTACCGCGATGCAGCAGCGCATCGAGGAAGCTTGCGGCACCATGCTCGGCACGCCGGGTACGACCGCGCGTGTCCGTTTTTTGCCGTCCAAGACTACCGTCCAGACCGTGGAGGTTTCCGGTGAGTGATACCAATCAAGATAAGACCGCTCGTACGCCGCGCCTGACGATTGACCAGAGCGCCACGCCGGCGAGCGAACCTGTTGATTCCAAAGCAGAGGCAACCGAGTTACAAGAAGCGGCAGCCGCGGATTTTGACGAGGCTGTGGGTCTCATCAAGGGTACGGGCGCTGCCATCTGGAGCTATGCGGTGCGTCATCCCAACACCACACTCGGCGCCGTCGCCGGCTTTATCCTCGCCGTGTTGGTGCTCACGTTGGGCCTATGGGACACGCTCGTCATTGCATTCTTCGTGCTGATCGGCGCTGTGATCGGCCAAATTCGCGACGGCGAGAACGGGATCGTCAACTTCTTCGGCCGTTTGTTTAGCGGCCGCTAATATGTATTCGACTGTCGCATCCGCGGCAGGCATAAGGAGGAACCATGGCTTTTAATACGAAGGTCGATGTAGCCGATACCGAGCTCGAGGAGAACGAGGCGGTCGTCGCCGAAGCTGAGGATGTGACGCTCGAGGACGAGGCTCTCGTCGAGGCCGAGTCCGATACGGATGAGGACGACGAGGAAGCAGACGAGTCCGAGGACTCGCTGACCTATTCCAACGGCGTGATCGAGAAAATCGTCGCCATGGCCACCCGCGAGGTGCCGCACGTTCTGGGCATGAAGGGTAACCTCATGCACTTTGTGCAGGAGCAGTTTGGTGCCGAGAACCTGACCAAGGGCGTGACGGTCGAGGTCACCGACGACAACCGCGTGGTCGTCAACATCTCGGTCATCATCGAGTACGGCGCCTATGCGCCTGCGATCTTTGACGACGTTAAGGCGCGCGTCACCGAGCGTCTTGCCGCGATGACCGGCCTTGAGGTGGCAGGCGTCAACCTGCGCATCGAGGATGTCATCACTCCCGAGGAGTACGAGCACCGTACCAGCCAGCACGAATAACCTTCCAAAAAGGGACAGGTTTGTTTTGGCAGGTTTTATCTGCGAAAACGTTAAACGGCCGACCGCGCAAGCAAAAGCGTGGCCGGCCGTTTTTGTACGCTCCCGATGTAGTCATACCGCTCGTCTAACTAGGGGTTGCAATCCCCACGTTCCGCGTTACTCTAATGGGCGCATTGTTTCCAAATTGTTAACGAGGGGTTGCCGTAATGGCCGACGAGCACGAAACAGAAAGCAAGGCATGGGCAATTGAGGCCGCTGCGGCAGAGGCGGCGTCGCGTGCTGCCGAGGAGGTGCATCGTCCTCCCGTAGTGCCGATGGAGCGCGTGGTCGATCGCGATGTTATCGAGCGGGGCGAGCGCGCTGGTCGCAAGCGCAGCCAGGAGCCGGGCTTTCCGCGCTTTTTTGCCGAGCTCAATTTGGGCCTGATCCTCACGGCCTTTGCCATCGTCGCGTTTAAAACCCCTAATCACTTTGCTTTTGGCGGCACCTCGGGCGTGTCGGTCATTCTGTCCACGCTGTTCCCGACCCTGCCCGTCGGCGTCTTTATGTGGATTATCAATGCGGTCCTGGTCGTTCTGGGCTTTATCTTTTTGGAGCGCAAGGCAATCCTGTGGAGTGTCTTTGCCTCGTTTGCGCTGTCCGCCTATGTTTCGCTGTTTGAGCTCTTTATTCCGACCGATGTCTCGATGACGGGCGATATGTGGCTCGACCTGTGCTTTGCCGTGATTCTGCCGGCGCTCGGCAGCGCCATCGTCTTTGATATTGGTGCCTCGACGGGCGGCACGGACATCCTCGCCATGATTCTCAAACGCCGCACGACGCTTGAGATCGGCCGTGCGCTGCTGCTGGTCGATATCGGCATCGTGACCATCGCGGCCTTCTTGTACGGCCCGCGCGTCGGTCTGTATTGCGTGCTCGGCCTGTTTGCCAAGACGCTTGTGGTCGACAAAGCCATCGAGAGCATCCACCTGCGTAAAGTCTGCACGGTCATTTGCTCCGAGCCCCTTAAAGTCGAGGAGTTTATCGTCAAGCATCTCAACCGTACGGCGACTATCAGCCGCGGCTACGGTGCTTTCTCGGGCAAGTGCGTGACGGTGATTATGAGCGTGCTGAGTCGTCGCGAGGCCGTGCAACTGCGTCGCTACGCGCGCGAGATCGATCCGGGTGCCTTTATCACGATTGTCGACAGCTCCGAGATCGTCGGCAAGGGTTTCCGCGGAACGAACTAACGCGGTCGAGCTCATCAAACAATCGAATAGCGCCCTGCGCATTGCAAATGCGTCATGTTGGAGTATTTGTCCCCACATTGGGTGATAATGATGCCAAAGACATCGTTTGCGATCCAGATGATTCGCTCAAGATACGAAGGGATGATCTCGATGTTCTGTTCGCAGTGTGGTGCCCCCATGGGCGACAACGATAAGTTCTGTGGTGCGTGTGGTGCCCCCAATGCCGGTGCCGCAGCCTCTGCCCCTCAGGGTCAGCCCCAGCAGTTTGTTCCGCAACCGCCCGTGGCGAATGCGTCCAAGGGCTGTGTGGCTCAGGCGTTTGAGGACATGACCAAGACGCCGGGCGTGCTGCAGCGCGTGTGCCAGATCGCCTTTTTGCCGGCGCTCATCTGTGTCGTGTCAGTGCTCGTGCTGTTCATTCCCGTTATTGGCGGCATTGCGGCTGCCATCGGCTTTTTGGCAGCTTGCATTGCGAGCGTGTGCGGTTCCGGCTTTGGTATCGAGTGGGGCCGTGATCTTTCGCTCAAGGTCGATGACGGCATGGACCGTCCACTCATGCGTTCCACGTCGTTTGGCCTCGGAGTCTTTTCGAGCGTTATCTCGGTCGTGCTCGAGGTTATCGCTGCCATTCCCGTTATCGGTGTAGTGCTTTCGCTGGTGGAGAGCGTGGTAATTGGCGCCGCGGGCTCGTATTCGTATTACGGCTCCTATGCACTCGAGGCAGCGCTGTTTGGCTCGCTTGGCCTGCTTGTCCTGGCTATGATTGCCACGGCGGTCTTGGGGGTCTTCTTTAAGATGTTCGCCGACATTGCCGTGATGCACTTTGCGGTGACCGGTCGTGTCGAGAGCGCGTTTTCGCTCGACAAGGTCTGGGCGGCGTTTAAGCACAACAAGACCAAGCTGTTCTGCGCTTCGTTCCTTCCCGAGTTTTTGACGGGTCTGGTCGCCAACGTTGTCACATGGATCCTGACGCTCATCTTCGGCGCCATTGCCTCTGTCGGTATGTATAGCTACTACTACCGTCCTTCGGCTATTGAGGCGCTTGTTACCGGCGGTGGCATCACGCTCGTATTGTTCTTGGTGCTGACGGCGTTTGTCACGGTATTCCTTACGGTCTTTGGCAAGATGCTCAAGCATCGTGCCGTTGGCTATTGGGTAGCGCGTTATGCAGCTGAATGGGCTGATGAGGATAAGGATGACGTCCTGACCTTTGTGCTGCCGTTTGAGAAGAAGTCTGCTCCGGCTGGTTTTAGCACCGACGCAGCGCCCGTATCCGATTCCGCTGCGGCGCCGGCGCCTGCGCCCGAGCCCGAGCCCGAGCCCGTGCCTGAGCCTGAGCCTGTGCCCGCGCCCGTGCCCGTGCCTGAGCCCGACCCCGCGCCCATGTCGGAACCGGAGCCCGAGCCTGCGCCTGAGCCCGACCCCGCGCCAAGCTCCGACGAGGACCCGCAGGACGAGTAACCCTGCCACCTGCCATTTGGGGACGGGGTAGAAACGGTAGAAATAGCGCTTGACAAATAAGCGGGGGCGGACGCGTCGAAACGTCCGCCCCCGCTTTGATATCGCGATGTGGCTATGACTGCGAGATGGTCGTGGATCGACTACTCGTCGTGCTTCTCCTCGCGGCGGGCGGCGGCGCGAGCGTCGTGGATGCCCTTGATTGCGGCGTGTCGGGCGGTGCGGGCATCGTGCATGGCGTCGCGGGCCTCGGCGGCCGTGGCCTTGGCAGAGCGCAGTTTGGCTGCCAGGTCGGGATTGGTCTCGGCGACCGCGGCAATCGTGGGGCCGTCGAGCTCTTCTTGTGTGGGCTCGGCCAAAAAGTCGATGGCATATTGGGCGGCCACCATGGAGCCCTTGGCCAGTACCGACTCGTCAATCTTGTAGAAGCAAGAATGTTGGGCGTACGTGGCGCCAATCTGGGGGTTGCGCGTGCCAACAAAGGCGAGCACGCCCGGTACGCGGCGCAGGTACTCCGAAAAATCCTCACCCGAGAGTGTGCCGCGATAATGGCCTTGGCCGGTGGGGCCCAGGCATTTGATTACTGCCTGGCGGCAGCGCTCGCTCGAGGCGGCATCGTTTTCGACCTTGTAATTGGCGATGGTGTAGTCGGTGAGCTCTGCCTCGGCGCCCAAGGCGGCCGCGGTATGCTCCACGATGCGGCGCATGAGCTCCGGCATTTCCTCGTGGGTCGAATCTCCGTAGGTGCGCACCGTGCCGGCGAGGTAGGCCGTGCCGGCGATAACGTTGCGCGCGGTGCCGCCGTGCAGCTCGCCGACGGTAATGACGGCCGGCTCGTAGGGACTGATCTCGCGCGAAACGATGGTCTGCAGAGCGTTGACGATCTCGGCGGCAACCATAACGGCGTCGTGACCGCGCTGGGGCATGGCGCCGTGGCACGAGGTGCCGCGGACGTCGATGCGGAACCAGTCGGTATTGGCCATGCGCGGTCCGGGCTCGCAGCTCACGGTGCCGGCGTCGACCTCACTCCAGATGTGCGCGGCGTAGGCGCCATCGACGCCGTCGAGCACGCCCGTGCCGATCATGAGTTTGGCGCCCTGGCCGTTTTCCTCACTGGGCTGGAAGACGATGCGGACTTCGCCGTGGATGTCGTCGGTCATATGGCGCAGGATCTGCAGCGTGCCGAGCATCATGGCGATGTGGCAGTCGTGGCCGCAGGCGTGCATGCAGCCCTCGTTGACGCTGGCAAACTCCTCGCCGGTCTGCTCGGTGACGGGCAGGGCGTCGATATCCGCGCGCAGCAGGATGCGGCGGCGCGGCGTGCCGTCCTCGTGGTAGGCATCCGACGCGGTACCGCGAAGCGTTGCCACCAAGCCGGTCTTGAGCGGACGCTCGTAGGGGATATTCATGGCGTCGAGCTGGTTGGCGATGTCGGAGGTCGTGCGCTCCTCGGCAAGGCTCAGCTCCGGGTGCTTATGGAAGTGCCGGCGCTGCTTGATGATATAGGGTTCAAACTCGGTAGCGATATCTTTGATGGCTGCGGTGACGTCGTCAGCCGCGCGAGCCTCGGTCGCCGCCATAATCTGCTGTGCCTTGGTCTTCGTCATGGTCGATTTGCTCCTTGCTGGGTTGATCGCAAAATCGTACAGGCTCTCTCCAGTATGCCACCTGCCGCTAGGGCTGGTAAAGTTGCCGTTTGCCGCTTGGGGTTTTGTTACAAGGGCGGGGGAGTACACTCGGGGGTGTTGAATTTCCTGCCAGAGATGGGGATGCCCATGCAACATATCGATCGGATTATCCGCTCCAAGAACGTCTTTAACGCGCAAGACGGTATCGATACCGCCCGCGAGCTGGCGATTGCCATCGCAGGCGACCGTATCGTCGCAGTCGGTGCGCCCGATGACGTGATTGCCGCCGCTCCTGCCGCCACGTTGGTTATCGACTACGGCGAGCAGTTTGTCTGCCCCGGTTTCCACGATGCTCATCTGCATTTCTTCCATACCTCGGTCGGTTCCTCGCCGTACATGCTCATGGATATGGGCACGTCCGAGGCGGCGCTGGTGCAACATGCGCTCGAGTTTTCCCAGGACCTGCCCGACGACGCTTGGGTTGTGACGCAGGGCTGGCGCGATTACCGTTGGGACCCGCCCGAGCATCCAACCAAGGCGTCGCTCGATGCGGCTTTTCCTGATCGACCCTGTGTTATGTACTCGGGCGACGGGCATACGTTGTGGCTCAACAGCCGCGCGCTCGAGGCACTCGGCGTGACGCGTGACAGCGAGCCGCCGGCGGGTGGCAGCTACGACAAAGATGCAAATGGCGAGCTCACGGGTATTGCTCATGAGGCTGCGGCCATGCAGCTGCTGCCGCGCTGTCTTGAGTGGCTGGGTGAGGACCGTATCGCGAGCGCGTATGCCGACCAAATGAAACGCATGGCCGAGCAAGGCATTACCTCGATTTGCGACATGTCGCTCATGCCCATGCCGGGCTGCGATTTTATCCGCGATGATGTCTACGACAAGCTACAGGCAGCCGGCAAGCTGGGCATCCGAGCCCATCTGTTCCCCACGTTGCTGGATGACCAATCGCGCTTAGAAGAACTGCAGACCCGCTACGCGAACAACGCGCTGCTCTCGGCACCGGGCTTTAAGCAGTTCTTCGACGGCGTGTCGAGCGAACACACGGCGTATCTCACCGAGCCCTATACCAATCCGCGCTTCCCGGGCGACCAGGGCCGTCTGACGGTTCCCGCCGAGCGCATGCGCAAGCTAGTTCTGGCGGCCGCGGAGCGCGGCCACACCGTGCGCATCCACGTCATCGGCGACGGTGCCATCCATGCCGCGCTCGATATCTTTGAGGAGGCGGCAGAGCTCTACGGCCTGCCCCAACACGGCCATAATACGCTTGAGCATCTGGAGAATCTCCTGCCCCAGGACATCGATCGCCTGCGCAAGCTCAACGTGATTGCCTCGAGCCAGCCCTGTCACATTACGCTCGACCCGGGCGGCCCCGAGCGCGATTTGGGCATGGAGCGCAGCCGCATCATGTGGCCGTTTGCAACCTATAAGCAGCGCGGCATTCGCCAAGCCTTCGGTACCGACAGCCCCATCACGCCTGTTACCAGCATGAACGTGCTCTACACGGCTATCACCCGCCAAGACCCCCGCAGCCACTGGCCCGAGGGCGGCTGGCTGCCGAGTGAGCGCATCGATGCGGCAACGGCCCTGCGCAACTACACCCTGGGCAGCGCCTACGCGGCAGGCGACGAGCAAAACCTCGGCAGCCTGGAACCCGGCAAATACGCCGACCTGGTAGTCCTGGACCAAAACCCACTCACCATCGACCCCCAAGAACTCCAAGCCACCAAAGTCCAAGCCACCTACCTAGCCGGCAACCTGATCTACGAGCGCTAAGTAATCATGTCTTACCGTTAAACGCGGCTCGGGCAGCTTATTTTGGGATGGCGCTCGAGCCACGTTTGCGTTTCGGTGGGGATCCGCCATGAGCGTCCCTGCTCTGTTGGATTTGGGCGCGGGGTTGAGGTGCTGCTGCTCCGTGCGTTCAATTTGGACATCAGCAGTGCAACCTCATGTGTTTTGCATACTTCACATTACAGATTGCATAAAAAGGCCGGGATGTTCTTTCTGGCCCTGATGTACCCCCGCCTGGGCCGTGCAAAAAACGGAGTATTCAGCACCGCGAGCTCTGCCGGTGCCGCTGCGGCCGAGTAACGTTACGGAGATTGACGTCATTTTGTGCTCCGGTGCGGCGTGAGGCATGCCTTTCTGTCCTGACGGGGTTTGCCTGCCGACCAAAATCGCCGGCCGAAGGCGTCCTTGGGACCAATATGGTGTGTCCGGCACGTATGCAGCCGTCCTAGTCTGCTGAATACTCCCAAAAATGCACGGTGCTCCCCAGGGGACCCGTGCGCGCAGCGAAAACCATGCACATGTCGCTATCCGCATCGCCATTTTGCTGCACTGACTTTTCTGAATGCCGGGCCCGAATTAGTTAACCTGCCTCCCGTGTGGCTCCGGAGGGGCGGGGCATAAGGTTTATCGCGAGTTCCGCACGAGCCGAAGGCCACTTAATGTGGCCTTCGTGCGAGCAGGACTGCCCGAGCAGGAAACCTTATGCCCCGCCCCTCCGGAGCCACACGGGAGGCATCGCTAAGTTATCCCCCGGCATTCAGAAAATCTAAGTGTCAAAAAATAAGATTTTTTGACTCCGTGTTGTATAACCCGCCATTCGTGGGTACCATTCAACGCGTACGCAAACAAAAAGGGTTAATTCGCGTGGCATAACCACGCGGCCCAAAAAGGAGGAGACAAGCATGTCGTCTTTGAAGCCGCTTGCAGATCGTGTTCTGGTCAAGCCCGACGAGGCCGAGCAGAAGACCGCTTCTGGTCTGTATATCGCCAGCAACGCCCAGGAGAAGCCGCAGCGCGGCACCATCGTTGCCGTTGGCGCCGGCAAGGTCAACGACAAGGGTGAGCGCATCCCCATGGACGTCAAGGTCGGTGACGTTGTCATCTACGGTAAGTTCGGTGGCAACGAGGTCAAGGTCGACGGCGAGAAGTATCTGCTGATGCGCGCCGACGACATCTACGCTGTCGTCGAGGCCTAGTCTCGTCAGAATCTCTGATTCGTCTTTGAACGCGCCCGCCGCATAGGACTCGGAAGCGGCGACGCGAGTCACATTTCTTTTGGAGGATTACCTACCATGGCAAAGAACATTACGTTCAACACCGATGCCCGCGCTAAGCTTGCCAAGGGCGTCAACACTCTGGCCGACGCCGTTACCGTCACCATGGGCCCCAAGGGCCGCTACGTTGCGCTGCAGCGCACGTTCGGTGCTCCGACCATCACCAACGACGGCGTTTCTGTCGCCAAGGAGATCGAGCTCGAGGACAACATCGAGAACATGGGCGCTCAGCTGGTGAAGGAGGTCGCCACCAAGACCAACGACACCGTGGGTGACGGCACCACCACCGCAACCCTGCTCGCTCAAGCCATCGTCAACGACGGTCTGCGCAACGTCGCCGCTGGCGCCAACCCGCTGGCCATCCGTCGCGGCATCGACAAGGCCGTCAACGCCGCCGTCACCGAGATGAAGAAGCAGGCCAAGCCGGTCGAGACCAAGGAGCAGATTGCTTCCGTCGGTACCATCTCCGCCGGTGACCCCGAGGTCGGCGAGAAGATCGCCGAGGCCATGGAGGTCGTGGGCAAGGACGGCGTCATCACCGTCGAGGATTCCCAGACGTTCGACATCACCATCGACACCGTCGAGGGCATGCAGTTCGACAAGGGCTATGTCTCCGCTTACTTCGTCACGGATAACGACCGCATGGAGGCCGTGATGAAGGATCCGTACATCCTCATCACCGACCAGAAGATCTCCAGCGTCCAGGACATCATGCCTGTTCTCGAGGCTGTCCAGCGCGCTGGCCGTGGCCTGCTCATCATCGCTGAGGACATCGATGGCGAGGCTCTGCCGACCCTCGTCCTCAACAAGATCCGTGGCGCCCTCAACGTCTGCGCCGTCAAGGCCCCGGGCTACGGCGATCGCCGCAAGCGCATCCTGGAGGACATCGCCGTCCTCACCGGTGGCCAGGCTGCTCTGGACGAGCTGGGCGTGAAGGTCGCTGACATCACCGCCGATATGCTCGGTACCGCTAAGTCCGTCACCATCTCCAAGGACAACACCGTCGTCGTCGGCGGCGCTGGCTCCAAGGAGGCCATCGACGCCCGCATCGCTCAGATCAAGGGCGAGATGGAGAACACCACCTCTGACTTCGACCGTGAGAAGCTCCAGGAGCGCCTGGCCAAGCTCTCCGGTGGCGTTGCCGTCATCAAGGTCGGCGCTGCTACCGAGTCCGAGCTCAAGGAGATCAAGCACCGCGTTGAGGATGCCCTGCAGGCTACCCGCGCTGCTGTCGAGGAGGGCATTGTCGCCGGTGGCGGCGTCGCCTTCATGGACGCTGCTCCTGCACTCGACGCCGTTGAGCTTGACGACCCTGAGGAGAAGATCGGCGTCGACATCGTCAAGAAGGCTCTGACTGCTCCGGTCGCTACCATCGCCAAGAACGCTGGTTTTGAGGGCGCTGTCGTGGTCGACAAGGTTGCCGAGCTGCCCGCCGGCCAGGGTCTCAACTCTGCCAACGGCGAGTGGGGCGACATGATCGAGATGGGCGTCCTCGACCCCGTCAAGGTCAGCCGCGTCACCCTGCAGAACGCTGCTTCTGTCGCCAGCCTGATTCTCATCACCGAGGCCACCGTCTCCGATGTGCCCAAGAACACTCAGCTTGAGGACGCTATCGCTGCTGCTACCGCTGGTCAGCAGGGCGGCGGTATGTACTAAGGCCGACAAGGTCTAGAACTCCCACCGGGAATCCGGGGGCGTGACGGGGGCTTCTCTCCGGAACGTCCTCGGACATGCAAAGAGGCTCCGCATCGCGCTTCGCGCTGCGGAGCCTCTTTGCGTCCTGCGGAATGTTCCGGAGAGAAACCCCGTCACGCCCCCGGATTCCCTGCGTTTACGGCCTTGAGGTCGGCGTGGGCGGAGGACTTGGTTGTTGGGAATACGTGTCCCGGTCGCTGTTTCGCGGCTTTGCCGCGAAAGGCGCGCTACTTTGGGATGGGTGGGGAACGCGGCTGCTGCGGCAACTGATCCCCGCCACAAATTACCCTTGGCATACTTGCACGAACGATTGCTCGTGCTACACTTGCAATTGCTGTTTCAGGGCGGGGTGAAATTCCCCACTGGCGGTAAATCGGGCGGTGCCAAAGGGGTGCCGTGGCGTAGGCGAGGCGTCTGCGACCGAGCCGATGAGTCCGCGACCCGTGTGTGCGTTGGTTCGCATGCCGGCTGAACTGGTGAGATCCCAGTACCAACGGTTAGAGTCCGGATGAAAGAGGCAGGTGATCTTATGTCTGAACAGTCGCAGCATATCCATTTTGAGAACACGAATAGGTGGAGCACCAAACAGCTCGTTACCATGGCGCTGATGTGCGCCTTGGGCGCCCTGTTTATGTATGTGCAGCTGCCCATCCTTCCTTCGGCGCCGTTTTTGACGTATGACCCGTCGCTGGTACCGGCGATGGTGTGCGGTTTTGCGTATGGCCCCGGCGCCGGCACTGCTGTTGCCGCCATGGCGATCGTTATCCATGCGCTCACCACGGGTGACTGGGTCGGTGCGCTTATGAACCTGGTGGCTACGCTGGGTTATATTCTGCCCGCGGCTATCGTCTACCAGAAGATGCATACCTATAAGGGTGCCGTGATTGGTCTGGTGCTCGGCGTCATTGCCGCTACGGCGTTGTCTATGGTCGCAAACCTTACCATTGGCGTATGGTTCTGGTATGGCTCGGTCGATGTGATCGCCCCGCTTATGATTCCTGCCGTGCTGCCGTTCAACCTTATCAAGACCGTGCTTAACTCGGTGTTGACGCTAGCGGTGTATAAAGCAGTCTCCAACCTCATCACGCCTAAAAAGGACCAGGTCAAAGGCCGCGCATGATTGAGTGTCGGGGCGTTTCCTTTAGCTATGACGGTGCCGTGTCGGCACTCGACGGCATCGATCTGAACATCGAGGACGGGGAGTTTTTCTGCATCCTCGGTGGCAATGGGTCGGGCAAGTCGACGTTTGCCAAGCATCTGAATGCGCTGCTGCAGCCCGATGCGGGCACGGTACGTATCAACGGTATGGATGCGTCCGATCCCGAGCTGGTCTACGACATTCGTTCGACCGCAGGCATGGTGTTCCAGAATCCCGACGACCAGCTGGTGGCAACGCTTGTCGAAGATGACGTTGCGTTCGGTCCCGAAAACCTTGGCGTGCCATCGGCGCAAATTGCGCAGCGCGTACGCGAGGCGCTGAAGGGCGTGGGCCTGGTGGGCTTTGAGCGCCACGAGACCCATGCGCTTTCGGGCGGCCAAAAGCAGCGCGTGGCGCTTGCCGGCGTGCTCGCCATGGAACCGCGCGTGCTCATCTTGGACGAGGCTTCCTCGATGCTCGATCCGCGTGGACGCAAGGGCCTCATGAAGGCTTGCCGCGTGTTGCACGCTCGCGGCATGACCATCGTGATGATTACGCACTTTATGGAAGAGGCCGCCGAGGCCGATCGCGTTGCTGTCTTCCAAGCGGGCCGCGTTGCCATGCTCGGTACGCCCGAGGAGATCTTGACGCGGGCGGACGAGCTCGCGCGGCTGAACCTGGATATGCCGCCATCGTGCTGTCTTGGCAGGGCGCTTCGCGCGAAGGGCGTACCCATTTGCGCACAGGTGCGCGAGGCGGATATGGTCGCCGAGATTGCGCAGGCTTATGTTGAGCGAAATGTGGCGGGCGCCACGGAGCGGCCTTCCGTGCCCGATGCTCGCGTGCCCGACAATGCCTCCTCCGAGACCGACGAGACAAATGTTTCGGAGCCCGTTATCGAGATTTCCCACCTCTCGTATAGTTACTCGCTGAGCGCTCGCGAGCGTCGCCGCTGGCATAAGCGCTCGGCCGTTGCGGGCAAATCGA
The DNA here is from genome assembly GCF_003463445.1 of Collinsella sp. OF02-10. Lineage (NCBI taxonomy): Bacteria > Bacillati > Actinomycetota > Coriobacteriia > Coriobacteriales > Coriobacteriaceae > Collinsella > Collinsella sp. OF02-10. The sequence goes on from NZ_QSCW01000002.1 coordinate 24,438, forward strand.
GCAAACAGGCTCTCTGGGGAAACGACCCCAGCAGCCCGTGGGCGCTGCGCGATGTATCGCTGACGGTGCGTCGCGGCGAGTTCCTGGGCTTAGCAGGCCATACCGGTTCGGGTAAGTCGACGCTGGTCCAGCATCTCAACGGTTTGATTCGCCCCCAGGAGGGTTCCGTTTACGCGTTGGGGCTCGACCTGGCAAACAAGAAAGATGCCGCCGCGGTTAAGGCCAAGGTCGGCGTGGTGTTTCAATATCCCGAGCGTCAGCTGTTTGCCGAAACCGTGACGCAGGACGTGGCGTTTGGCCCGCACAACCTTGGCTTGTCGCAGGCCGAGGTCGCGCGCCGCGTTGAGTCATCGCTCGCGCGCGTGGGCCTCGACTTGGCCACGGTGGGCGACAAGAGTCCCTTTGAGCTTTCGGGTGGCCAACAGCGGCGCGTGGCGTTTGCTGGCGTGCTTGCCATGGAGCCCGAGGTCCTGGTACTCGATGAGCCCATGGCGGGGCTCGATCCGGCGGCGCGCAGTGATTTCCTGGAGCTCATCGATCGACTTCACCATGGGGGCCTGACCGTCGTCATGGTCTCACACAGTATGGATGACCTTGCCAATTGCTGCGATCGTATTGTCGTGATGAACGAGGGCGCGGTGTTTGCTGAGGGCACGCCCGCTCAGGTTTTTGCGCATGCGGATGAGCTTAAATCAATCGGCTTGGGTGTTCCCGCTGCCCAGCGCATGGCGTTGGCGCTCGCGGAAGCGGGCGTGCCGCTGCATCGCGGCGGGCTCTATACGGTTGAGTCGTTGGCCGACGAGTTGGCAGATTTGCCGATCGGTCGCTCAGGCGGTTCTTCTAACGTCTCGGACAAGGCCAAATCCGAAACGGTCGCGCGAGAGGAGGGCTGCTAATGGAGGCGTTTTCGTTTGGCAGTTACTATCCCGGCGATAGTGCGATCCATCGCCTGGATCCGCGCACCAAGCTGCTCCTGGGCTTTGTGTTTTTGATCACGACGCTGACCGTCGGCGGCTTCCGCGGACTGGCCCCGGTCGCAATTTTCGTCGTGCTGATCTATGCCGTGTCCCGGGTGCCGTTGCGCCGGGTCCTATCATCGATGGCACCGCTGCTGGCAATCGTCGTCGTGGTCGCGGTGCTCAACTTGTTTACCGATCAGAGTGGGCGCATCCTGTGGCAGCTCGGCTTTCTGCAGATAAGCGAGGGCTCACTGCGTTCTGCCGCCTTTATGGCGTGCCGCCTGACGTTGATGATGTCCGGCATGAGCGCCATTACGCTCACCACGCCCACGCTCGACCTCACCGCGGGCTTTGAGCGCCTGCTCGCGCCGTTTGCGCGTGTGGGACTTCCTGCGCACGAGCTCGGCATGATCATGGGTATCGCGCTACGCTTTATGCCGCAGTTTGCCACCGAGATGAAGCAGACGGCCGATGCGCAGGCAAGCCGCGGTGCACGCGTGACGGGAGGTCCGCTCGGCGGCGTGCGTATGCTCGGCAGTGTGGCGATTCCGCTGTTCACGGGCGTTTTCCGCCATGCCGAGACGCTGTCTGCTGCCATGGATGCACGCTGCTATCACGGTGAGCAGGGCCGCACGCGCCTGCATGCGCTTGCATTTCGCCGCGGGGATGCGCTGGCTGCGGTGGTGACGGCGCTGCTGCTCATCTGTGTCATCGTCATCAACCTTCAACTTGTTTAGGCGCGATTCGAGCGCAAGAAAGGGGTCCCTATGACCGACAACGATCGCACGGCTCAGCTTGAGCGCGCCTGTTCATATCTCAGGCGCATTCCGGCGTGGTATCTGGCCACGATCGACGTGACGGACGGACATCAGCCGCGCGTGAGGCCGTTCTCGTTTGCCATGGTCGATGATGACAAGCTGTGGTTTTGCACCTCGCGCGATAAGGATGTGTGGGCGGAGCTGAGTGCGAATCCCAAGTTTGAGCTCTCGGGCTGGAAGCCGGGGGAATGTTGGATCGTATTGACCGGCGAAGCCGCACTTGAGGACGACGCAGTTGCGAGCGACAAGGTGCGTCAAGCGGGTTTTAAGCACATGGTGGGCATTGGCGAGGAACACGAGAGTGCCAACGACGGCCGCCTTGCTTTCTTTTCGGTCCGCAACATTGCCGCGCGCTTCTGTGATATCGACGGCAGCGAGGAGCGCCTGGAGCTCTAGCGCGTCTCAAATTAACTACCCGTTCCGAATTAGCTAGCGCCAGGAGGACACATGGACGGATTGAATACGGTGTTGGAGTATCTGACGTCGGTGCCGGCATGGTATTTGGCGACGAGCGTTGACGGACAGCCTCATGTGCGTCCGTTTTCGTTTGCGCAGATCCAGAATGGCAAGCTGTGGTTTGTAACAGCGCGCACCAAAGATGTGTGGCAAGAGCTGCTGCAAAACCAGCGCTTTGAGGCCACGAGTTGGTGGCCGGGCCATGGCTGGCTCATCTTGCGCGGGCGTGCCGGCTTGGATGACCGGGCTTTAGGCGAAATGCGCGAAGCCGGGTGGAAGCATCTAGAGCACCTGGGCGAGCACTATGAGGGGCCTAACGACCCCACGCTCGTCTTCTTTAGCGTCGAGGATCCCGAGGCTTTTATCTGCAATCACGACGAATGGGTGCCGGTCGAGCTCTAGCCAGCTGGCTCATCCTAACAACTTGGTTTTCGCATGGGCGGGCCCCGTATTGCCCGGCGCCGTTAGGAGCGCCGGTCAATACGGGGCCCGCTCCATTTGTCAATTCCTTCAAGCGAATGTGTCGGGAATGTTTCAATGCATGAATATGCAAGCCATTTACGTATTAATGCATCTTTTGGTGCTAAAGTTTCAACCCACTTCATAACGACCGCTGCGAAATGCGCATCGGTGCATAAATCGCAGACAAGGAGTCTGATATGTCTTTGAAGGTTGGAATCGTCGGCGCGGCTGGATATGCCGGAGCCGAGCTCATTCGCCTCGTCCTCGGTCATCCCGAGTTTGAACTTGCTGCCATTACGTCCAACGCCGATGCCGGCCAGCCGTTGTCTGCGGTGCACCCGAGCTTCACCGGCGTAAGCGATCTTGTCTTTACGACGCATGATGCCCCTGAGCTCAAGAACTGCGACGCGGTCTTTTTGGCCGTGCCGCACACGGCTGCCATGGCACAGGTGCCCGCGCTGCTTGCATCGGGCGTCTCCTGCTTTGATCTTTCGGCCGACTACCGTCTGAACGACGCGTCCGTTTTTGAGGCTTGGTATGCCGCCGAGCATACGAGCCCCGAGCTGCTCAAGACCCGTGCCTTCGGTCTGCCCGAGCTGTTCTGCCAGGACTTGGAGACCGCCGCATCCGACCATGCCGACGGCAAATCCGTGCTGGTCGCCTGCGCCGGTTGCTATCCCACCGCAACGAGCCTTGCCGCCGCGCCCGCCGTGCGCGCGGGCTGGGTGGCCGAGAACGGCCCCGTGATTGTCGATGCCATTAGCGGCGTGACGGGCGCCGGTAAGTCCTGCAACGCCCGCACCCATTTTTGCAGCGCCGACGAGAACTTGGAGGCCTACGGCGTGGGCAAGCATCGCCACACGCCCGAGATTGAGCAAATCCTTGGCCTGACCGATCGCGTCGTCTTTACCCCGCACCTGGCACCGCTCAAGCGCGGTCTGCTCTCCACGGTGACGCTGCCGCTCACGCCGCAGGCTCTCGATACCTTGACCCTTGAGGACGTTGTCGACCATTACAAGCAGTTCTACGCCGGTCGCACCTTTGTGCGCGTGCTCGATGCCGGCCAGCAGCCCAAGACGGCTTCGGTCGTCGGCACCAACGCTGCCCAGATTGGCCTCGCGCTCAACAAGCGCGCGGGCGTGCTGGTGGCGACGGGTGCTATCGACAATTTGTGCAAGGGCGCTGCGGGCCAAGCAGTCCAGTGCGCCAATATCGTCTTTGGCTTTGACGAGCGACGAGGCTTGCCCACAGTGGCGTGCCCGGTGTAGCACATTCGATTGTTAACGATTTGGTAGTCGGGCATCGAGTGGGGCGCCACTCTTAAGCTGGTTTCATGATCACGACTGGCATGGCGCACCAACCGATGTCCGTTTTTTGTTTGACATAAGGAGTCATAAAGACGATGAATACCGAGCTGTTTGATATCAAGATTCGCGCCGTCGAGGGTGGCGTTACGGCTGCGGCTGGTTTTAAGGCTGCAGGCATCCACGCTGGGTTCCGCAAGAACCCCGAGCGTCTGGATTACGCGCTCGTCGTGCCCGATAAACCCTGTCCCGGTGCTGGCGTGTTTACCACCAATCGCTTTTGCGCGGCGCCCGTGCAGGTGAGCCGTGCCAACCTGGGCGGTACCGACAAGGGGTACGGTATCATCGCCGGCATTTCGGTCAACTCTGGCAATGCCAACGCCGCCACGGGTGAGACCGGCCTTGCATGCGCGCGCGAGACGTGCAGCATCGCATCGCAGGTCATCGGCTGCGAGCCTCAGCAGATTCTGGTTGCCTCCACGGGTGTAATTGGCCAGATTCTGCCGATCGACACGTTTGAGACCGCCATTCCTGCTGCCTACGAGGCGCTCTCCGCCCACGGTGGCGCCGATGCCGCTCACGCCATCATGACGACCGACACGCACTCCAAGGAGTACGCCGTGTCCTACGTCAGTGAGGCTGCGGGTCATGCGGGCAATGTCTATACGGTAGGCGGAATGTGCAAGGGCTCGGGCATGATCATGCCCAACATGGCCACCATGATCGCAGTTATCACTACCGATGCCCCCGTCGAGCCTGCGGCACTTCATGCCCTGCTGCTCTCGACCGTCAAGCAGACCTTTAACAAGGTAACGGTCGATTCCGACACCTCGACCAACGACACCTGCACCATGCTTGCCTCCGGTGCCGCTGCCGCAGATGCCGAGCCTATCGTCGAGGGCTCCGATGCCTTTGACGAGTTGGCATTTGCCGTGCACGAGGTGTGCGAGAGCCTGGCGCGCAATATCGCCGCCGATGGTGAGGGCGCATCCAAGCTCGTTACGGTCAACGTTACCGGCGCCGCCAACGACGAGGAGGCCGATATCGCCGCCCGTGCCGTTGCCAACTCGCCGCTCGTTAAGACCTGCATCGCCGGCCACGACTGCAACTGGGGCCGCGTTGCTATGGCGCTTGGCAAGTGCGGCGTGAAGTTTAATCAGGAAGACGTTTCCATCGACATGATGGGCATGCCTGTCTGTCGCGACGGTCTGACTGTTCCCTTTGACGAGGACGAGGCTCTACGACGTTTTGAGGCGCCCGAGATCGTGATCTCGGCCGACCTGGGTGCAGGCAACGCGGCAACGACCGTGTGGACCTGCGACCTCACGCATGAGTACATCTCCATCAACGGCGACTACCGTTCCTAGATTCCAGACACGCTGCGCATCTTGCCGCGATTGCGGACAGCGGAGCACGGCGCGATAACGATACGAAAGACGAGGCAGATTATGAAATTCGCACGCGATTGTCGTTCGAGCGAATCCAACGAAGCAACCGCGCAGCTGCTGTTCGAAGCGCTGCCGTGGATTAAGAACCTGACCGGCAAGACGGTTGTTATCAAATATGGCGGAGCCGCCATGGTTGATGAGCAGCTGCGCCGCGACGTGATGAGCGACATCGTCCTCCTTAAGATCATCGGCATGCGCCCCGTCATCGTGCATGGTGGCGGCAAGGCCATCAACGAGGCGCTGAGCCACTACGACATCCCCGTCGAGTTTAAGAACGGCCAGCGCGTGACCACGCCGGCGACCATGGATATCGTGCGCGAGGTGCTGGGCGGTAAGGTCAACCAGGAGCTGGTCGCGGCGCTCAACCATCACGGCAACCTGGCCGTGGGCGTTTCGGGCAGCGATGCCGGTACGCTCATCGCCGAGCCGCTCGACCCCGAACTCGGCCGCGTAGGCAAGGTCACGCATGTCAACACCGACTATATCGAGCGCCTGCTCGATAGCGAGTACATCCCCGTCATCGCTACCGTCGCGGCGGGGGAGGACGGCGGTTTCTTCAACATCAACGCCGATACCGCCGCCGGTGCCGTTGCGGCAGCGCTCCACGCGCATAAGGCGATCTTTTTGACCGACGTCGACGGCCTGTACAAGGACTTTAGCGATAAAGACTCACTCATCTCCAACCTAACGCTCGACGAGGTTAACGAAATGCTCTACGGCGGCGAGGTCGATAAGGGCATGATTCCCAAGCTGCGCGCGGCCGTCGATGCGCTTGCCGGCGGCGTATTTCGTGCCCACATCATCAACGGCACCACGCCGCATTCGCTGCTGCTGGAGCTGCTGACCGATGCCGGCGTCGGCACCGTGATCCATTCCACCGAGACGGCCTACGAGTTCGATACGCATCCGCATCCGCTTTCGACGTTTGCTGCGCGTCTGACCGAGAACCTCGACGAGGTCGAGAAGCTTCAGACGGTCTAGCTGACCCGCAGCCGCCCCATTCCTGCACCCATAGGCCTGCGCCGTTCGGCGCTCAACGAAAGGCATCCCATGTCACTTGCAGCTCAGCAATCGCTTGAATCCAATTACGTTATGCATACCTTTGGCCGCTCTCCGGTCGAGTTTGTCGAGGGTCACGGCATGAAGCTCACCGGCGACGATGGCCGTGAGTACCTCGACTTTCTTGCCGGCATCGGCGTGTGCAGCCTAGGTCATGGCGACCCGGCTGTGCTCTCGGCGCTCGAGGCACAGACCAAAAAGCTCATGCATGTCTCCAATTACTTCTACATCGAGCAGCGTGGACAGGTCGCGGCGCTGCTGTCCAAGCTTGCCAACGATGACTTAGATGGTGCACGCGTGCTTGCCGATGCCATTGCCGCCGGCGATGAGACCACGGCAGCTGCTCTTGGTGCCCCGGCTGCGGATGAGCAGGTTTGGGAGACCTTCTTTGCCAACTCCGGCGCCGAGGCCAACGAGGGCTCGATGAAGCTCGCGCGCCTGTACGCCAAGCGTGCCGGTAACGGCGGCAACACTATCGTGTGCATGCGCGGCGGCTTCCACGGCCGTACGCTCGAGACCATTGCCGCCACCATGCAGGATTGGCTGCAGGATAGTTTCCGCCCGCTGCCGGGTGGCTTTGTGGCCTGCACGCCCAACGATATCGATGAACTGCGTGCGATCTTTAAACAGCTGGGGGGCGAAATTTGTGCCGTGATGCTCGAGCCGATTCAGGGCGAGAGCGGTGTGCACCCCATGACCGAGGAGTTTATGGCGGCAGCGCGCGACCTGGCACACGAAGTGGGCGCCGTGCTTATCGCCGACGAGGTCCAGTGCGGCATCTTCCGCTCCGGCAAGCCGTTTGCATTCCAAACCTATGGCGTGGAACCCGACATCATGAGCCTTGCCAAGGGCATTGCTGATGGCGTGCCCATGGGTGCCGTCGTAGCAAAGAAGGAGATTGCCGACGTGTTTAAGCCGGGCGACCACGGCTCGACCTTTGGCGGTAGCTGCTTGGCCGTCGCGGCGTGTGCCGCGACGCTCTCCGCGCTCGTGCACGGCGATTATGCCGACCATGTTGCCAAGGTAGGCGCCTATATGGAGGCAAAGCTCGCCAAGCTGCCGAACGTGACCGAGGTGCGTGGCCGCGGCTTGATGCTCGGCTGCGATCTGGACGATACTGTGGGTGATGCACACGACGTTGTGGCCCGTGCATTGGGGGCTGGTGCCGTGATTAACGCTACGGGTGCCCATACGCTGCGTTTCCTGCCGCCGCTCGTCTGCGAGGAATCCGACGTGGACAGTCTGATCGAGATCCTGTCGGACGTTTTGGCCTAACACAGCGAAATAACTTAACTTTGACCGAGTTCCGGACTGCGGATGTGCCATATGCGGCACGATTCGGCGGTCTGGAGCCCGTTTTGCCTTAGATTTGCTAAGGCGGGGAGACCTGCTGGTCAAAAAACATCAAATATGAGTACTGTTACCGATTTGGTAACAGCAATTTTGGACTAATAAGGCCAGATAGCTAGTCGAAATGGCGATGAATGTACGATTTTGATCCAATTGCTAGTCCTTATAATGGACATATGTTGCGTAACTTAAGCAAATATTATCTTCTGACATGTTGTAAGCAAGGTAGCAGTACTCATTTTTGCCATTTTCTGGCCACGGCCTTTGTGACAGACGTGCTGGCGGGTTCGAATCCCTCTGCACTGGGCCCAAAAAGGAAAGGCCCCCATCGCTGGGAGCCTTTTCAATCAAGTGGTGGGCGATGAGGGATGTCGCGTGCGGCTGACGCCGCCCGCTCTCGCTTCGGGCCTGCGGCCCTCGCGTGCTGCGCTGGAAAACGCTTCGCGTTTCCTCAGCTTCGCACCCTGTCGGGTTCGAATCCCATGCGCTGGGCCCGAAAAAGAAAAGGCCCCCATAGCTGGGAGCTTATCAAATCAGTGGTGGGCGATGAGGGATGTCCGCGTGCGGCTGGCGCCGCCCGCGCCCCGCTTCGTCGCTCCGTTCCTCGCGTGCTGCGCTGGAAAACGCTTCGCGTTTCCTCAGCTCCGCACCCTGTCGGGTTCGAATCCCATGCGCTGGGCCCAAACAAAAACGGTCCCCTTGCGAGGACCGTTTCCAATTCAATGGTGGGCGATGAGGGATTCGAACCCCCAGCCTTGTGCGTGTAAAGCACCTGCGCTAACCGTTGCGCCAATCGCCCGTGCGGAGAGAGTATAGCAAAACAATCGCCTCATTCATCTCATATCCATTAAAGGTAACCGGCGCGTGTCACAGCGGAGCTGATTCAGTTGAGATTGCCTGAACATTCCGCCCCTCTTTACGCCCTCGGGTATACTCAAAAGCTACTGATTCGATTTGATGCCCAGCAACAGCAGAGGGGATAGTATATGTGCGGTTTTGTCGGTTTTGTCGGTGGGACGGATAACCAATCCGAGGTGCTCACCAAGATGATGGACCGCATTGTCCATCGCGGTCCCGACATGGGCGGTCAGTTTATCGACGGCCGCGTTGCCCTGGGCTTCCGCCGCCTGTCGATCCTCGACCTGACCGAGGCCGGCGCTCAGCCCATGGCCAATGAGGACGGCAGCGTCGTTATCGTCTTCAACGGCGAGATCTACAACTTCCAAGAACTCCGTTCCGAGCTCGAGGCCAAGGGCTACAAGTTCCACTGCGGCGCCGACACCGAGAGCCTTCTGCACGGCTACGAGGAGTGGGGCGAGGCAGTACTCGATCGCTTGCGCGGTATGTACGCCTTCGTCATCTGGGACAAGAAGAAGAACAAGCTTTTTGGCGCCCGTGATATCTTTGGCATCAAGCCGCTCTACTACTATCCCATGGCCGATGCGGGCGACGGCGCTCCGGGCGTGCTCTTTGGTTCCGAGATCAAGAGCTTCCTGGACTACCCGCACTTCCACAAGGCGGTCAACAAAAAGGCCCTGCGTCCGTACATGACGCTGCAGTATTCGGCGACTGAGGAGACCTTCTTCGAGGGTGTCTACAAGCTGCCGCCGGCGCACTACTTTACCGTCGATATTCCGACCGGCAAGATGAACATCGAGCGCTACTGGGATTGCGATTACTCTGCCGTCGAGAAGCCGTTCGAGGAGTACGTCGACGAGCTGGACGAGGTCGTGCACGAGAGCGTCGAGGCCCATCGCATCGCCGACGTCAAGGTCGCGTCGTTCCTCTCCGGCGGCGTCGACTCCAGCTACATCGCCGCTTGCCTCATGCCCGACAAGACCTTCTCGGTGGGCTTTGACTACAAGAACTTCAACGAGACCAACTACGCCAAGGAACTTTCTGACAAGCTCGGCGTCGAGAATGTCCGCAAGATGATAACCGCCGACGAGTTCTTCGGTGCGCTCGAGGACATCCAGTATCATATGGACGAGCCGCAGTCCAACCTGTCTTCCGTGCCGCTGTGGTTCTTGGCCGAGATGGCCCGCAAGGACGTCACCGTCGTGCTTTCGGGCGAAGGCGCCGACGAACTCTTTGGCGGCTACGCCTACTACGAGGACACGGTCCCAGTCCGCAAGTACAAAAAGATGGTGCCGCTGCCCATCCGTCGCGCGCTCGGTAACCTGGCGCTGCATATGCCGTACTTCAAGGGACATAACTTCCTGGTCAAGGGTGCCGAGATCCCCGAGAAGTCGTTCCTGGGACAGGCTCTGGTATGGCCGGAGCGCGAGGTCGACGGCGTGCTCAAGCCCGAGTACAACACCGGCGATGGCGCCTTCGAGCTTGCCGCTCCCATCTATGCGCGCGTGAAAGGTCAGCCCGAGCTGGTCAAGAAGCAGTACCTGGACATGAACATGTGGCTCCCGGGCGACATTCTGCTCAAGGCCGACAAGATGTGCATGGCGCACTCGCTGGAGCTGCGCGTGCCCTTCCTGGACCGCAAAGTCATGGAGTTCGCCGAGCACATTCCCGACCGCTACCGCATCAACGAGAACGGCAACAAACAGGTACTCCGCCACGCTGCCAACAAGTCGCTGCCCGATGAGTGGGCCACCCGTCCCAAGGTGGGCTTCCCGGTGCCGATTGTCTACTGGCTGCGCGAGCAAAAGTGGTACGACTATGTCAAGGAGTACTTCACCACGCCGTGGGCAAGCGAGTTCTTCGATACCGACGAGCTCATGCACCTGCTCGATCTGCACTTTGCGGGCAAGGGCGATTTCCAGCGCAAGATCTATACGCCGCTCGTGTTCCTGGTGTGGTACAAGCGCTTCTTTATCGACGAGGACCAGCCCGCTGTTCAGGCTGCCTAGCCTCGGCTTACGAACGCCTGCGCGTAACGGCTCCTCCGGGAGCCGTTTTTGCGTGGGTGCGTTTCAGTTACTATAAAAACCGTCCCTGCCAAATGGCTGAGAAAGGCGAAAGATGCACCATTCGGATTCCGCGACCGTGACCACGGTCGATACGCTTGCCAAGCTTCTCGATGTGTGCGGCGAGCTGCGCGCATCAGAGCAGGTTGACGAGCGTGCCGTGACCGGCTGCTCGTTTGATTCGCGCGCGGTCTCGGCAGGTGACGTGTTCTTTTGCAAAGGCGCTGCCTTTAAGCCCGCGTTTTTGAGCATGGCGCTCGATGCGGGCGCCGTCGCATTTGTGTGCGAAGAGTCGCTGGTCGAGTCTCTGGAGCCGCTGGCGCAGGAGAGCGGTGCTGCGATGCTGGTTGTTGATAGCGTTCGCACGGCCATGGCCCTGTTGCCGCCGGAGGTCTACGACCGTCCCGACCACGACGTCAAGATCGTGGGCATCACCGGTACCAAGGGAAAGACCACGGCCGCTTTTATGCTCCAGTCGATTATCAAAGCGGCGGGCGAGTCCTGCGGCATGATCGGCTCGGTGAGTACCGACGATGGTATCGAGTGCTACGAGAGCACCAATACTACGCCCGAGGCCCCCGAGGTCTGGCGCCATATCGCCAACTGCCGCACGTCAGGTCGCCAGTCCATGGTCATGGAGGTCTCGAGCCAGGCGCTCAAGTACCAACGCGTCGAGAATCTGCCGTTTGACGTGGCGTGCTTCCTCAACATCGGCCGTGACCACATCTCGCCGATCGAACACCCCACGTTTGAGGATTATTTTGAGAGCAAACTCAGGATCTTTGACCAGGCAAAGACCGCCGTGGTGAATCTGGGCACCGAAGAGGTTGACCGTGTGTTGGAGGCAGCGTCGACGGCCGAGCGCTTGGTGACCGTTGGCGTCGAGCATCCCGAGGCAAGCCTGTGGGCGAGCGATGTGCGCATGGTCGGCTTTAACATCGAGTTTAACCTGCATGGCCTGTGTGCCGACGAGTCCGAGGCGGGGGAGAAGGTCCTGCTGGGCATCGCGGGCGACTTTAACGTGGAAAACGCGCTGGTCGCTATCGCCGCTGCGCGCGAGATCGGCATCGGTATCGAGGCTATCAAGAAGGGCCTCTCCAAACTGCGTGTACCGGGCCGTATGGAGGTCGTGGAGTCGAAGGACGGCCGCGTGATCTGCGTCGTTGACTATGCGCACAACCAGCTTTCGTTCCGTTCGCTTTTCTCGTCGGTCAAGCGCGCGTTTCCCGCTAGTCCAGTCATTGCAGTGTTTGGCGCTGCCGGCGGCAAGGCGCAGGAGCGCCGCGAGCAGCTTCCGCGCGAGGCCGCACCATATTCCGACCTGATGATCTTTGCCAACGAGGACCCGGCTCACGAGGACCCGATGAAGGTCTGTCGCGAGCTTGCCGAGCATGTTCCCGACGATACGCCGAACAAGATCATCCTCGACCGCGAAGCCGCTGTGCATGCGGCGTTCAAGGCGGCGCGCGAGGAGTACGTCAACCCCAATGCTCCCACCATTGTCTTGCTGCTGGCAAAGGGTGACGAGGAGCTCATGCACGTGGGCGACGAGTTCGTGCCCATCGAGAGCGACCTTTCGTTGGCCAATCGCCTGATCGATGTTACCCAGTTTGACTAATGAACCATGATGGCGAAGGCGCCCTGAGTGCGCTGTCGCCATAAACGTGTTCCCTCAATCAAAACATGCCGTCCAAGCCCAAACCCTTCTACGTAAACGGAGTAACCATGTCCCACAACACCCTGCCGACCATCGCCGAGCTTTCGGGCGAGATGCGCGAGCGCTTGGCCAAGGTTAAGTACGTCTTTACCGACCTGGATGCTACGATGCTCGCACCCGGCTCGTGCGTGCTGCGCGACAACGACGGCAACCCCTCGACCAAGCTCGTCGAGGCTGTCGTGGCACTTGCCCGCGCCGGCATCCAAGTGGTTCCCACCTCGGGCCGCAACCGCACCATGATCCACGAGGATGCACGCGTGCTCGGCCTCAACTCCTACATTGGTGAGATGGGTGGCCTGGTCATGTACGATCTCAAGGCCAACGATTGGGAGTATCTGACCGGCGATATGCCCTACGACCCATCTTGCGGTCTCACGCCGCACCAGGTGATCGAGCAGACTGGCGTGTGCGAGAAGATCCTCGCCCGCTGGCCGCACAAGATCGAGTATCACAACGACATGTCGACCGGCTACAAGTACCGCGAGGTTACCGTCGGCATGCGCGGCGACATCCCCGATGACGAGGCGCAGGCCATTCTCGACGAGGCCGGCTGCGGCCTGGTGTGGGCCTGTAACGGTCACCTGACGCATCTGTCCAAGCCGACGACGCTCGAGCTCGATCGCGTCGAGGACGGTCGCGCGTTCAACATCAACCCCGCGGGTCTCAACAAAGGCGTCGCCATTGCGCGCTTCTGCGAGCACCTGGGGATCGAGCGCGAGGAGACGCTCGCGCTCGGCGACTCCGAGTCCGACTTCTACATGGCCGATCACGTGGGCACGTTCTGCCTGGTCGAGAATGGCCTGACGAGCGCCGGCGCGCCCGAGTTCCTGGCTGCTTGCGAGAACGCTTTCGTTACGCGCGGCAAAATTGTCGACGGTTGGGCGGCGACGGCAGAGCTGCTGGTCGCGGCGCGTTCGTAGCGCGGCGTCGCCGCACTTGGACATGTCTTTTCGAGAGAGACTGGTGAGGTAATGTCCGATATCGAGAATCCGGCAGGCGACACGCGCCCGATTGGCGTGTTCGATTCTGGTTTGGGCGGTCTGACGGTTGCGCGCGCCATCGCGACGGCGCTGCCGCATGAGTCCGTCTACTACTTCGGCGACACCAAACGCTGCCCCTACGGCACGCGCACCGAGGATGAGGTGCGCTCGTTTGCGTTGCAGGCGGGCCGTTGGCTGTCGAAGCACGACGTCAAGATTATGGTCATCGCCTGCAACACGGCGACAGCTGCGGCCTTGCGTCTGGCCCAGCAGGTGCTCGACGTTCCCGTGATCGGCGTGATCGCGCCGGGTGCCCGTGCGGCAATCAACAGCACCCGCACGCGTCGCGTGGGCGTGCTCGCCACCAACCTCACCATTCGCTCGGGCGCTTACACGCGCGCCATTCAGGACCTAGATGCCGGCGTCGACGTATACGGCTGCCCCGCCTCGAGCTTTGTCGAGGTTGTCGAACACGAGCTCGCCTCGGGTGCGCATCTGCAAGAGCAGTGGCTTGAGAACGAGGACATCTTCGATACGCCTGCCGTGCGTGCGCTGGTGGGTGCCACGGTTGAGCCACTGCGCGACCACGGTATCGATACCGTGGTGCTCGGCTGTACGCATTTTCCGCTGTTGGTGGGACCTATCCGCCATGCGCTGGGGCCTGGGGTACGCGTCGTGAGTTCCGCCGAGGAGACCACGCGCGAGCTGACCGATATCCTCACGCGCCGCGAGCAGCTGGCGGGCGTCGCCGCCGAGCCGCAGCATCGTTTTGCCACGACGGCCGATAACATTGCCGAGTTTGCGGTGGCGGGCAGCTTTATCTTTGGTCAGCCGCTCAAGAGCATTGAGCATATCGATATCGATGAGCTGAAATAGATGTAAGGCCGCCGTCAGAGCCTTCGCCACACCTTTTGCCGAAAGGATTTTTCTATGGAGTACATGCAGGTCAACCGCGCCAACGGTCGCGCCGCCAACGAGTTGCGCCCCGTTAAGCTCACCCGTGGCGTCATGAAGCACGCCCACGGCTCGTGTTTTGCCGAGTTCGGTGACACGCGCGTGTTGTGCGCCGCCACAATCGAGGAGGGCGTGCCGGGCTGGCGAAAGGGAGCTAAGGTCGGCTGGGTGACCGCGGAATACGCCATGCTGCCGGCGTCGACCGGCAAGCGCTGCAAGCGCGAGCACGCCAACCGCAAGGGTCGCTCCATGGAGATCGAGCGCCTCATTGGCCGCAGCCTGCGTACCGTCGTCAACATGAAGGCGCTCGGCGAGTACACCGTCACCGTCGACTGCGATGTGATTCAGGCCGATGGCGGCACGCGTACAGCGAGCATCACCGGCGCCTGGGTGGCGCTGCACGACGCCCTCGCCATGTGGGTCGAGGCGGGCAAGATCGAGCGCATCCCGCTTACCGGCCAGGTGGCCGCCATCTCCATGGGCGTTGTCGACGGCAATACGCTGCTTGACCTCGATTATTCCGAGGACAGCCATGCCGAAGTCGACATGAACCTCGTCGCCACCGACACCGGTGAGATGATCGAGCTCCAGGGCACTGGCGAGCAGGCGCCCTTTGACCGTAAGCGCCTCAACGCCCTGCTCGACTTGGGCGACAAAGGCATCGCCGAGCTCATCGAGCTTCAGCGCCAAGCCATCGCCTAACCTGCCAAAAAGGGACAGGTTTATTTTGGCAGGTTTTATCTGGGAAAACGTCGAAGTATAAGACTGCCGTTGATTGAGAGGGGAGAGGCGGAGGCCCTCGTCGCCCTCGGCGCGGCATTGCTATAGAGACAAGGAGACCACTCATGGCACTTGAGAAGATCGACATCGACACCCTCGACCCGGCGGCGACCATTGTCGTGGCAACGGGCAACGCCCATAAGCTCACCGAGATCGAGGCCATTTTGGGCAAGGTCATGCCCGAGGTGCGCTTTGTGGCGCTCGGCCAGCTGGGCGAATTTGAGGACCCCGAGGAAAACGGCACGACGTTTTTGGAGAACGCCATCATCAAGGCGCAGGCTGCCGTCGAAGAGACGGGGCTCATGGCCATTGCCGACGATTCGGGCCTGGTCGTCGACGCGCTGGACGGTGAGCCCGGTGTGTATAGCGCGCGCTACGCGGGCGTTCACGGCGACGATGCCGCCAACAATGCCAAGCTGCTCGTGAATCTGGAAGGCGTGGCAGACGAGGACCGCACCGCGCGCTTTATGAGCGTCGTTGCGCTCATCGATACGGACGGCCTGGTCACCTATGGCGAGGGCGCCTGTGAGGGCGTTATCGCGCACGAGGGCCGCGGCGATCACGGCTTTGGCTACGACCCGCTGTTCCTGCCGGTCGATACGCCGGGCAAGACTATGGCCGAGCTGACGGCGGACGAGAAGAACGCCATCAGCCATCGATTCCATGCGCTCGAGCACCTATCCGCCAAACTGACGGGCGAGGAGTAGGCCGTGCGTGCGGTGGTTCAGCGCGTGCTCAACGCCGGCGTGACGGTCGACGGCGAGTACGTGGGCAAAATTGGGCGCGGCTATCTGGTGCTGTTGGGCGTGGGCCACGGCGACACGCGCGCCGAGGCTGATAAGCTGTGGGGCAAGCTCCGCGGCTTGCGCATTAACGAGGACGAGAACGGCAAGACCAACCTGGCACTTGCCGATGTCGACGGCGAGGTTCTCGTAGTGTCGCAGTTCACGCTGTTCGCCGATTGCCGTCACGGCCGCCGCCCATCGTTTACCGATGCCGGCGCCCCCGATGTTGCCAACGAGCTCTACGAGTACTTCTTGACGCTCGTTCGCAAAGATGTCGAACACGTGGCGCACGGCATCTTTGGCGCCGATATGAAAGTCGACTTGGTCAACGACGGTCCGTTCACCATCGTCCTCGATACCGACAATCTGTAAGTAGCCAAATTAGCTACTTGCGCGTGGTCGCAACAGGGTGCTATAGTATTAGAGTTTTGTCTATCTTAGGGGTATTATCCCCTTTTTGAATTGCATCTTCTGGAGGCCCTGTTCATGGAAGAGATGGAAGTCAATCACGTCGACGACATCCACGAGAAGCTGACCGATATGGTGGGCGATCGCGTCAAGGTGAAGGCCAACATGGGCCGCACCCGCGTCGTCGAGCGCATGGGCACCATCAAGAGCGTCCATCCGGCAGTCTTTATCGTCGAGGTTGACGAGCGCCGCGGCCGCAAGTCGCGTCAGTCCTACCAGTATATCGATGTCCTCACCGGGCAGGTCGAACTGTTTGACCCCGAGAGCGGCGAGCATATCTTTACCCCGCTCGGCAATCAGCTCGAGGAGCACTAGCGGTGACCGATTGGTCCCTGACCCTTTCCGCGCCGGCAAAGATCAACCTCTATCTGGGGGTTCATACCGAGCGTGACGACCGCGGCTACCATAAGGTCGATTCCCTGATGGCAGCCGTCGGTCTTGTCGATACCGTGACGGTTACGCCGGCACAGGCGCTGACCGTCCAGACGATTCCGACATCCGACTTTCCCATGCAAAAGAATACGGCGTATCGTGCTGCGCTCGCTATGGCCGAGCATTATAGTCGTGAAGCCAACGTCTGCATCACGATCGAGAAGTGCATTCCGTTGTGTGCCGGCCTGGGCGGTCCTTCGACGGATGCCGCGGCGGTCATTGTCGCCTTGGCAGAGCTGTGGGGTATCGACCGTGCCGATCCCGCGCTGGACAACATCGCGCGCGGCATTGGCGCCGACGTTCCCTTCTTTTTGCATGCCAGCCCTGCATTTTACGTGGGTGGGGGAGACGTGCTGGCAACCGAGTACCCCGCACTTCCCGCGACACCCGTCGTGCTGGTTAAGCCGCGCGAGGCAAGCGTTTCAACAATTGAAGCCTATCGACGTTTTGACGAGACCCCAGCGCCTGCGGACAAGCCCGGAGCGATCGCATCTGCCCTTCGCTCGGGAGACGCAGAGGCGGCCTACGCGCTCGTCCACAACAACCTGGGTGTCATTTCCGCGCAGATGGAGCCGCGGATTCAAACGGTGCTCGACTGGCTTCGTTCACAGGACGGTACCATTGCCACAAACGTGTGCGGTTCGGGTGCCTGCTCGTTTGCTCTCTGCGATAGCGCCGCCACGGCAGCCAATCTTGCGGCGACGGCTCAACAAAACGGCTGGTGGGCTTATGCAACGGAGCTCGTTTCCGACACGGTTCGCATTGAAGCGCCAAAGAAATAAAAATTTATCTAGCACGCGGCGAAAATCTTTGTTACTATAGTCGAGCTAACGGGTTGTGGCTCAGTTTGGTAGAGCACTGCGTTCGGGACGCAGGGGTCGCTGGTTCAAATCCAGTCAACCCGACCAGAGCATGAGGAGGGACCGCTTCTTGCGGTCCCTTTTTTTAGCTATTGTTGTGATACCGCGATACCCGCGGTATACTCATTCGAGCTTGTCTCGCTGTATTGTGGAGGTCTACATGTTTGGACTGAGGGCTCCTGAGCTCATCATTATTCTCGTCGTTGTCCTGATTATCTTCGGGCCCAAGAACCTGCCGAAGCTCGGCAAGTCCCTCGGCTCTACCGTCAAGAATATCCGTGAGGGTATGGAGGGCGACGATAAGGCCGAGACCAAGCAGGCCGAGGAGGTCGTGGTCGAGCAGTCCGAGGAGGACAAGGAGATCGCTGAGCTCGAGGCCAAGCTCGCTGCTGCCAAGAAGAAGCAGGCAGAGGACAGCGACGCGGACGCAGAGTAGTCCCATCCCTTTGGGGTGAGCACCTGACCGGCTTGCCCGCAGGCTAGCCGGTCTTTTTCGTTTTGTTGACAGTTGATTGTTTGATCAGAGTTGGGGAGATATCCGTATGGACGCAAGCCAGATCGTACTGACCGCTGAGGGCCGCCAGAAGCTCGTCGAGGAGCTCGCTTGGCGTGAGGGCGATTACGCCAAGGAGATCGTCGAGGACATCAAGGAAGCCCGCGCGTTCGGCGACCTTTCGGAGAACTCCGAGTACGACGCCGCTAAGGACAAGCAGGCCCAGAACGCCGCTCGTATTGCCGAGATCCAGGCCATCCTCGCCAACGCTCAGGTTGCTGCCACCACGGGCGATCTGACCGTCTCCATCGGTTCCACCGTTTCTCTGATTGATCCCAACGGTGAGGTCATGGAAGTCACGCTTGTCGGTACCACCGAGACCAACTCGCTCGAGCGCAAGATTTCCAACGAGTCTCCGGTCGGTCACGCCATCATCGGTCACGGCGAGGGCGACTCCGTCGAGGTCGTTACGCCTTCCGGCAAGACTCGCGTCTACACCATCGCCAAGATTGCACGCTAGACCACGGTCCCGCGTAAAGGTATGTTTTCGCTCCCTGGGACCGAATCCTGGGGAGCGTTTTAGTTTGAGGAGCTAACTTATGGCAGAGAACCAGAACGCCGCAGATCAGGCATCGACGCTCAACGACGAGCGCGCCACCCGCCTGGCCAAGCGCGCCGCCCTGTTCGAGGCGGGCCAGAACCCCTATCCCGAGCACTCTGAGCTTGAGGACTACGTTGCCGATATCGAGGCTAAGTATGCCGAGCTTGCCGATGGCGAGGACACCGAGGACGTCGTGAAGATCGCCGGCCGTGTGGTCGCCAAGCGCGGTCAGGGCAAGATCATGTTCATCGTCGTGCGCGATGCGACTGCCGAGATTCAGCTATTCTGCCGCATCAACGACATGGACGAGGCTGCCTGGAATACGCTCAAGTCCCTCGACCTGGGCGACATCCTGGGCGTGACCGGCGTGGTTGTGCGCACCCAGCGCGGTCAGCTTTCCGTTGCCCCTAAGAGCGCGACCCTGCTTGCCAAGGCCGTTCGTCCGCTGCCCGAGAAGTTCCACGGTCTTTCCGACAAGGAGACCCGCTATCGCCAGCGCTATGTTGACCTGATCGCCAACGACGACGTTCGCGAGACGTTCCGTAAGCGTTCGCAGATTCTCTCCACCTTCCGTCGCTTTATGGAGTCCGACGGCTACATGGAGGTCGAGACCCCCATCCTGCAGACCATCCAGGGCGGCGCTACTGCCAAGCCGTTCATTACCCACTTCAACGCGCTCGATCAGGAGTGCTACCTGCGCATTGCTACCGAGCTGCACCTCAAGCGCTGCATCGTCGGCGGTTTTGAGCGCGTGTTCGAGATCGGCCGTATCTTCCGTAACGAGGGCATGGACCTTACCCACAACCCCGAGTTCACCACGATGGAGGCCTATCGTGCCTTCTCCGACCTCGAGGGCATGAAGGCGCTCGCCCAGGGTGTCATTAAGGCGGCTAACAAGGCCATCGGCAACCCCGAGGTCATCGAGTACCAGGGCCAGACCATCGACCTTTCTGGTGAGTGGGCCAGCCGTCCCATGACCGACATCGTTTCCGACGTGCTCGGCAAGCAGGTCACCATCGACACGCCGGTCGAGGAGCTTGCTGCCGCCGCGCGCGAGAAGGGCCTGGAGATTAAGCCCGAGTGGACCGCCGGCAAGATTATCGCCGAGATCTACGATGAGCTGGGCGAGGACACCATTGTCAACCCCACGTTCGTTTGCGATTACCCCATCGAGGTCAGCCCGCTTGCCAAGCGCTTTGAGGACGACCCGCGCCTGACGCACCGCTTTGAGCTGGTTATCGCCGGTCACGAGTACGCCAACGCGTTCTCCGAGCTCAACGACCCGGTCGACCAGGCCGAGCGCTTTGCCGCCCAGATGGCCGAGAAGGCTGGCGGCGACGACGAGGCCATGGAGTACGACGAGGACTACGTGCGCGCCCTCGAGTACGGTATGCCTCCCGCGGGCGGCATCGGCATCGGTATCGACCGCGTGGTCATGCTGCTCACCAACCAGGCTTCCATCCGCGACGTGCTACTGTTCCCGCACATGAAGCCCGAGAAGGGTTTCCAGTCCGGTGCCGCTGCCGCCAAGGCTGCCGAGGCCGGCAACACCGCGAGCCCGTTCGTCAAGCCGCTCAAGCCCACGGTTGATTACTCCAAGATCGCCGTCGAGCCGCTGTTTGAGGAGTTCGTCGACTTTGATACCTTCTCCAAGAGCGATTTCCGCGCTGTGAAGGTCAAGGCGTGCGAGGCCGTCAAGAAGTCCAAGAAGCTGCTGAACTTTACGCTCGACGACGGCACTGGCACCGACCGCACCATCCTCTCCGGCATTCACGGTTATTATGAGCCCGAGGACCTGGTCGGCAAGACCTTGCTCGCCATCACCAATCTGCCGCCGCGCAAGATGATGGGCATTCCCAGCTGCGGCATGCTCATCAGCGCTATCCACGAGGAGGATGGTGAGGAGCGTCTCAACCTGATCCAGCTCGACGCCTCCATCCCCGCCGGCGCAAAGATGTACTAACTAGTTACGCGGTTCTACGAACCGCGTAACGGCTCGACGCTGCGCGGGCCGCATTTGGACAATCTGACGTTCAACTTCAAGGGCGCGACCAGAAGGTCAGCGCCCTTTCGTTTCACGTCACCTTGTCTCAAATGCGGCCCGCTCGCTGACTTATGCTCAACCTGCGGCGCCATTTTGCTTGAAGGCACCTTGCTCGCTCTGGCGGGCTTTCGCTGTCCGTCCTCTATCTGCGGTGTTGCCCTGGTTGGCACTTAGGGACGTTCCTTTTCTGCCGGCACTTGGGGACAGTCCTAGTCGTTGGGGATCTATCGACGCATTGGGGGTTTGCGCCTTCTATGCATGACGGTCGTCTCTTTTATGTTTCCTTTAGTCGTTGCTGCCTAGGATGGGGGTTAGTCGGTAGGAAGGGAGCGTCTATATGGACGACGCGAGCGAGCGTGCAATCGAAGAGGACATGCTCGATCAGTTCAATTACTTTGACGATGAGGATGAGGAGCTAATCGATCGTCGCGAGCCGGCATCGCTTGACTCATTTGATCTGGTCGATGAAGAGACTGATGAGGTTGAGGACGAATCAACGGAGCCCCCACAGTCTTCGCGCCTTGACTCGCTGCTTTCGAGAGCCCCCATGCACCACGGTGTTCGTGCCGGCGCACTCCATATGAAAACAGACTGGCACCAGATCGTGACGGCAGGCGATGAGCTTGCCGTCGATGCGCCGCTCACCGATAAGTCATCCATCATCTGCCGCACCGGTATGCTTATGCTCGCGAGCGGAACGGGTGCCTGGCGTGTACGCGATACCATGAATCGCGTTGCCGCCGTACTCGGTGTCACCGTCCACGTTGACTTAAGTCTTCTGTCGTTTGAGTGCACCTGCATCGAAGATGGCCACTGCTTTAACGAGGTTGTCAGCCTGCCCACAACGGGAGTCAATACCCATCGCATTTGGATGATGGAGAGCTTCCTAAAGGAAATCGAGACGTATGGGCGCCGGTTTACCGTGCACGAATACCACGAGATGCTCAAGACCGTTGAGAGTTCAAAACCCGATTACTCTCCCTGGCAACAGGGCCTTGCGGCAGCTTGTGCTTGCGGCGCCTTCGTCTTTTTGCTCGGCGGCGGCCCTATCGAGATGGCCTGCGCATTCGTAGGCGCTGGTGTTGGCAACTTCGCTCGCTCTCATATTCTCAAGCAGGGTCTTGGCCAGTTTAGCGCGCTGACGATTGGCGTTGCGCTCGCTTGCGTTTCGTATCTGCTGGCATTGCTCGGCCTTGGCCAGGTCGTACCGGGGGCAATGTCGCACCAAGAAGGCTATATCGGCGCCATGCTCTTTGTGATTCCCGGCTTTCCCCTCATTACGGCAGGCCTCGACATCGCTAAGCTCGATATGCGAAGCGGCATTGAGCGTCTTTCGTATGCCGTGTCGATTATTGTGATGGCGACCCTTGTGGGCTGGATGGTTGCCGAGTGTGTGGGGCTGGCACCGGATGATTTTGCCCCGCTCGGCCTTTCGCCGCTTGCCCTTACGCTCCTGCGCGTGGTGATGAGCTTCGTTGGCGTATTCGGCTTCTCGGTGATGTTCAACAGCCCGGTAAAGATGGCCGCGGCAGCTGGGCTGATCGGCGCCGTGTCCAATACCTTGCGCCTTACGCTCGTCGATGCGCCGGCGCTGTTTCCCTTCCTGGGCCTGAGCGTAGGTATGCCTCCCGAGGCGGCAGCGTTTATTGGCGCGCTGGTATCGGGGCTGCTCGCGAGCTTAGCCGAAATCAAGCTCACCTACCCACGTATCGCCCTCACGGTGCCATCGATTGTCATTATGGTGCCGGGCTTGTATCTGTATCGCTCGATGTATTACATGTGCACATTCGACACGGTCAATATGCTCGGCTGGTTTGTGCGTGCAGTGCTCATCGTGGCGTTTTTGCCCGTTGGCCTGGGTGTGGCGCGTACGCTCACCGACCCTCGCTGGCGCCACACCAGCTAATTGGTGCAAATGAAACTGATCCGCAAAACATGAACGTGGAAAATCTCCCGTTTTTGGCTTGTTTACGGGCTCAAAACGGGAGATTATCCACGCTCGTGGAATGGGTGTCCGAAAATCCACGCTCGTTGGGCCGATGCAGACGCACCTGGCAATTCCTTTTTTGTAGACGTTGTCGTATGGCTGCATGCGGAAAAGGCCCCAGCGGTTAACATATACTCCATATGGGTAAAGAGACCAAAGCGCCGCCACGAGTGGCGCTTTGCGTTTGAAAAAAACTAGCTCGTCTAAGAGGAACTAGCATGTTAGACCGTTTTACCGATCGCGCGCGCAAGGTCATGTCCATGGCCAAGCAGGAGGCGCTCGATCTTCATTCAAATAAGGTGGGTACCGAGCATCTGTTGCTTGCGCTCGCCAAGGAGGACGAGGGCATTGCCGCTGAGGCGCTGCGCTCGCTCGATATCTCCTACGACGACATCATGGATACCCTCAAAGAGGTCCAGACCACGGTTCCCGAGCCCAGCGAGGAGACCGAGGCTGCCAAGCTTGCCTTTACGCCGCTCGTCATTAGCGTGATGGAGCGCTCCTTCCGCGTGGCGCGTGAGAACAACCAGACCTACGTGTCGACCGAGCACTTGCTGATCGGCATCGTCGAAGAGGGCAACGGCATGGCCATGGACATCCTCATGCGCCTGGGTGTGTCGTCCGCCTCCATCAAAAAGGCTATCGAGAAACTCACCGCCAAGGATCAGGACAAGAAGCGTCCGCTCGCCGGAGCCGGCGCCGGTCGCCCCGGTGCGGGCTTGCCGTTCTTTAGCGGCTCGGATGCCTCTCAGCAAAGGGGGGGCGGCACCGACACGCTCAAGCAGTTCGCCACCAACCTCACGCAGAAGGCGCGCGACGGCGAGCTCGATCCCGTGATTGGCCGCGAAAAGGAAGTCCAGCGCATGATGGAGATCCTTTCGCGCCGCACCAAGAACAATCCGCTTATCCTGGGCGATCCCGGCGTGGGCAAGACGGCTATCGTCGAGGGCCTGGCGCAGCAGATTGCTGCTGGCAATGTGCCCGAGAATCTTATGAACCAGAATATCTGGACGCTCGATCTGCCGGGTCTTGTCGCGGGTGCCAAGTATCGCGGTGAGTTTGAGGAGCGCCTCAAGAACGTGATCCAGGAGGCGACCGAAGCCGACGACGTCATCTTGTTTATCGACGAGATGCACACCATCATCGGTGCCGGTTCTGCCGAGGGTTCTATCGATGCGAGCTCTATGCTCAAGCCCGTGCTCGCGCGCGGTGCTTTCCAGATCATTGGTGCCACCACGGCCGAGGAGTTCCGTAAGTACCTCACTAAAGATCCGGCCTTTGAGCGCCGCTTCCAGACCATCGATGTCGAGGAGCCGAGCGTCGAGGACACGGTCAAGATCCTGACCGCGCTCAAGCCGCGCTACGAGGAGCACCACCATGTGCGCTATACGCAGGGTGCTATCGAGGCCGCCGCGAACCTTTCCAACCGCTACATTCAGGATCGCTTCCTGCCCGATAAGGCCATCGACCTCATTGACGAGGCCGGTGCCCGCGCCCGCATCGCCGCCAACCGCGCGCCCGAGCCGGTGCGCGAGGCCGAGCATCGTATAGAGGAGCTCAAGGCCGCCGCGCAGGAGGCCACCGAGGGCGATGACATGAACAAGGCCGCCGAGATCACCGAGCAGCAGAAGGCCGCCGAGATTGAACTCGCCGAAGCCAAGGCCGCCTGGACCGCCGAGCTCGACGCCAGCCCGCTCACCATCGACGTGAGTCAGATTGCCGACATCGTGTCCGTGACCTCTGGCGTGCCGGTTTCCTCGCTCACCGAGAGCGAGAGCCGTCGCCTGCTGCAGACCGAAAGCGTGCTCAAGACCCGCATTATCGGCCAGGACGAGGCCGTCGAGGCCGTCGCCAAGGCCGTGCGCCGCAGCCGCTCGCCGCTCAAGGACCCGCGTCGTCCCGGCGGCAGCTTTATCTTCCTGGGTCCCACCGGCACGGGCAAGACCGAGCTCGCCAAGACGCTCGCCGAGTATCTCTTTGGCAGCAAAGACGCGCTCATCAGCTTCGACATGTCCGAGTTCGGTAGCGAGTTCGAGGTCTCCAAGCTCATCGGTAGCCCTCCGGGCTACGTCGGTCACGACGAGGGCGGCCAGCTCACCAAGGCCGTTCGTCGCCACCCGTACTCGGTCGTGCTGTTCGACGAGATCGAGAAGGCGCACCCCGATATCTTCAACATCTTGCTGCAGGTGCTGGAGGAGGGCCGCCTGACCGATAGCCAGGGCAAGACGGTCGACTTCCGCAACACCGTGATCATCATGACGTCCAATGTGGGCGCCCGCGAGATTGCGCAGGATGCGAGCGTGGGCTTTGGCACCACCGGCGAGCAGGGTCTCACGTCGAGTGAGATCCGTGGTCGCGCGATGGGCGAGCTCAAGCGCCTGTTCCGCCCCGAGCTGCTCAACCGTATCGACGACATCGTGGTGTTCCAGAAGCTCTCGGGCGAGAATCTCACCAAGATCGCGCACCTGCTGGTGGACGACCTGCGCCAGCGTCTGATTGCCAACGGCATGAACATCAAGCTCACCGATGCGGCCTATGACAAGATCGTGGCCGAGGGCACCGACCTCACCAACGGTGCGCGTCCGCTGCGCCGTGCTATTCAAAAGCTCATCGAGGACCCGCTGTCCGAGGAACTTCTGGCCGGCGAGTGGGGCGAGGGCGATACCGTCCTGTGCGACGTGGCCGATGGCAAGTTTGTCTTTAGCCACGGCACGGGCGAGATTCCGGCACCGCGTCCGGCAGGTACGCTCGGTGGCGATACCACCCCGGCGGCACCGCACACTGGCAGCGCCGCGCCCGTGAGCGGCGGCGTGACCTCGGGCCCCGGCGGCATGATGCAAGCCGGTTCCGGCGCGCTGTAGGGCGTAACAAAACCTTGTGTCCACGAGGGCGTTCCAAAGGAGCGCCCTTTTTCTGTTGGAAAGCCCCCTTCGTTCAAAGTAGATCTCATTAAACATATCAATGGCGTATGCATAAACGTTGATCAAGCGTTGAGGTTGGTTGAAGGGTCCAACGTTCCTTCGGCGCGGCCCGTCTAACCTGCTTTACCTTAATAAAGTGGCGTCTCCCCACCGTTAGCCGATGATGCAAGGGCGCTCGGCGTTTTCGACTGGTTTATGCACGCAAAGTCTGGGAATATACAAGGCGCATGTCTTACTGTCTAACCAGTTGCGCCAAGGAGGCACCATGGATTACAAGATCACCGGCTACGAGCCCGCCCAGCTGTTCCATTTCTTTGAGGAGGTCAGCGCGATCCCCCGTGGGTCTGGCAACGAGAAGGGCATCAGCGATTTCCTGGTTGCGTTTGCCAAGGAGCGCGGCCTCGATGTGTACCAGGATGAGGTCTACAACGTCATCATTCGCAAGCCCGCTTCTGCCGGCGCCGAGAATGCCCCGACTGTGATGCTGCAGGGCCACATCGATATGGTGTGCGACAAGTTGGGCTCTGTTGAGCACGACTTTACGACCGACGGTATCGACCTGGTCGTGAAGGACGGCGTCCTCACCGCTAACGGCACCACCCTGGGCGCCGACAACGGTATTGCTGTCGCTCTGATGCTTACTGTGCTCAACGACGATTCGATTGCTCACCCCGCCCTCGAGTGCGTATTCACCACCGACGAGGAGACTGGCCTGGTCGGCGCCGAGACGCTCGACAAGTCCCAGATCAGCGCCCGCACCATGATTAACCTTGACTCCGAGGAAGAGGGCGTTGCCACCGTCAGCTGCGCCGGTGGCGTCGTCGTTACCTACACCTGCCCCATCGTACGCGAGCACAAGACCGGCAGCACCCTCACGCTCGACATCTCCGGCCTACTGGGTGGTCATTCCGGCAACGATATCAACCTGGAGCGCGGCAACGGCAACCTCATCATGGCCCGCATCATCGACCGCCTGATGGTCGCCGGCGAGCCCGCCATCGTTAGCTTTAACGGCGGCACTAAGGACAACGCCATCAACCGTGAGTGCAAGGCCGAGCTGGTTTACGCCGACCACGCTGCCGCCGAGGCCGCGGCCCAGATCGCAAAGGGCATCATCGCCGACGTCACTGCCGAGCTCGAGGTCTTCGACCCCGGCTTTACCTGCACCGTCGAGATTGCCGACGACGCCGAGGTCGAGGCCATGGATCAGAAGTCCGCGCTTGCCCTCATCCGCGCCCTGCGTCTTGCCCCTAACGGCGTGATTCGCCGCAACGTCGCCACCGACGGCTCCGTCGAGGTTTCCTCCAACATCGGCGTGGTCGCCACTTCCGACGACCAGGTCAAGATCATGCTGTCCCCGCGCTCCTCGATCACCTCGCTGCAGAACGAGTTCAAGGACCGCCTGCAGACGCTGGCCGATGTCTTGGGCTTCGACGCCAAGTTCGAGTTCGAGTATCCCGGCTGGAGCTATGCCGAGCATTCGCCGGTCCGCGACGTTTTTGTCGAGAGCTATCGCGAGCTCTTTGGCTCCGAGCTGCGCATCGAGTCCATTCACGCCGGCCTTGAGTGCGGCCTGTTTGCTGAGGCCCTGCACGGCCTGGACGCCATCGCCGTGGGCCCGACGCTCTCCGATGTCCACACCCCGGACGAGAGCATGGAGCTCGCTTCTGCCGAGCGCTTCTACGAGCTGCTCATCGACGTCCTCAAGCGCCTCGCTGCGTAAAGGTCGCGCTAGCAGCAGTTCGAGCCACGTGCTAGCGGATTGCAAATGACATTACGAGAGGGGGCATCCGAACTTTTGCGACGGGTGCCCCCCTCTTCTTTTAAGAAATGTGGATTGATTGGCGCCTAGCCCATATCCGCCTTGATGAGGTCGAGGGTGCGCTGGCAGTTTTCGCGGACGGGGCCGAGCATGTGCTCGCGCAGGTCCGCCATGCCGGGCAGGTCGGCGTATTCGTCCATGATCTCTTCCATGCAAATGGGCACCTCGTAGGCGAGGTCCATCATGGTCGCAAAGCAAAACTTCTCGGATAGCCCGGCATCGGTGAGCGCCGCCTCCAGCGCGGGGTCGCCCATACCGTGGTATCGGCGGATAGCGCCTGGACCGATGCGCCCCACTCGATTTTCGCCGCCAACGCTCATGGCAAGGCGCGCCCGGCGGCGCATACGCTCATACGCCAAACCCGAAGCGACATCGTACATTCGAGCCATCATGGCTGCGCCGTCGTTTCCAAGGAGCAGGGAATAGTTTTTCGCGTGCGCATCCGGTGCGCCGATAATGGCGTTGAAGAACAGTATCTGCGTAAACAGATACAGGTTAAGTTGATGGTGGCTCGTATTTACGAGGAGCTCTTGAATGTCGCGTGTGGTCGGGCCGCCGTCTGCCGTGTACTTTTGGGCGGGCATCACCCCAAGTGCCTGACAGAGGTCTTCTTGATGTAGGCGCCTGATCGTTCCGTCTTTGACTTTCACGCGGTCATAGCGCTCAACAATGAGGGCAGGTTCGTCCTCAAACATACGATATTCGACGTTTGCCGTTGCGATACCGGCGCGCTGGGCGCTTTTCATGCAGACAAACTCATTGAGAGCCTCGAGTTTAAATCCGATAACGCCATTTTTGAAAATATGCGTCGTGGGCGAGGACCCCATGCATTCGCACCAGCGGTCGTTTGTGAACGCGAGCGCGAACTTGCCCTGGTTGCCTCCAAGTGACCAACTTTCATCTAGACCCATCCACGATGCATCGCGGTCATCTCTGATTGACTTGAGACGGAGAGCAATTTCGTGGTCGTCTATAGGGCGGTATTCGCCGGAGCGATGCAGGACGGCGTCGATATCTTCTTCGGCACAAAATTGCACTCCGCCCGGACAGTCGAGTCCGATACGGCTGAGCAGTGCAACGGGATTGTTGGGCCTAACGTCGAATTCGGCGGCAATCGCTTTTCGTTGGTTCTCGCTGTCGGGTAGAAGGCCAAACAGGTACGGATTCATGACCTGTTGGCCGTATGTGCGATTTGATACGGGTATGTTGGTCGATAGGGCTGGCCCGTCGTAGTCTTGGTCGTAGGAAAAGCTGATAAGACCTTTCTCATCCTGTGCGAGCGTTCCCGCAGGTACGCCGCAAATAATAGTCCGAAGCGTTTTTCTGACCATAGACTATTTCCCTTCAGACTTGGCTTGGGCGGGTGCGTTAGCGGCAATCGAGACTCCGAGATTGGACATGGCGAAATCGGCGAAGGCCCTGTCGTAGAGCTCGGACGTAAGGGGGGTATCTGCAAGAGCCGGAATAGTTGTGCTGCGACGGTTGCGATGATGAAGACGTTGAGCGTGATGGCGTCTGGAGGTGCTGCAAGGTTGATCGGCATGCGGGGCGTCGACTGGCTGCTCATTTTTCGTTTCGCCTATATCCCCTTGTGCTGCGAGCGCCAGTCCAAGAGCGTCGAAAATCGCCAACAACTTGTCGAGCCGAATACCCGTGGCGTCTCCTAGCTCGAGCGATGCGAGCAGGCGCTCCGAAACGCCGGCTTTTTTAGCGAGGGCCGCACGGGTGATTTCCTGCGACTCGCGTGCCTGACGCACATAGATGCCAGCTTGGCGTGGTGTGGTGATGGGAAGGGTATCCATGGCGATCTCCAACATGCAGACTTTTGCATATCAGTATGACATGCAAAAGTCTGCACGAAAAGGCCTCATGCAAAACTTTGCATGAGGCCTTGTACTGGCGTTGAGTTTTGAGCGATTGCGTTTGGCGTTACAGCGCCAAAATCCCCAGATGCTCAAGCAAGATCTTAAGTCCGATGAGGATGAGCACGATGCCGCCCACGATGGTGGCGGGTTTTTCGTAGCGTGCGCCAAAGGTGTGGCCAATCGCCACGCCGGCGACAGAGAAGATAAACGTTGTGACGCCGATAAGCGATACGGCGGGAACGATGTCGACCGAGAGTGCCGCAAACGAGATGCCTACGGCTAGGGCATCAATCGAGGTGGCGATGGCAAGGATTAGGTACTCGCCCAGGTCAATCCTCTCGGCATTCTTGTTGTCGCCTTCGTCCTCGTCCTCGGTAAAGGCCTCCCACAGCATTTTGCCGCCGATGAAGGCGAGCAGAATAAGGGCGATCCAGTGGTCGATGGGTCCGATGATGCCCATGAATTGACTGCCAAGCGCCCATCCGATTACGGGCATGCCGGCCTGAAAGCCGCCAAAGAACAGGCCGAGCACCGCGGCGACTTTAAGGTTGATCTTCTTCATGCCAAGGCCCTTGCAGATGGATATGGCAAAGGCGTCCATCGAAAGGCCAACGGCGAGCAGCACGAGCTCTGCGAGTCCCATAGTCTGGCTCTCTCTCTGCGGGCGGGCCCGCGTGTACCTCTTGGGGGAGTAACAAAAAAGACCCGTGGCGTACGCGTTGCGCGCACAGCCACGAGTCTCGTTCATTAAGGCAAGCCAGGCCGCATCGGCCAGTGTGTTGACTTACCGCGCCACCGGAGGCGAACCCGGTCACGCGACTACTCCCTCATTCATGTGAACCCCGATGCTACCACATAAGCAGCTCATTTGGGTTGGGGCTCTTTTGACTACCTCAGCGGTGTTCGCTCATTCTGTAAGCATCGGATTTCGCAAGCGCTGCGGGGACAAACCGTGAGAAACTATTTAGCGTTTATGGAGCGTATACGATGGGAGCGATGCCTTGGATAAGAACGAGCTGCAAAAGCGTATGGAACAGGCTATTCGCCTGACTGCCCCCGGCCAGCCGATCCGCACCGCCCTCGACATGATCATTGCTGGTCACCTGGGTGCCCTTATCTGCGTCGGCGACACCGAAAACGTACTCGCTGCCGGTAACGACGGCTTCCCGCTCAACATTTCGTTTACCTCGAACCGCCTGTTCGAGCTTTCCAAGATGGACGGCGCCATCGTCATCGATGGCGACCTCACCCAGATCCTGCGCGCCAACTTCCACCTCAATCCCGATCCCTCGCTCGCCACGAGTGAAACGGGCATGCGTCACCGTACTGCCGCTCGCATGTCGGTGCTCACCGACGCCATCGTGATCTCGGTTTCGGCTCGTCGTGCCGTCGTCAACGTGTACGTCCACGGTAAGAGCTACGAGATCCAGCCTGTCACCACCATCATGAGCTCGGTCAACCAGCTCGTCGCCACGCTCCAGACCACCCGTCAGTCGCTCGACCGCTCCCTGCTGCGTCTGACGGCCCTCGAGCTCGATGACTACGTTACGCTCGCCGACATTACCGGGATTTTCTCGAGCTTCGAGATCATGCAGCAGGCAAAGACTGAGCTTAAGGATTGCATTGTCAAGCTGGGCAACCAGGGCAAGCTCGTGCAGATGCAGCTCGAGCAGCTCGCCGGCTCCAGCATGGATACCGAGTACGACCTGATGATTCGCGACTATGCGAGCGATTCCTCCGAGGCCAATGCCGAAAAGATCCGCGCCAACCTGAGCCGCATGACGCCCAAGGACTTGTCCGACCCGCAGCATGTGGCGGCGGTTCTGGGTTACGACGACCTGGACGAGGACTCCGTCATGACGCCGCTGGGCCTGCGCACGCTTTCTCGCGTGTCCGTCGTGCGCGACGGCGTGGCCGAGAAGATCGTCGACGAGTACGGCTCGTTACAGGAGCTCATGGATGACATCAGCGAGGATCCGGAGCGCCTGGGCGACTTTGGCGTCAACAACCCTGCCATTCTTGCGGACTCGCTGTACCGCATGAAGGGCACCAAACAGGGGAACGCATAATGGCGCCCGTATGCGCCGTGGTCGTTGCCGGCGGCAGCGGCCAGCGTTTTGGAAATCCCGGCGGCAAGCAGCTCGTTAACGTGGCGGGCCGTCCGCTCATGAGCTGGTCCATCCGTGCGTTCGATCGGAGCGACAAGGTCGGCCACATCGTGGTGGTGTGTCCTGCCGAGCGCCGCGCCGAGATGCGCCGCCTGGCCATCAGCCCGTATTCGTATAACACGCCCATCAGCTTTGCCGATGCCGGCGAGACCCGCCAGGATTCCACCCGCGCAGGCGTGCACGCGGTGCCGGCGGGCTTTGAATACGTCGCCATTCACGATGGCGCCCGTCCGCTCATTACGACCGAGGCCATCGATCACGCTATCGACGTGCTTGTGGGCGACCGTGCCCTCGACGGTGTCGTGTGCGGCCAGCCTGCCATCGACACACTCAAGATCGTCGATGGCGACAACATCGTCGAGACGCCGCCGCGCGAGCTCTATTGGGCCGCGCAGACGCCGCAGATCTTTAGCGTCGACGCCATGAAGCGCGCCCATGCCGCGGCGATTGCCGAGGGCTTTATCGGCACCGACGATTCATCGCTGGTCGAGCGCATGGGTGGGCGCGTCCGCTGCGTCCAGAGCCCGCGCGATAACCTTAAGGTGACGGTACCCGAGGACCTGCGTCCCGTAACCGCGATTCTGCTTGGCCGCATGGCCGAGGGAGAGGACCTTCCCCATGTTCAGTAACCTGCGCATTGGCCATGGCTACGACGTTCACCGTCTGGTGGAGGGGCGTCGATGTATCATCGGCGGTGTCGACATTCCCTACGAGCGCGGCCTGCTGGGCCACTCGGATGCCGATGTGCTCGCGCACGCCTTGGCCGACGCCATTCTGGGCGCCTGCCGCGGGGGAGATATCGGCAAGCTATTCCCCGACACCGATCCCGCCTACGAGGGTGCCGATTCGATGGTGCTGCTCGCCCGCGTGATGGACTATGCGCGCGAGCTGGGCTTTGAGTTTGTCGATGCCGATTGCACCATTGCCTGTCAGCAACCCAAGGTCACTCCGCACCGCGATGCCATGCGCGCCAACCTTGCCCATGCCCTGGGCGTCGACGTGGAAAACGTGGGCGTCGCCGCCACCACGACCGAAAAGCTCGGTTGGGAAGGCCAAGGCGAGGGAATTGGCGCCTGGGCCGTCTGCCTGCTACAGAAAACCGTTAAGGAGTAACGAATGCGTATCTACAACAGCGCTACCCATAAAAAGGAAGAGTTTCAGCCCATCGAGTCCGGGAAGGTTCGCATGTACGTGTGCGGCCCCACGGTCTACGACAACATCCACATCGGCAATGCCCGCACGTTCATCAGCTTTGACGTGATTCGTCGCTGGCTCATCGCGAGCGGCTACGAGGTCACGTTCGCCCAGAACCTCACCGATGTCGATGACAAGATCATCAAACGCGCCAACGAGCAGGGCCGCACTGCCGCCGAGGTCGCGACGGAGTTCTCCGACAAGTTCATCGGCGTCATGCGCGCCGCCAACGTGCTCGATCCCGATGTGCGCCCCCGCGCCACCAAGGAGATCGGCCCCATGATCGCTATGATCAAGACGCTCATCGAGCAGGGCCACGCTTACGCAGCCGATAACGGCGACGTGTACTTTGCCGTGCGCAGCGATCCCAACTATGGTCAGGTCTCGGGCCGCAACATCGATGACCTTATGGTTGGCGCGCGCATCGAGGAGAACGAGGACAAGAACGACCCGCTCGACTTTGCCTTGTGGAAGGCCGCCAAGCCCGGCGAGCCCAGCTGGCCGAGCCCCTGGGGCGAGGGCCGTCCCGGTTGGCACACCGAGTGCGCCGCCATGGTGCACCGCTACCTGGGCACCCCGATCGACATTCATGGCGGCGGCTCCGACCTTGCCTTCCCGCATCACGAGAACGAGTGCGCCCAGGCCACCTGCGCCTGGCACCAGGGCTTCTCCAACACTTGGATGCACACGGGCATGCTGCTGGTAGACGGCGAGAAGATGTCCAAGTCGCTCGGCAACTTCTTTACGCTGGCCGAGGTCCTCGAGCAGCACTCCGCTGCCGCCCTGCGCCTGCTGATGCTGCAGACGAGCTATCGCTCGCCGCTTGACTTCTCCTGGGAGCGTCTGGATGGTGCCGAGAACTCGCTCACACGCATTGCCGGTACGGTCGAGAACCTGCGTTGGACTGCGAACCATGCGACGGCCGATGCCGATGCGGCTGCCGCCGAGGCGTTTGCCGCCAAGGCCGCCGAGACCCGTGCCACCTTTAAGGAGTGCATGGACGACGACTTTAACACCGCCGGTGCCATGGGTGCTGTCTTTGGCTTTGTCACCGAGTGCAACCAGTACCTGGAGCAGGCGGGCGATGCTGCCGACAAGGCCGCAGCCCTGGCTGCCGCCGATACGCTGGTCGAGCTGCTCGATACGTTTGGCGTCGAGCTTCCCGAGCCCAAGGTCGAGTTGCCGCTGGGCCTGCTGGGCGTTGCCGCCGGTTTGGTTGCCTACACTGGTGACGACGTAGATGAGGCCGCTGCCAAGATTCTCGAGGCCCGCGCCGAGGCCCGTGCCGCCAAGAACTGGGATCTGGCCGACGCCATCCGCGACCAGCTCAAGGACCTCGGGCTGACGATTGAAGATACGGCCGCGGGTACTCGTATTAAGAGTCTCTAGTATTTGTCGACCGTTCGAGGTGCGGCAGATTGCCTTGAAAGAGGAGGGCATAGACCTGGTGGTCATGCCCAACGATTGAAAGGCAAGGTGCCGTGGCTCGGACGGTCGATTCTTGTTCGTTATCTATTTAAGGAGGCCGTTTTATGGCCGACAATCGCAAACGTGCACCGCGTGGAGGCAAGCAGGCTGCTTCTGGCTCGCGTCCGATTCGCCGCAACGACCGCGCTGCCACTCCCAAGGGCCAGCGCGAGCGCTCCCAAGCCCAGGCTGCGCGTTCGCAGCGAGATCGCAACCGTGACAACGTTCAGGTTCCCAAGGGCGAGTTTATCGAAGGTCGTCGTGCTGCCGCCGAGGCACTGCGTACCGGCTTTCCCGTCAAGTGCGCGCTCATCGCCGAGGGCGGGGAGCGCGATGCCGCCTTGTCGCGTCTGGTCGACGACCTCAACGCCGCGGACGTCCGCATTAAGTATGTGCCGCGCACGCAGCTCGATGCGCTGTCGAGCCATGGCGCTCACCAGGGCATTGCGCTCGAGGTGGGCAATTTCCCCTATGCCGATGTCGCCGATATTCTCGATCGCGCGGGTGAAGGACCGGCGCTCGTCGTCGTGCTCGACCATGTGACCGACGATGGCAATTTTGGTGCGATCGTGCGCTCTGCCGAGGTCGTGGGCGCAGCGGGCGTCATCATTGCCAACAAGCGCGCCGCCGGTGTGACCGTGGGCAGCTACAAAACCTCCGCTGGTGCCGTCATGCACCTGCCCATCGCGCAGGTTCCCAATATCGCCCGAGCGCTTGACGACCTCAAGGCCGCCAGCTTTTGGGTGGGCGGTGCTTCCGAGCACGCCGAGGGCAGTTGCTGGGATGCTCCCTTCGAGGGCCGCGTTGCGCTCGTCATGGGCTCCGAGGGCGACGGCATCTCGCGCCTGGTGCTCGAGAAATGCGACTTTTTGACCAAGCTTCCCCAGCGCGGCATGACCGAGAGTCTCAATGTGGCCCAGGCGACCACCGCGCTGTGCTTTGAGTGGCTGCGCCGCAATGCCGGCGAGCTCATGGGGGAGGAGTAGCGCATGTCCAAGAAGAACCGCGCCAAGTCCAAGGCCAAGCGCTTTGGCGAAGGCTCGGCCAAGCCGATTGTTTCGGCCGCGACCTATGGCGTGGGCGGCAATGCGTTTGCGCAGGCCATCGCCGACCCGGTCTCGACGGTGCACTCCAATAAGCCCGAGCTGCTGGTGGTCGACGGCTACAACGTGATCCACTGCACGCCGCGCTACGAAAAGCTCGTCTACGACCATTCCGATGATCCGTATTCCAGCGACGTTCACGATATGGCGCGCACGGCACTCATCAACGATGTTGCCGCGTTTGCCCAGGGCCGCTACGAGGCCGTAATCGTGTTCGACGGCGCGGGCAATATCTCCAGCGAGCGCCCCAACCTGCCGGCCCGCGGCGTGCGCATCGAGTTTTCGCCGACGGGCGTATCGGCAGATACTGTGGTGCAGAAGCTCTGCATCGAGGCGCGCGAGGAAGGCCGCGCGTGCTCCGTGGTGTCGAGCGACGGCACGATCCAGGCCGTCGTCATGGGTAAGGGCGTTACGCGCATCTCGAGCCGCATGCTGGTGGACGAGATCAAGCAGATAGATAACGACGTTCACGAGGCAGAGGAAGCTCCGCAGATCAAGATGACCCTGGGCAGCCGCCTGAGCCCCGATGCCCTGGCCAAGCTCAAGGCCCTGCGCGGGAGGTAGGGGATTATCCATAGAGACCCGTTTCCCAATTGGCCGGCCCGTTGATTTGTAATCAACGGACTGTGGGTTGCCGTCGCCAAAACGAATAGTTTTTGGTTTTGGCGAACGGATAAAACTATTCGTTCTGACGAATAGTTTTGAGATATGGTCGGTCGAAGGGTCTGTTGCGCCTCGTCCGCAATTCCTTTATTCTTAACTGGCTTCGCGCGAAAGCGCCAAGTGTGCCAGTGTGGCGCAACGGTAGCGCAACTGATTTGTAATCAGTGGGTTGCAGGTTCGATTCCTGTCACTGGCTCCATGAAAGTTTCGGGCTCTGTTCCTTGTGGGACAGGGCCCGTTTCTATTTATGTCGGTAAGTCAGCGGGTTTGGCGCCCATCCCGTTTTTGGTTTGTCTCGTCCTCCAGTTTGTCTAAATCTGTAACACCAAGACCGATATTCGGCATCTAACTGTTACAGATTGAGATGAAACTTAGGGTGTTTTAGGAATATCTTGATCTGTAGCATATAGAAGCGGAATAGGCCTCTTGCTGTTACAGATCGAGACAAGGGCGGGCGCGGATCTGGATGTCCTGCTCGAGCGTGGATTTCTGGATACGCGAGCGAAGAAAATCTCCCGACCGGAGAACGAGCGTGGATAATTAACTTGGATAGGGAGCTAAGGTAAACACCGATTGTCTATCGACGGCTTTAGAAACAACGACCCCGATTTCATTGTGGAATCGGGGTCGTTTGTGCCTCAGGAATCCGAATGGATTAATCGAGCTCCTAAGGAACTTCTTGGGTTCTTGCTAATGGTCTGCCGAGGATGTCCCCAATGCAAACAGCGGGCATCTACTCAATATAGCTGGGGTTCTTCTTGATGATCACGCGTGCAGCGATGAAGGAGACGACGATGGCGATGATGGCGACAACGCATGCCAGCACGAAGTTACCCATGGACCCATCGGGAGCAATAAAGATGAGTGCCGAAAGAAGGCCGGGGCATGCTCCCGCAACATACTCTTTCAGAACAAAGATGCCTGCAGGGAGTCCAGCGCAGAGCGCGCCGATTGCCGTGCCGACAAGCAGGCGGGGACGCTCGATGAGGCAACCGTAGAACGCGGGTTCGGTTACGCCACAGAGTGCGGTGACGGCAACCGTGGTGACCATACCCCTCTTCTCTTTGTTTCCCTTCATGGCAGTTGCCAGGGCGAGGCTCGTGCCGCCAATGCAGAGGTTCGAGATGAATCCAAAGATAATGGGTGCCCAACCGAGCTGCGCCAGGCTCGTAACTTCGATTGCGATGTAAGCCTTATCGAGACCGAGCATGACGAAATAGGGGTTAAGGGCTGCCAGGATCGGAGTAGCGATAAATGCCACGTTGTCCATAAGCCACGTGACGGCATCGCTCAGCGCGTAGCCCATCATGCTGCCGGCGGGGCCAAGGATAATAAGCTCGACGGGCACGACGATGATCATGGTGAGCAGCGGCTTCAAGAACAGTTTGGTAACGTCGGGAATGATCTTCTGAAGGCCGCGGTCGACAAAGTACATGAATACAACGCCCAGTACGATGGGCACTACCGTACTCGAATAGTCGTTCGTCGGGATGGGAATACCAAGAAAGTCGAGACCCTCGGCACCGCTAATGGACGAGCTGATCATGATCGCGCCCAGCAATGCGCCCATGATGGGCTGCATCTTCATGACGGCCGCGAGCTGATAACCAAGATAAACGGGTAAGAAGCTAAACGAAGCGCTAAAGATCGCCAACAGGACCTGGGCGGTTCCGCTATCGGTGCTCAATCCGCAATAATTGACCAGGAGATTCTTGATCGAAAGAATGAGTCCGCCAACGATGAGCGCCGGGACGATGGGCATGAATACCTGTGCAGAGACGTTCCCGAATTTCTCAATCAAGCCCATGGCGGTGTTACCGCTTTTAATGCCTTCTGCAATGTCTTTGGCGGTTTGGGCATCGTCGGCAACCGTGCCACCGCCGACTTCGATTCCCGCGAAGTCGAGGAAGTCGTTGTAAGCCTCGGTGACGTTGGGGCCGATGATCACCTGAAGCTGGCCACCGCTGACTACTGCCCCGAGCGCCTGATCGGCCGATTTGGCGAGCTGGAGATCGATGATCGAGGTGTCTCGTGCGTCGATGCGAAGGCGCGTCGCACAATGAGTTACCGATGTAATGTTCTCTTTGCCGCCAACAGCCTTTAGGACTGTTTCGGACATTGCCTGATATTTCATCTCTTTCTCCTAACCTTCCTGCTCCTGATACTTCGAGATAAGGTCTCGGTACCAATACCAGCTCTTTTTGGGGGTGCGCTCCAGATTGTTCTCGAAGTCGATATGGACAAGTCCGTATCGTTTTTCGTAGCCGTTGATCCAGCTATACAGATCCATCGTCGACCAGAGGTAGTAGCCCTCAACGCGCGCGCCGTCGCGCTTAGCCCTCATCATGTGCTCGATGAACTGGCCCAGAAGCTCGATGCGGTCATCATCGTGGATCATTCCGTCTGCGTCTGGTTGCTCATAGGCGCCATGTCCGTTTTCCGTAATAAAGATGCGGGGCGCGTCATAGCGCTCGTGGACATCCATGATGGTTGAATACATGCAACCTGGGAGTATTTCGCGGCCCCATTTATTGCGGGGAACATTGCTGTCGCGGGCGCTTTCAAACAAGGGCGCAATGCATTTTCCTTCGACCTTTTTGCTCGAACCGCCCTTATTGTTCGCCGAAACGGCAAGCTCTCCACCGTGCCAGTCGGTTACATACTCTCGGCAATACACGTTGAGTCCAATAAAATCGACTTTACCGTCTCTGAATTCTTCTACGTCATTTGGGGATCGATAGAGCGAGACGCCAAGTTTTTCAAGGATTTCGTCCATTTCTGGCGGCAGTTGACCCTGAAGCGCTGGTGCCAGAATCATGCGATTGGCGAAAAAGTCTGCGTATCGAAATACGTCATCAGGGTGCTCGGTTGCCGGGTCGAGTTCGACAACGCCGCCATCGTGGACGGCGCCGATGATGCCGTCGTAGCCCATTTGACGATATGTTCGGACTGCGAGTGCGCTCGCGCGCATCAGGTTGTACTGAAACTGCATGTACGACTGAACGTCGAGCGATCGATTGGGGGGATAGTTGCCCAACATGTTTACGCAGTAGCTGTAGAAATGCGGCTCGTTAACGGTAGCCCAGATTTTGACGCGGTCTCCAAAGCGCTCAAAGCAAATCTTGGCGTATTTGCAGAACCACTCTGCCATGTCGTTGTTCAGCCATCCGCCTTTGCAAGCAAGCGTGAATGGTAGATCGTAATGGAACAGCGTAACGTTGGGCTCTATGCCATTTTCGAGGCAACAATCAATGACCCGATTATAAAAATCGATACCCTCTTCATTCACTTCGCCGATACCCGTGGGGATGATTCGACTCCATGAAAGAGAGAAGCGATAAGTGTTTTGTCCGCCTTCTTTCATCATGCGGATATCTTCTTCATAGCGATGGTAGAAGTCGCAAGATACATCACCGTCAACATGGTTGATGTTCTTATTGCTTGTGTGGCTAAAGAAATCCCACTCGCCAAGGCCTTTGCCGTCTTCGTTCCAGGCACCCTCGCACTGATAAGACGCCGTGGCGGAACCCCAGAGAAACGGCATGTTGTTCACGTTGTCCATGAATCCCCTTTCCATCATTCAACACGGTGGATACGTGTGGCGGAATTACGATTAAGATGACGTCAACTGATTTGAATCATAGGAGAACGACCAAAGCTGTTTGATTCAATAAATGAACCATGATTTCGAGGAGAGCGGAAAGAGGGATCACGTGAATATCAATGACTTCGATGTGCTCAATCGCATTAGCTCAATCATCAACAGCGAGTTTGGGTCAAACGATGCCGCCATCGCTCGATATCTCATCGCTCACATTAGGCGTTCGAGCGAAATCAATGTTGCCGCAATAACCCGCGATGCATTCGTGACCCGTTCCGCTGTTCGTCGTTTCTGCAATCGATTGGGCTACCAGTCTCTTAGCGATTTGAAAGAATCATTTACTCAATCAGTCTTTCCAAGCGACTTAAGCCATCGAGAGGAGGAATTTGGCTACGAGGAGTACAGGGCAGAGCTCGACGTTCGCATGATCGAGATGTTCGCTGAGGTTGAAAGCGGCGTGTCCGATATCGCTATTAAGCACCTTGCCGACGAAATTGATGGCCATAAAAACGTTGAAATCTGGTGCACCAATAATGTGAGCGCCAATCTCGTACGATTTCAGCAGGAAATGTTTTATGCGGGCAAGATAGTTCGCATAGTTGCTGGGGCTAACGTCGCGGAATTGAAAAACATGGGAGACGTTTCGCAGTCATTGATAATTCTCGTATCGGTCTCCGGGCTATTTGCGTCACAGGCACGTGAGTATCTTGATTGCCGTTCGGGCAGGAAGATTCTAATTACTGCGTTTAGCAACGATGACAAATCGAGGTCTTTTGACCGTGTATATCGTCTTGGTAATGCGGGAAACGGAATTGACCGACTCGGCGTTTATTCGAAATATGCCATGACTTATTTCTTCGACTTGCTATCGTCGTGTTACTTGAGTCGCTACCCCTGCACCAAGGGGGAGCCGCTCTATGGGTCTACTTTGGCCTGGCCCGAGTAGTTCGGCTCTATAGTTCTCCCGCCTAGAGAATGAGCGTGGATAATCTGCCACTTTGGCCTCAGAAACACGCCAAAAGTGGGAGATTATCCACGCTCGATGTCAACCGGGAGAAAATCCACGCTCGATTGTGCCGTGGAAGCCCGATTGCAACTTATGTAATAGTGCAAGAGGGTCGTTATCGAAGTTCGTTCCAGCCAGCGTACTCCACTACGCCAAAGTGTTCCCTCGGGAAATGTCACCACTACATGCAAATTCAGCGTCCTTCATATCCAAACCCGGCAAAACCGCAGGTCACGGCTATATAGATACGCCCGGCACCGTGTATCTAGAGGTTTTCGTTGACAGCCCCCAAGGTTGCATCGTATTATCTTTTTCGTTCGCGGGGGCGGCGGTCCAAAAGACCAAAGGACCTGCGGATACTTGAACGATTGGGAGTTTGCCCGAGTGGTTAATGGGGACGGGCTGTAAACCCGTTGGCTCTGCCTACATAGGTTCGAATCCTATAGCTCCCACCCGTCAAGTGCCTGTATAGCTCAGTCGGTAGAGCACTTCGTTGGTAACGAAGAGGTCACCAGTTCAAGTCTGGTTGCAGGCTCCATCCGGCGGTGTAGCTCA
Organism: Collinsella sp. OF02-10; assembly: GCF_003463445.1. Classification (NCBI taxonomy): domain Bacteria; kingdom Bacillati; phylum Actinomycetota; class Coriobacteriia; order Coriobacteriales; family Coriobacteriaceae; genus Collinsella; species Collinsella sp. OF02-10. The sequence goes on from NZ_QSCW01000002.1 coordinate 65,684, forward strand.
GTTGGTTAGAGCACACGGTTCATACCCGTGGCGTCACTGGTTCGAATCCAGTCACCGCTACCATAGGTAACACGGTGGCTTCTCAATAGTATGTTGAGAGGCCACTATGGTATAAAGGCAAAGTCCCGTCCGGGGACGACCTGTTTAGAGGAGGGCTTTATGGCCAAAGAGAAGTTTGAGCGCACTAAGCCGCATGTTAACATCGGCACCATTGGTCACGTCGACCACGGCAAGACCACGCTGACCGCCGCCATCACCAAGGTTCTCTCCGAGACCGAGGGCTGCAAGGCTGACTTCACTGCGTTCGAGAACATCGACAAGGCTCCCGAGGAGCGCGAGCGCGGCATTACGATCTCCGTCTCCCACGTCGAGTACGAGACTGCTGCCCGTCACTACGCTCACGTTGACTGCCCGGGCCACGCTGACTACGTCAAGAACATGATCTCCGGTGCTGCTCAGATGGACGGCGCTATCCTGGTCATCGCCGCTACCGACGGCCCCATGGCTCAGACCCGCGAGCACATCCTGCTCGCCCGTCAGGTCGGCGTTCCTTACATCGTCGTCTTCCTGAACAAGTGCGACATGGTTGACGATGACGAGCTCATCGACCTCGTCGAGATGGAGACCCGTGAGCTCCTCTCCGAGTACGATTTCCCCGGCGACGACATCCCCGTCATCCGTGGTTCCGCTCTGGGCGCTCTCGAGGGCGACGCTAAGTGGATGGACGCTATCCGCGAGCTCATGAACGCCGTCGACGAGTACATCCCGACGCCTGCTCGTAACAACGACCTCCCGTTCCTGATGGCCGTTGAGGACGTTATGACCATCTCCGGCCGTGGTACTGTTGCTACCGGCCGTGTCGAGCGCGGTGAGCTCAAGCTCAACGAGCCCGTCGAGATCGTCGGCATCAAGGATACCCAGAACACCGTCGTTACCGGTATCGAGATGTTCCGTAAGTCCATGGACTTCTGCGAGGCTGGCGACAACGTCGGTCTGCTGCTCCGCGGCATCAAGCGCGAGGACATCGAGCGCGGCCAGGTTCTCTGCAAGTCCGGTTCGGTTACCCCGCACACCAAGTTCACCGGTGAGATTTACGTTCTGACCAAGGAGGAGGGCGGCCGTCACACCCCGTTCTTCGATGGTTATCGTCCTCAGTTCTACTTCCGTACCACCGACGTTACCGGTACGGTCAAGCTCCCCGAGGGCACCGAGATGGCTATGCCTGGTGACCACATCACCATCGAGGGCGACCTCATTCACCCGATCGCCATGGAGGAGGGCCTGCGCTTCGCTATCCGCGAGGGTGGCCACACCGTCGGTTCGGGCATCGTCTCCACGATCATTGAGTAAATAAGCTCTTTGATATAGCTGACTTAGAGAACCCGGCACTTATAGGGTGCCGGGTTCTTTTCTACGCGGGGCTTATTCCCTGCCGATTGCGCTTAGCTCGCCCATAAGCCAAGCGCGAGGGATTGATTAGATCTCGCTGGCCCCATTGATGTGTTCCAAATATGAATGGATCCACCGAGAACCAATTGATTCGAGGTTTTCATTGACAGCACTTACATAGAGCTGATAAAGTACCATCTCGTGCCCGTACGGGGCGGAAATGAAAGGTTCAGGATACATGCGTACTCTAGTTACTCTTGCGTGCACTGAGTGCAAGCGCCGCAACTATACGACCACCAAGAACAAGGCGAACATGCCTGATCGTATGGAGATCAAGAAGTATTGCCCCTGGTGCCGTCACCACACGCTGCACAAAGAGACTCGCTAGTCTCTAGTCACATACGCCAGTAGTTCAATTGGTAGAGCATCGGTCTCCAAAACCGAGTGTTGAGGGTTCGAGTCCTTCCTGGCGTGCCAGTCATTATTCCGTAAGCTCCCAATTGGGGGCTTACGGTTTACTCATGTATAAGCGCATTGCGCGGAGGTAACCCAAATGGCCAACAAGAAGAACAAGAAGAAGGCCCAGCAGCCGGCGCCAGCCAACAACGCTGCCGCCAACTCCAAGGTTGAGGCCAAGAAGGCCGTTGCCAAGAAGAACGAGAAGGCTGCGAAGTCCAAGAAGAACGAGAAACCTGGTTTCTTTGCCCGCACCAAGAAGTATTTCGCTTCGGTGAAGTCCGAGATGAAGCGTGTCACGTGGCCCGATAAGAAGGAGCTCGTGAACTACTCGGTCGTCGTTTGCGCTTCTCTGATCGTCGTCGGCGTCGTCATCGCTCTGCTCGATGCTGGCTTTGGCGAGGCTCTTGCTCTGTTCTCTGGATTGAGGGGCTAAACCATGTCTAAGCGTTGGTACGTCGTTCACACTTACTCTGGATACGAGAACCGCGTTAAGTCCGATCTCGAGCATCGCATCGAGACTATGGGCATGCAGGACCGTATCTTTGATATCGAGATTCCTATGGAGCGCGTCACCGAGATTAAAGAGGGTGGCAAGCGTGAGACCAAGGATTCTAAGATCTTCCCGGGTTATGTCCTGGTTCGCATGGAAATGGATGACGACGCTTGGACGTGCGTTCGTAACACGCCTGGCGTCACCGGTTTCCTGGGCGGCAACGGCAAGCCCGCTCCGCTTTCCCGCGACGAGTACAACAAGATGACTCGTCGTCCCGGTAAGGGCGATTCGCCCAAGCGCACCTCGGTTGATATTCAGGTCGGCACGTCCGTCCGCGTCACCGATGGCCCGCTTACCGACTTTGATGGCAAGGTCTCCGAGGTTAACACCGAGGCTGGCAAGCTTAAGGTCACGCTGATGATCTTTGGCCGCGAGACGCCGGTCGAGCTCGACTTTAACCAGGTCGCTGTCATCGCTTAAGTTTTCGTACGTTCGCGCGAGCGTGCTTCTTCTGTGACTGCTCATCTCAGGAGTGCTTCTAACACGTGCGTGCTTACGATATAGCAAGTACTTCACACTCGTGATTCGAAAGGAATGACCATGGCTGAGAAGAAGGTTGCCAACGTCATTAAGCTCCAGATTCCTGCTGGTGCCGCTAACCCCGCTCCTCCCGTCGGCCCCGCCCTGGGCGCTGCTGGCGTTAACATCATGCAGTTCTGCCAGGCCTTTAACGCCGAGACGCAGGACAAGAAGGGCGACATCATCCCCGTTGAGATTTCTGTCTACGAGGATAAGTCCTTCTCCTTCATCACCAAGACCCCGCCGGCAGCTCACCTCATCAAGAAGGAGCTGAACCTCAAGTCTGGTTCCGCTAAGCCCCAGGCCGACAAGGTTGGTCAGCTCTCTCAGGAGCAGCTCACCAAGATCGCCGAGATCAAGATGCCGGACCTCAATGCCAACGACATTGATGCCGCCAAGAAGATCATCGCCGGAACCGCCCGTTCCATGGGCGTCACCATCGCTGAGTAGCGATTTCTTATGGTAACGACGGGTGCTCCGACCTGGGCGCCCGTTAAATGTGTGCAATAGGGCACACGATACGATGTGGGAGGGCTCACGCCCGTTTAACCACAGGAGGTAATGCACATGGCTAAGCATGGTAAGAGCTATAACGCCGCTGCCGAGAAGATCGATCGCGCCACGCTCTACACCCCCCTTCAGGCTGCCAAGCTCATTAAGGAGCTCGACACCGCCAAGTTCGACGAGACCGTCGAGGCCCACTTCCGTCTGGGCATCGATACTCGTAAGGCTGACCAGAACATCCGCGGTTCCATCTCCCTGCCCCACGGCACCGGCAAGACCGTTCGTGTTGCCGTCTTCGCCGAGGGCGAGAAGGCCCGCGAGGCTGAGGCTGCCGGCGCCGACATCATCGGTTCCGACGAGCTTGTCGCCCAGATTCAGAAGGGCGAGATCAACTTCGACGCCGCTATCGCTACGCCGAACATGATGGCCAAGGTTGGCCGCATCGGTAAGATCCTTGGTCCCCGTGGCCTCATGCCGAACCCCAAGCTCGGCACCGTGACCATGGACGTCGCCAAGATGGTCTCCGAGCTCAAGGCTGGCCGCGTTGAGTACCGCGCCGACCGCTACGGCATCTGCCACGTGCCCCTGGGCAAGAAGTCCTTCACCGAGCAGCAGCTCGTCGAGAACTACGCTGCCCTGTACACCGAGATCCTGCGCGTCAAGCCCTCTTCTGCTAAGGGTAAGTACGTCAAGTCTATCTCCGTGTCTTCCACCATGGGCCCTGGCGTCAAGGTCGATCCCGCTGTCCAGCGTGACTTCCTGGCTGAGTAACTTTTAGTTACTGCCTGAGCAAAGCAAGCATTGCTAAAGAAACCCGGTTCTGCCTCGTGCAGGACCGGGTTTCTTGCTATCTCGGGCCAAAACCACCATAAAGGTGCCTGTCCCCTTTGTGGTGGTTACCAGGGTGTTCTGGCGGTTGAGGACTCGATTGCCTCGTGGCGCTTGAGCTCGCGGCGCATGGTTTGCGAGTTGAGCCAGGCTGCCTGCCAGCCACGGATGGGGTAGCGCGCTTCATCCAGCTCAAACTGCGTATAGCCGCAGGCGTTGATGATCGTTGTCCCGCATGAATGCTGGCGCTCACGCTGAAAGTCGCGACCATAGCATTGGTGCACATGCCCGTGCACCATGTAGTCGGGGTTCCAGGATTCGAGCGCTGTGTTAAAGCATTCGAATCCTCGATGTGGCAGATCATCCAGATCGCCCACGCCGGCGGCGGGTGCATGGGTGAGCAAGATATCGCAGCCGCCGACCATCCTCACTTTGCGGGACAGCTTGCGCATACGCTTGGTCATCTCGCGCTCGGTGTACATGTTGGCACCGTCTCGATAGCGCATGGAGCCGCCAAGCCCCGCAATGCGGACGCCGCGATACACGTACACGGTGTCTTCGACACAGATGCAGCCGCCCGGTGCATGACGTGCGTAGCGGTCATCGTGGTTGCCGCGCACGTAGATGAGCGGCTTGTTGATGACCGTAACCAAAAACTCAAGATAGTCCGGGTCCAGATCTCCTGCGGATAAAATCAAATCGATACCCTCAAAGCGCTCCTTGCGAAAGCACTCCCATAGGCATCGTTCTTCGGTATCGGCTATGGCAAGGATTTTCATAGGGCGCGGACTTTCGGCTCATCGTCGAGTTGCGGAATGGTGCCCACCACATTGTCGGCCAGCCAGTTCATCTCGACAATCTGCGTGCTCGGCAGCGGGGGAAAGCCCTCGATCTGCACCACGCCGTCTTGGCTATGGAGCTCGCCGCCAAAGGGGTTGATGGAGCCCTCGACGATGCCATTGCGGAGTAGCTGAACAAGCTTGCGCGTCTGATAGGGCAGGCCCGGAGCGTAGCGAATGTCGATAACGCCCGAGCTCATGCCGTACCAGTAGTTGACGGCGCGAACCTGACTGTCGTCACTGGTCTCATCCCAGGTGCCATGCAGCAGGCTTCGCACGATAAGCTCGTAGTATCGGCCCCAGTTCCATACCGGCATGGCGATGCCGACGACCTTGTCATCGACCAGGCGGTGAAGCCCGTAGGCGGTGGGATCCTCGAGAGACTTGGACATATCGGCGCCGGTCATGACGCTCACGCCCTCGCGACACATGGCTTCGGCAAGACCGCCGGCGGGAACATCGCCCCAAGTGAGGATAATCTGCGCACGAGGGTCGAGCAGCGAGGCGCCAATGGCGAAGGCGTTGATTTCGCTAAGCGCGCCCGAGGCGAAGACCGACGCATGGTAGCCAATACGGTGGTTGTCGGCCATACTGGCGGCAAGGGCGCCCAGCAGGAACTTGGCCTCGTACATCTTTCCAAAGTACGAGCGGACGCTTTGGTGGGGAAGGCCGATTGAGCAGTTAAGGAACCGCACCCGGGGATACTCGACCGCCGCCCTGAGTGTGTATTCCATGAGCCGGTGTGAGGTCGAGAAGATGACGTTCGCCCCGTGCTTTACGGCTGTCTCGACGGCGGCGTAGAACACGTCCGGATCGTGGCAGTCCTCGAACGCTTCGGTGCGCACGATGCCACCAAAGTGCTCATCAAGATACTGGCGGCCCTGGTCGTGCAGGCTGTCCCAGCTCGACGTGGCACAGGGAAACTCGTGGATAAAGGCGATTCGCATGGGATTGGCGGTGGAGTAGACGGTCTTGCTCATAAAGAAGTTGAGCACGCCCGAGGTAGATTTTGTCGGTGCGTCCTCTTCCTCGTTGGGCTGCGGCGCTTCGACAAGATCGACCTTGTCCTCGTCGCTTTTGCCGGCAATGACAAGCTCGCGCCAAATCTTGCACAGGCGGTTGACGACGATATCCGTCGGCGTATCCAGCAGGCGGTCCTGGTTGTAGACGTTGAGGTAGACGAGCATGGCATCGGCAGGTGTAATGTCCAAGTGGTCGCCGCCTGCGCGAAGATAGGCGCGCTTAAAGAGCAGGAAGGTGTGACGTAGATAGTCGACCTTCTTTTGAGGCCATTTTTCGACAAGATCTTGGCCGAGCATCTTGGCAAGCATCTCGTAGCTGCCCTCGCGCGAGAACTCGATCTCGTACAGGGGGCATACGTACCAAAAGGCGCAAAACTCACCGTATAGGCGGCTCTCGACGGAATACCACTTGCCGGGGTACAGGCGCGTTACCTTGGCCGAAACCGTCGGAGCGTCGAGGAATTTGAGGACACTGACACGCTTGTTGCCCTCTTGGACGTAAAAGCGGTGCATGAACTCGGTGACGATGATGGGGTCGCGATAGCCCTCGGTCACCTGGATGTCGTAGAGGTTGGACCACTTGCGGGCGAACTCGGTGCTAAATGGCAACAGGGGCATAAAGTTGCACGAAAAGGCAGACTGACGGCCCTTGGTGACCGTGCCGACGACCATTTCGAGTGGAATATCCCGCAGGCCGACGCTCTCTCGCTGACCTAAGGGGAGCTGAGCAACCAAACTGTCGAGGTCCGTAAGGTATGGATGCTCGCTTTGGCTGATGGCGCGTCGACGTCCCTGCTCGCCGCGCTTGCGTGCTTGACGATAGGCCTCTTCCATGGTGTCTACTCCCTTAGTCGTTTAAACAACGATATGAACCATGGTACCACGATGCGAAACCACCACAAAGGTGCCTGTCCCCTTTGTGGTGGTTTAGGCGATGATGGGGGCGATGGCACGAATGCAGGCGTCGGCTGCCGTAAAAGTGGTGCTATCGTCGCTGACGATAAAGATAATTTTGCCCTTAATGCCAAAGTCGCCAATCTCGCTAAAGAGCACGTACGGCTCCTTGTCAAAGCCAGAGATGGGCGAGACGGCCGTTTTGGTTGCGCTCGTGAGCTCGTCTGCCAGCGCGTCAAGGGAAGCCCACTTAGACGTGTCCTTTACGGCAACGGGCACGGCCACGCGCCCAAAGGGCATCAGATGTACGAGCGTGTTCTTGGAGATGTTGGAGTTGGGCACAATGATGGTCTGCCCGCAGGCGTCCTCGATGGTCGTGTGGCGCCAGGTGATGTCTTGGACCACGCCCGACACGCCGCCGACCTCGATATTGTCGCCGGGTTTGATAATGCCCATAAAGGTCACCTGCATACCGCCGATAAGGTTCGACAGCGTGTCCTGAAAGCCGAGCGAGATGGCGATGCCGCCGACGCCAAGAGCGGCGACGAGGGCGTTTGCATTAATGCCAAAACAGTTGTCGAGGATAAAGCTGCCGCCGATCATCCAGATGACGGCGCGCGCGATGTTGATGAAGATGCTCGATGCTGGGAGCGGGTTATCATCGCGGTTAAGCAGGTGGTGCAGGGTCTTGGACGCGATTTTGGCGGCAACGGCGGTGCCGATGGCCAAGATACCGGCCCAGATGATGTTGTGGACCCATCGTTGTGCAAAGAAATGAAGAATTGGCTCAAACAATTCCATGTAGGGAAACCTCCTCATGATCATCCAACCATGATACCCACCAAGAAGCCCGTCCGATCAAATTCGGACGGGCTTCTGTGCTCGATATAAGGTTTACGCGGCGGGGCTGCAAGGCCCGGCGGTGTAGCTTAGCGTCGACGCTTCCAGATAATGCCGAGAATGATGATGACGATGCCGCCGATGAGGCATGCGCCTACCACAGCCAGCGTGCGGTCTCCCGTTGCGGCGAGCTTACCGGTGGCTTTCTTGGTGATGACCGTCGTGGTCGTCGTGTCCGTCTGTGGCGAGGGTTCAGGCGTCGGGGCCGGTGTGGGCGTGGGGTCCACGGCAGCGGAGCCAAAGCTGATGGTGCCCGCGAGCGAGGCCATCTTGCTCTCCCAGCCGTTCTGCCCAATTAGCGCCCTTAGCGCTGACTCGCAGGTACCCCACTCGGTGTGCTTGGTGGCGTTTGCGAAGGTGGGGAAGTCGGTCGTGTTGGTGATGATGTAGTTGTTGGTGGCGACGGTGTAGGTCTTGGCGGGGTCGAGTGTGCTGCCATCCTTGGTGAGCGTGGCGCTCACGATGCGCTTGCCTTCGGGCTGCGTCCAATCGATTGTCACGTTGATTCCGCCGAAGGAAAGGACGCTGCCGGAGTCGTCGCGCCACTTGTACATGTCTTGCGCCTCCTGCTCGGTGTGGCCGGCCGCTACGTAGGCTTGCTGAAGCTCGTAGCTGTGATTGCACTCGTCGCTGATCTGCAGCGAGTGCTCGAGCGCTGCCAGGAAGTCCGCACCGGTCATGGTCCAGGTCTCCACGGTGTTGCCGTAGGGCGAGATAGCGATGACGTTGCCGGCGGTCACATCGCCCGCAGCGATGCCGCCGCGGATGCCGCCCGCGTTCTCGATGGCAAGGTCCGCGCCCGTCAGGTCAAGATAGGAGCCGCAGATCACATGTCCGATGGTCTGGGCCTTGGTGGTGTCGCCCTCCTTGCTGGGGCGGAAATCGGTGGTGCGCACCATCTCCCAGCCGTGCGTGCCAGATGCGTTCTCGCCGTAGAAATAATTGGTAGAGCTCGTGCCGAGCACCTCGCTCGATGCGGCGCTAAAGGCATCGTCGAGCGGCTTGATCTTGTTGTTGTGGACCTCATCAAGGATGCTCTGATAAGTGGAGCCCTTGTTGGGGTCGGTCAAAAGAACGTTTACGTCCTTGGCGGTATAGAGCTTCTCGTCGCTTTTGCCTGCGTATACCGCCACCGTGTCATCGTCGGTCGTCTCGGTGCCATTCGTGTCGTACTTGTACGGAATGGAAAGCAGCCCCACCTCGGCAAAGGCGCTGCCCGCCTCGACGACGCGGACCGACTTGCCGTCAGCCCCCGTCACGTTTTCGTCTAAGTTGATGTGCTCGTGGCCCGCGACCAGTGCATCGACCCCAACGAGCTTTGCAGCAAAGGTCTTGGCGTTGAGCGTGTGCGCGATACAGACGACAACGTTGCAGCCCTCTGTCTCGCGCAGTCGCTTGGCCTCGGCATTGATGGCGTTCGCGGCACTCGAGAACGACGTACCCGCGACCAGGTCCGCGCGCAGCGAGGATTCCAGCGACTCATCCATGGCACCCACGACGCCGACCTTGATTTTGTAGTCGAATGTGGAGTGATCTTCGCTATCCTCCCAGGTGCGATCGAGCGTCTTGGTGATACTCGAGCTCCATACGCCGCTCGTAGACTTCGCGTTCGCGCAGAGCATGGCGAAGGGCGTGCCGGTGGGGCTGTAGCCGGTCATGGTGCGGAGCTTGTCCGCGCCGTAGCTCCAGTCGTGGTTGCCCGGCGTGGTCGCGTCGTAGCCGTCTGCATAGAAGGTGTCCATGAGCTCGGCGATGCTCTTGCCCTCGCTCATGGTGGCAAAGGACTGCCCGTGGAAGGTATCGCCCGCATCGAGCAAAAGATCGGGGGCGCTGCTTTGGGCGCTATAGAGAACCGCCAGTCCGTCAAAGCCCACAGCGCCGGTGCCCTTGCTTGCGTTGTAGCTGTACTTGTAGCTGCCGTGGATATCGTTGGTGTGCATGACGGCCACGGAGCCGTCAATAGCGGCGGGCAGGTTCCCCGCGAAAGCGAGGCTTGGGATGCCTGCGAGCGAGCCGGCAAACAACGCGGCGGCTAACGCAAGGCGGGGGAGTCTTTTCATGGCAGTTTCCTTAGTCCTTAGCCAGAAAGTCTGGTTGAATATCGGATTATCGACATCATATGCGAAAACCGCCGCAAGGGCGTCTGTCCCTTTGCGGCGGTTTTGACGTTTGCGCAGATAAAACCGGCCAAAATAAACCTGTCCCTTATTGGCAGGTTTTAGCTCAGCAGCATGCGGTCGTTGGCGAGCTCGCCGCCCGAGACCTCCTCGAACTTCTGCAGCAGGTCGGCGACGGTGAGCGACTTCTTCTCGTCGCCCGCCACGTCGTAGATAACGTGGCCCTCGTGCATCATGATCAGGCGATTGCCCAGACGGATGGCGTCATTCATGTTGTGCGTGACCATGAGCGTGGTCAGGTGGTTCTCGTCGACAATCTCCTCGGTCAGATTGAGCACCTTAGAGGCGGTCTTGGGGTCGAGTGCCGCGGTGTGCTCGTCGAGCAGCAGCAAGCGCGGCTTGGTGAGCGTGGCCATGAGCAGCGTGAGTGCCTGGCGCTGGCCACCCGAAAGCAGGCCGACCTTGGCGTTGAGGCGCGTGTCCAGGCCAAGGTCCAGGCGCTTGAGCAACTCAACGTACTCGTCCTTCTCGGCCTTGGTGACGCCCCACGAAAGGCCGCGACGCTGGCCGCGACGCTTGGCGAGGGCCAAGTTCTCGGCAATCTGCATGTCGGCTGCGGTGCCGCGCATGGGATCCTGGAACACGCGGCCCAGGTACTTGGCGCGCTGCGACTCGCTCAGGCGCGAGATGTCGGTGCCGTCGAGCTCGATAACGCCCGAATCGAGCGGATATACGCCGGCAATCATGTTGAGCAGCGTGGATTTGCCGGCGCCGTTGCCGCCGATCACAGTTACAAAGTCGCCGTCGTTGAGGGTAAGGTCGACGCCGGTGAGCGCGCGCTTCTCGGTGACGGTGCCCTTGTTAAAGGTCTTCTTGACGTGCGAGAGCTTAAGCATCTGCCTCATCTCCCTTCGTGTAGGAGCTGCGGAGCTTATAGCGCTCCCAAACCACGGGAACGCACAGGGCCACGGCGACGATCACGGCGGAGAGCAGCTTCATGTCGTTGGCGTCCATGCCCAGTTGCAGCACGATGGCGCGGATGAGGAAGTACACCACGGAGCCAAAGACGGCGGAGGCCAGACGGACGGAGAACTGCGTGAGACCGCCGGGCAGCAGGCGGCCGAGCACCTCGCCGATGACGATGGCGGCAAGACCGATAACGATGGCGCCGGTACCCATGCCAATGTCGGCATACTTCTGGCTCTGGCAGATGAGCGCACCCGAAAGGCCAATGAGGGCGTTGGAGAGCACGAGGGCGATCATTTTGGTGGAGTTGGTGTTGACGCCTAGGGCGCGGATCATGTACTCGTTGTTGCCGGTGGCACGCAGCGCCGAGCCGATCTCGGTGCCAAAGAACCAGTACAGGATGGCGACGATGGCCACGGCCAGCACAATGCCTAGGATAATGGCAACAGTGGACTGCGGCAGGCCCGTCATGTTGCTGACGGATGAGAAGATAGTGCCCTTGGCAAGGATGGGCGTGTTGGACTTGCCCATGATGCGCAGGTTGATGGACCACAGACTGATCTGCGTAAGGATTCCGGCGAGGATTGCGGGAATCTCAAAGACGGTGGTCAAGATGCCCGTGACGGCGCCCGCGATGGCGCCGGCGCACATGCCGGCCAGCACGGCGAGCAAGGGGTCGACGTTATTGTTGACGATGAGTACGGCGCAGACACAGCCGCCGAGGGCAAAGCTGCCGTCGCAGGTCATATCGGGGATGTCGAGCAGGCGGAACGTGATAAACACGCCAAGCACCATAATGCCCCAGAGGACGCCCTGCGAAACGGCGCCCTGCAATGCAATGAGCATGCTTCATACCTCCTAGGATAGGGTGGACACGTGATTTTCCATAATAGCGGTACCAATGCATAAAAGAGCTGCGGACGGATGTTTTGTCTCATCCGAAACAAGCAGGGCGAACGCCGGTCTTTAGCGTTCGCCCCAAGGACTCAGATATTGAATAACGCGGCTGTGGCGCGCGTGCGGGCCCTAGACGCGTTACCGCGCATGGCGCTACTCGTCCAGAGCGGAAAGGTCGATACCCAGAGCCTCGGCCATCTCGTCGTTCTTGACGACGACCAGGTCCTTGCTCGAGAGGTGCTTGATCGGCATATCCTCGGGCTTGGCCTCGCCCTTCAGGATCTTAACGGCCATCTCGCCCGCGGCGTAGCCCAGGTCCTTATAGTTGATGGAGAGGGTGAACAGGCCGCCGGCCATGCACATACCCTCCTCGCCGGTCACGAAGGGGAGCTTATTCTCCTTGCAGATCTGGCCGACCTGCGAAGCGCCCGCGGCGATGGTGTTGTCAGTGGGGGAGTACAGCGCGTCGACCTTGCCCACGGAGGACTCGACGACGGACTGAATCTCGTTGGAGCTCGAGACGGTGAAATCGGTGTACTCGAGGCCCAGCTTGTTGAGCTCCTTCTTGGCGGCTTTGATCTGGACGTCGGAGTTGGACTCGGCGGTGCAGTAGAGCAGGCCGACCTTTTTAACGTCGGGCAGGACCTTCTGCATCATCTCGAGCTGCTCGGCGACTGGGGTGAGGTCGGAAGCGCCCGTGACGTTGGTGCCGGGCTTGTCGTTGTCCTGGACCAGGCCGGAGGCGGCGTAGTCGGTGATGGCACAGCCCACGATGGGGATATCGGCCGTGGCGCCGGCGGCAGCCTGCGCGGCGGGCGTGGCGATGGCATAAATCAGGTTGACGTTGTCGCCCACAAACTTGTCGGCAATGGACTTACACGTGGACTGGTCGTTCTGGGCGTTCTTCTGGTCGATCTTGACCTTAAGGCCGCTCTCCTTGATGGCCTTGACAAAGCCGTCGTTGGCGGCATCGAGTGCGGAGTGCTCGGTGAGTTGCAGAACGCCGATGGTGTAGTCGGAACCGGCGGCAGCAGAGCCGGAACCAGAGTTGCCGCCGCATCCGGCGAGCGGGGCGAGCGCGAGCAGACCGGCGGAGACCAGAAGGCTCCTGCGGCTGATGGTGATGTCCTTCATATCATTACCCCCAGTATAAAAATGGCTGGAAACACTGCACTGGGACAAAGTGCAAGTGGAACTATAGTAGCGCTGATGTCCATTTTTACAACAGCCTGGCGGGTTTTTTAATACAGAATCGGATGGGCGGTACGGGTAGTCGAATGGGCGGCGGAGGGTCTTATGCGGCGGAGGAGGCATCGTCCTCGTCCAGGACGGCGAAGAGCTTCTTGCCGTCAAGGAGACGTGTGGTGACGTTTCTCATGCGGCCGATCTCAACGGTACGCAGCGTGTCGTCGGCGCCTCGCGCGTCATAGACCGTTCCCAGCAAATACGAGATGCCGTCTCGTTGCTTGATGGCAAAGGGCCGGAGTGTCATCCGCGCCACTTCGACCTCTCCGCGTGCCGTGACACTCGAAATATCAAAACTCACCGTGGTTCCGTGGTCGATGGCCTGCTCGATGAGCTCGCAGGCATCGATGCGCTTGACGGGCGTGCGTGTGGCCTTGGTGGATTTGTCGCCTGCGCTTGGAGCAGGCTCGGGTGCATCGAGGTAGCCGCGAACGTCGGCACTCGCCATGGCGACCAGGTGCTGCGCTATGCTCTTTCGAATGGCGATGGGCGTGGAGCGGTTGCGCATGACCATGCCGTGGAGCCGGATGATCTCTTCGTCGGTGAGCGGACGGGTCAAGAGTCGATAGCCAACGCCGCGCTTGTACTCAATTTCGTATCCGGCATGGCGAAGTGCGGAGATGGCGGTGTAGATGCTGCGCCGCGCCGCCGAGATGGGCATGCGGGCGGGGTCGTCGGGATGGGCGAGACGCCGGATCAACTCATCGGAAAGCATGGCCTTGTCCTCGCCGGTGTTTTCGCTTAATAGTTGCAGGATGCGAACGGCGCGATAGGCTGCCATCGAGGCGGCGCCCCTCGTCGTGGTCTCGTAAGTTTCAACAGCGGTTTCGGTCATGGCGTCCACGTCCTTTCCGTTTTGGGTGGCGACGGTATGGAGCCTAGGGCGCGGGGCTTTCCCAGGGGTGCAGGACGCTCCGGGCGGTCGGTAGTCGTCGGCAAGCGGCGGGTCGAGTTTTCAACAGCCCTGCTCAACTGACCAAAATCTTGCCAAAAGCTTGACGGATACTGTTGAAAAAAGCGCCCCTCGGCTTGCCGAGAGGCGCTGGCGTGATGCGCTGGAACGCGTTTGGTGGCGCTGTGGCGATTAGAAGTCGGCGTTGCCCACGGTGCGCGGGTGCGGCAGGACGTCGCGGATGTTGCCCACGCCGGTCAGATACATGACCAGGCGCTCGAAGCCCAAGCCGTAGCCGGCGTGCTTGCAGGAACCGTAGCGGCGCAGGTCAAGGTAGTACTTGTACTGCTCGGGATTCATGCCCAGGTCCTTGATGCGGGCCTCGAGCAGATCCAGGCGCTCCTCGCGCTGGGAGCCGCCGATAATCTCGCCGATACCGGGAACCAGGCAGTCGGCGGCGGCGACGGTCTTGCCGTCCTCGTTCATGCGCATGTAGAACGCCTTGATCTCGGCCGGGTAGTCGGTTACGAAGGTCGGTCGCTTAAAGTGCTCCTCGGTCAGGAAACGCTCGTGCTCGGTCTGCAGGTCGATGCCCCAGCTGACGGGGTAATCAAACTGGTGGCCAGCAGCGACTGCCTGCTCCAGGATTTCGACAGCCTCGGTGTAGGTAACGCGGGCAAAGTCGGAGTTTGCCACATGGTCCAGGCGCTCGATCAGGCCCTTGTCCACAAACTTGTTGAGCATATTGAGCTCGTCGGGGCAGGTGGCCATAACGTCCTTAAGGACGTACTTGAGCATGGCCTCGGCGTTATCCATGTAGTCGTTCAGGTCGGCAAAGGCCATCTCGGGCTCGATCATCCAAAACTCGGCGGCGTGGCGCGTGGTGTTGGAGTTTTCGGCGCGGAAGGTGGGGCCAAAGGTGTACACGTCGCCAAAGGCCATGGCAAAGTTCTCGGCATTGAGCTGGCCGGACACGGTAAGGCTCGCGTGCTTGCCAAAGAAGTCCTGGCTCCAGTCGACCTCGCCGGACTCGGTGAGGGGCGGATTTTTGGGGTCGAGCGTGGTCACGCGGAACATCTCGCCGGCGCCCTCGCAGTCACTCGTGGTGATGATGGGGGTGTTGACGTAGACAAAGCCCTGCTCCTGGAAGAAGCGGTGGATGGCGGCAGCCGCGACAGAACGGATGCGGAACACGGCGCGGAACAGGTTGGTGCGCGGGCGCAGGTGCTGCTGGGTGCGCAGGAACTCGACGGTTGCGCGCTTCTTCTGCAGCGGGTAATCCGGGGCGCTGACGCCCTCGACCTCGATGGAGGTGGCAGAAAGCTCGAAGGGCTGGGGCGCATCGGGGGTCAGCTTGACGGTGCCGGTGCAAATGAGTGCGGCCGAGACGTTTTGATGGGCGATCTCGTCGTAGTTGTCGAGTGCCTCGCGGTTCATGACGACCTGCAGGTCGCGGAAGCAGCTGCCGTCGTTGAGCGTAACAAAGCCAAAGTTCTTCATGTCGCGGATGGACTTGACCCAGCCGGCGACGGTGACGGTCTGGCCGCCAAGCGACTCGGCATCGGCGTAAAGCTGCGCGATTTTGGTGCGGTTCACGTATCCTCCCATAACGGTTGAATGATAGTTATCCATACAGTTCGATATTCTAGCAGCTCGGCTCATTTGGGCTATACAGATAAGGCATTGGCGGGATGGTTTTTCAAACGAAAAGCGCCCGCGGCAAATGCTCGTGGGCGCTTTTCGTGTTGCCTTTTGGCTGTGTGGCGCGGGGCCTGGCTACTTGGTCTTGGCTACCAGCAGCGGGTCGCCCAGCTTGACGAGCGGGTTGCCGCCGATAAGCGTTCCGGACTCGCCGACATGGTCGATGCTCTTAAGACGATCGAGCTCGGAGATGATGACGGTCACGATGTCCTCGTGGCCGGCGGCCTTGATGGCCTCGCGATCGAAGCTGATGAGCGGCTGGCCGGCCTTGACCGTGTCACCCATCTCGACAAAGCGGGCAAAACCCTTGCCGTTCATTTCCACGGTGCCCAGGCCAACATGGATGAACACGCGAAGACCGTCCTCGGTGATCATGCCGATGGAGTGGTTGGTGACGGTGGTGGCGCCGATACGGCCGTTAGCGGGGGCGTAAATGGTGCCGGTAATGGGCTCGATGCCGTAGCCCTGGCCGAGCATGCCCGAGGCGATGGTCTCGTCGGGAACCTCACCCAGATTGACGAGCACGCCGTTGACAGGAGCGTAGATGACGCCTTCGCGGGTGGCGAAGCTTGCTGCGGGCGGAACGGACGCCTCGCCCGACGAAGTGAACGTGGACTTGAGCGAATCGAGCAGACCCATAGATGCCTCCAACGTATCAGGCGCGCATGTTGCACGCGTGTGGTTTGCCGGAAACGTTTCGTACGTGTTTCCCAGCACGGTCAGCGCTCCTATTTTACGCTGTCCAACGATACCTCTGAACAGCGATTTTGTGATATATCAGTTGAAGGCCAACTTATTGCGGGGGTGTTTCTGCGCCGCGGGCTCAAGTGGGGTACGCTAAGGTGCGAAAAACGAGTGCGCACGAATCGCACGGAGGGAGCACCTATGATTATTGAGAACCATGCGCTGTGGGGCGAGGAGCCGACCGAGGATTATCCGGCGACGTTTACGTATCTGGGTGCCGAGCCGCTGCCCGACATGCCCAATGGCCGCCGCCCCGCGGTGATCATCTGCGGCGGAGGCGGGTTTACGCATATCGCTCCGCACGAGCAGGACCCGGTGGCGTTTGCGTTTTTGGACCGCGGCTACCAGGCCTTTGTGCTCAACTATGTGACGAGCGCCACGGGCGACGTGAGCTTTCCGCACCCGCAGGCGGACCTCGCCAAGATGGTCGCTACCGTGCGCGCCAACGCCGACGAGTGGCATGTCGATCCCAAGCGCGTGTGCATCGTGGGTTTCTCGGCGGGCGGCATGATCTGCGCCTCGTTGGCAACGCAGTGGAAGACCGGACCTTTCGCGGGCCTTGCCGGGGCTCGTCCGGAGGATATTCGTCCCGACGCCGTGGTGCTGGGCTATCCGTTGCTCGACCTTGCCTATGTGCGCGATATGCAGACGCGCGACCCGCGCATCGACCTGCGCGTGCCCAAGACGGGTGGCAAGACGGGGCGCGATTTGCTCAACGACTATCTGTCGATGGTGACGGGCGGCGAGGCGACCGATGAGCACCTGGCCGACATTTGCCCTACCACGCACGTTTCGCGCCAGATGCCTCCGACCTTTGTGTGGGGCGTTTCGGACGACAAGACGGCGCCGATTGCGCAGGTCTATCCGTTTGCGCAGCGCATGGCCGAGGAAGGGGTCGCATGCGAGATGCACGTCTTTGACCAGGGTGGCCACGGCCTTTCGCTCGGCAACGCCAATACCGCGGTCGACAACGAGGACAAGCAAGTGGCAGTCCGTCCTTGGATCCGCCTGGCCTTCCGCTTCCTGGAGCGCCATATGTAAAAGTAGACTACTTGCCCGTTTCAAAAAGTCTGCTTAGAGGAGGAGCCATGCTTGAGGGTACGTATGTGGTTTTGGCCCAGACGCCGGTGGGGAGCAAACGCGGCGAGGTGACGTTTTCACATGGGGTGAACGGCGCGCTCAGGGCAGTACTAAACGTCAGGGGTCTCAATATCGCTCTCTCGGGTGCCCGCGCTGAGGGCGATTTCTTTGAGTTCTCGGGCACTATCTCCCACGTCTTGATGGGCAAGGCGCCCTTTACATGCACGGGGTCGGTTGAGGGTGATCGACTCACTGCTACCGCGCGGTCGGGTTCCATTTCGATCTCGCTGAGCGGTATGCGCAAAGAGCTTTCGGGGCGCACCGCATAAAGTTTGCGCAGGTAAACATCGGTATTTGACTTTATATAATAGTTCAGAGCGCTATCATTTGTCGTTACGAGTTGGTTAGCCCCGGTAAACGGTTAACCGCGTCTAACGAAAGGATGAGCGCGTGAAGCTCGATACACTCGAGATTGGAAAGGACGCCGTTGTCGCATCGGTGGCATCGGACGATCAGGCACTCCGACAGCATATTTTGGACATGGGCCTAACGCCGGGCACCGAAGTCACCATGATGAAGTACGCTCCTATGGGCGACCCGCTCGAGATTCGCCTGCGTGGCTACGAGTTGACGCTGCGCAAGGACGATGCTGCTCGCATCGAGCTCGTGGGTGTTCACGACACAGACACGGGTCCGCGCACTAACGCCGCAATCGGCATGACGGAGCACCCGGCACTTGGCGAGGGGACGTATTCGCCCCGTGCGGCAAAAACGGCCGTGCCCGAGGGCGCACCGCTGCATTTTGCCCTCGCCGGCAACCAAAACTGCGGTAAGACCACGCTGTTCAACCAGCTTACGGGCTCCAACCAGCACGTCGGTAACTTTCCCGGCGTGACGGTCGACCGCAAGGACGGCACCATCCGTAACCATCCCGAGGCAAGCGTTACCGACCTGCCCGGCATCTATTCGCTGTCTCCGTACACGGGCGAAGAGATCGTCAGTCGCCAATTTATCCTGGACGAAAACCCCGACGCCATCATCGACATCATCGACGCTACTAATATCGAACGCAACCTGTACCTGACGCTGCAGCTTATGGAGCTCGACCGCCCCATGGTCATCGCGCTCAACATGATGGACGAGGTGACGGCCAACGGCGGCGCCGTGGACGTCAACCTGCTCGAGAGCCTGTTGGGCGTGCCTGTTGTCCCCATTAGCGCTGCCCGCAACGAGGGTATCGGCGAGCTGGTGGATCATGCCTTGCACGTGGCACGGTTCCGCGAGCGCCCCGGTCGCCTGGACTTCTGTGCGCCCGATGGCTCGGACGGCGGTGCACTGCATCGCTGCATCCACGGCATTGCCAACCTGATCGAGGACCATGCCGTGACGGCGCACATTCCGGTGCGTTTTGCGGCGACCAAGCTGGTTGAAGGCGACGAGCTGGTGACCGAGGCGCTTCACTTGGATCGCAATGAGCTCGACGCTATCGAGCACATCATTACCCAGATGGAGGGCGAAGCCGGCACCGACCGCCTGTCCGCGCTGGCCGATATGCGCTTTAGCTTTATCGGCGACGTGTGCGGGCGCTGCGTCGTCAAGCCGCATGAGAGCCGCGAGCACGTGCGCTCCGTCAAGATCGACCGCATCCTGACGGGTCGCTACACGGCCATTCCGGCGTTCCTGGTGATCATGGGCCTCGTCTTTTGGCTGACGTTTGGCGTGATCGGCGCGGCGTTGCAGGGACTCATGGAGGACGGCATCGCTGCCGTCATCGCCTCGGCCGATGCGGGCCTCAAGGCGTTCGGCACCAACGACGTGGTACGCTCGCTGGCTGTCGACGGCGTGCTTACGGGCGTGGGCAGCGTGCTGACCTTCCTGCCGATTATCGTCGTGCTCTTTTTGTTCCTCTCCATTCTGGAAGACTCCGGCTACATGGCGCGCGTGGCCTTTGTCATGGATAAAGTGCTGCGTCGCTTTGGCCTGTCGGGCCGCAGCTTCGTGCCTATGCTCGTCGGTTTTGGCTGCACCGTGCCGGCTATCATGTCAACCCGTACGCTCCCATCCGAGCACGACCGCAAGATGACCGTCATGCTCACGCC
The DNA here is from genome assembly GCF_003463445.1 of Collinsella sp. OF02-10. Taxonomy (NCBI): domain Bacteria; kingdom Bacillati; phylum Actinomycetota; class Coriobacteriia; order Coriobacteriales; family Coriobacteriaceae; genus Collinsella; species Collinsella sp. OF02-10. The sequence goes on from NZ_QSCW01000002.1 coordinate 85,332, forward strand.
GTTCATGAGCTGTTCGGCCAAGTTGCCGGTCTACGGTCTGCTGTGCGGGGCGTTTTTCCCGCAGGCGACGGTTCCCGCCATGGTCTCGCTCTATTTGATTGGCATTGCGGTCGGTTGCATCGCGGCTTTGGTGCTCAATCGCACGGCATTTAAGGGTGACCCGGTGCCGTTTATCATGGAGCTTCCCAATTACCGTCTGCCGAGCGTCAAGACGACGGTGATGCTGGCATGGGATAAGGCCAAGGACTTTATTACCAAGGCCTTCACCATTATCTTTGCCGCCACCGTGGTCATCTGGTTCCTCCAGACGTTCGATATTCGCTTTAACGTGGTCGCCGATCAGTCGCAAAGCCTGCTTGCCAGTTTGGGTAGCATCATCGCGCCGGTGCTGGCGCCGCTCGGCTTTGGCGACTGGCGTGCGTCGACGGCTCTCGTCACCGGACTTATCGCCAAGGAGAGTGTCATCTCGACCCTCACGGTGCTTCTGGGCGCAACCTCGCCCGCTGCACTGTCGACTATGTTCTCGCCGTTCACCGCCTATGTGTTCCTGGTCTTTACGCTGCTGTACCCGCCCTGCGTGGCGGCCATCGGCGCCGTCAAGAGCGAGCTGGGCGCGCGCTACGCCGTGGCCGTGTTCGCGTTCCAAGTGACGGTTGCCTGGATTGTGGCGTTTGTCGTGCATTCGGCAGGCATATTGCTGGGGTTGGCTTAGTTATTTATTGATGGCGCAACCTCTGTGTATTGAGTTGATTACGGCCCCGCATCTGTTGCTGACGGATGCGGGGCCGTTGCTATATAATCGCCCATCGCTCAAGACAATCGGAGAGGGTTCCTACATGACTCAGGCAAGACAAGATGGCATCTCGCTCAAGCAGTGGCTCCCGCTTATCGGGCTCGCCTGCTGTGCGTTCGTATTCAACACGTCGGAGTTCATGCCCATCGGCCTTCTGACCGATATCGCCGCGTCGTTCTCGCTCACCGAGGCCCAGGCAGGCATCATGATCTCGGTCTACGCCTGGGGCGTCATGTTGCTGTCGTTGCCGCTTATGGTGTTTGCCTCGCGCTTCGAGTTCAAGCGTATGCTGCTCGGCGTGCTTGCCGTGTTCTCGCTGGGTCAGTTCCTGTCCGCCGTGGCGCCTACCTATCCTATTTTGGTTTGCGCGCGTCTGGTGGTCGCCTGCGCGCATGCCGTGTTCTGGTCGGTCGCCTCAATCATGGCCTCGCGCCTGGTTGACAGTCGCCACGGGGCGCTCGCCATTAGCATGATCGCCACGGGCTCGTCCATCGCGCAGATCTTTGGCCTGCCGATCGGCCGCGCCATCGGGCTGGCCGTGGGCTGGCGTATGACGTTTGCCGTGGTCGGAGCTTTTTCTGCCGTCGCGGTCGTCTACCAGGCCGCGGTGTTCCCGGCCATGCCGGTGGGCGAGCGCTTTACCGTTAAGCAGCTGCCCGAGCTGCTCAAGAATCCGTTCCTGATTGCGCTCTACGCGGTCACGGTCTTTATGGCGACCGGCTATTATGCGGGTTACAGCTATATCGAGCCGTTCCTGGCGCAGGTCGCGCACGTCGACGCAAGCGCTATTACCATGACGCTGACGGCGTTTGGCTGCTCTGGTCTGCTCGGAAGCTGGCTGTTCGGCCGACTGTTCGATGGCCATCGCTTTCCGTTCTTGGCTATCACACTCTCCGGCGTGCCTGTGGCTCTGCTGCTCATGGGTCCGGTTGCACCGTCGCTCGTCGCCGTTCTCGCTGTTTGCGCGCTATGGGGCTGCTGCTCCACGGCCTTTAACGTGGCGTTTCAGGCCGAGCTCATCAAGTACACGCCGGCGGATTCGTCGGCCGTCGCCATGTCGATCTTCTCGGGCCTGTTTAACCTCGGCATCGGCACGGGCACCGCGATCGGCGGCGCCGTGGTTTCGGGTCCCGGTATCTCCTGGATTGGCTTCGCGGGCGGGGCGATTACCGTCGTGGGCGTCATCCTCGCCATCACCGTACTGTTCCCGGCCATACGCCGCGCCAAGCCCGTCGCCTAATCACGTTCCCTCATCAGTTGCGGTGAAATACGGACTGTTTGCCCGGTTTATTGGCCCCAACAGTTCCTATTCCACCGCAGCTTATTTTGGGGGAGAGGATACAAGCCGGCATACAATGGATGTCGTTGTGTTGAGCTTACCGGGAGGTTGCTATGTGGGCATACGAGACGACGTTCTACCAGATCTATCCGCTGGGCTTTTGTGGAGCTCCGCGCGAAAACGCCGCGCCCGTTGCCGAGGATGAGCTCGCCCAGGCTGCCAACGCTGCGCCCAACCCCGATGCGCCCATCATGAAGATCGCCCAATGGGCCGACTACCTGCAAGAGCTCGGCATCGGTGCTGTGCTCATTAACCCGCCGCTCGAATCCGACAGCCATGGCTACGACACGCGCAGCCTGCGCCATATCGACCGTCGCCTGGGTGGGGATGCCGATTTTGCCGCCGTGTGCGAGACGCTGCGCGCCCATGGCATCCGCGTGGTGCTCGATGCGGCCTTCAACCATGTGGGCCGTGGCTTTTGGGCCTTCCGCGATGTGCAGGAGCGCAAGTGGGACTCGCCCTACAAGGATTGGTTCCACATCAGCTTTGACGGCGACTCCTGCTATGGCGATGGCTTTTGGTACGAGGGCTGGGAAGGCCATTTTGAGCTCGTGAAGCTCAACCTGCAAAACCCCGCCGTGGTCGATTACCTGCTCGAGTCCGTGCGCCGTTGGGCCGACGTCTTTGGCGTCGACGGCCTGCGCCTGGACGTTGCCTATATGCTCGACCGCGACTTTATGCGCCGCCTGCACGCCTTTGCCCGTGAGCTCAAGCCCGACTTTGTGCTGATCGGCGAGACGCTCCACGGCGACTACAACCAGATCGTCAACGACGAGATGCTCGACTCCTGCACCAACTACGAGTGCTACAAGGGCCTGTACTCCAGCTTTAACTCGGTCAATATGTTCGAGATCGCGCACTCGCTGCACCGCCAGTTTGGCGGTGACCCGTGGTGCATTTATCGCGGCAAGCATCTGCTGTCGTTTGTCGACAACCACGATGTGCCGCGCCTGGCGAGCATCCTCACCGACAAGTCGTGCCTGCGTCCCGTCTATGGCATGCTCTTTGGCATGCCGGGCATTCCGTGCGTCTACTATGGCAGCGAGTGGGGGATTGCCGGCGAAAAGGGCGGCCCCGATGGTGACTGGGCGCTGCGACCTGCGCTCGATGAGCCTGCGCCCAACGAGCTGACGGCGTTCATCACGCAGCTTGCGCACCTTCGCTCGGCCGATGACGCGGCGGCCTGTGCTCTCAACTACGGTGCCTATCGCAACGTGGTGATCCAGAACAAGCAGCTGCTGTTCGAGCGCGCCTGTGATGACGCGACGGTGCTCGTGGCGGTGAACGCCGTGGGCGAGCCTTACACCTTTGGCGGCGGCGAGCTCAACGGGTCCTTTGTCGACCTGCTTGCCGACGATGCGCCCACGGTCGAGCTGACGGGTACCCTTGAGCTTGCACCCTACGAGGTGCGCTATCTGTTGAGAGCCTAGCCCATGGCCGTGTCTGACGAGGACTATCAACATATTGAGCATGGGTTTGAGCCTGTGTTCGACCAGCGCTCGCGCGTTTTGGTGCTGGGGTCGTTTCCCTCGGTGCTCTCGCGTGCAAATGCCTTTTATTACGGCAACCCTCAGAATCGCTTTTGGCGTGTGATGGCTGCGTGCCTCGGTGTGCCTGTGCCGCCCAACGAGGGCGATCCTTTGGCAAGCGGTGAGCCCGCGACGCTCGATGCCTCCATTGCTGCCAAGCGATCTATGCTGCTGAACGGCGGCGTGGGCCTGTGGGATGTGATCGAGAGTTGCGACATTAAGGGCTCGAGCGACGCGAGCATTCGCAACGTTGTGCCGGCACATATCGAGCGCATTACCGATGCCGCGCCGATCGAGGTCGTTGTCTGTAACGGCGGTACGGCAGGGCGACTCTACAAACGCTACTTGCAAGATCGGACGGGGTTGCCCGCCGTCGTCCTGCCCTCGACAAGTCCTGCCAATGCCGCCTGGCGACTGGAGCGTCTTGTCGAGCGTTGGCACGAAGCCGTTGACTGGGCTGTTATTTAATTTAGATTTTTGTTTGAGCGTGGGCGCCCAGACGTTTCAGAACGCCTCGCCAGATCGGCGCGGGCACGGCTGGCTCGGCGCAAACCATGCCGTCGGCGTCGACGTTGGCGGCATTGCCGCCGCCAAGTCGCTGTGCATGCTCGACGGAGCAGCCCATGCGCACGGCGCCCACGAGCTTGTCCATGGCCTCCGAAAACGGTCGCCGCAAGAGTCCCATGCGCGGGGAATGGCGAAGCGCTGCGATGCCGCTGCCGGCGCAGATGGCAACGCCGCCACACCACAATTGGTCATGGCGCTCACATGCCTTGTGCAGGCGAACGGCGGTCCCACGCGCCTGCTCAGTGCCCTCTTGTGCGGCTCGAATCGCGGCATAGACGCGCGTTCCCGTACCGCCAAAGCGCTCAAGCGCCTGCTCGATAGCAGTCAACGTCTCATCGTCAGCCACATCTTCAATGGCCAGCACGATGCCATCGGCAACGCTGCCGGCGTCATTTGCCTTCAAGTCGACCGGGCGGGGGAGTGCGGTGCCGGAAAGTTGAGCATAGGCGGCGATGGCATCCTGCAGGTCCCAGAGCAAAAAATCAAGATCGGCGCTATTGGGAATACTGATATACGCAATGGTGTGCAGTGTTTTTGGTAAGTCGCCGCGCGCGGTCGTCTCCATGCCATCTCCTTTCCGGCTCGTTTCCGTTTAGGTTACACCGTCTGGTGGCGCCCCGCCGCGCTATCCTAGTGCAACCCTTACGAAAGGAACGCCATGCGTCTGCCCATGAATACCTCGCTTGCCATGCTCAAGCCCTCCGGTATCCGCCGGATTAACGCGCTCGCCGCCCAGCATCCGGGGTGTATCGCGCTCGCGCTCGGCGAGCCCGATTTTCCCACGCCCGATGTGATTAGCGCCGAGGTGACCGCCGCGCTGGACCGCGGTGACACGCACTATCCGCCCAACAACGGTCGCCCCGCCCTGCGTGATGCACTGTCCAAATATATGGATGACGCGGGCCTGGCGTTTTCCGCCGATGAGGTCATCCTGACCGACGGCGCGACCGAGGCACTGTCGGCAACATTTATGGCTATGCTCAACCCCGGTGACGAGGTCATCATCCCCACGCCGGCCTTTGGCCTGTACGAGAGCATCGTCGTGGCCAATCACGCCAAGGCTGTCTTTTTGGATACGGAGCCTGCGCAATTCCAGATTGACGAGGATGCGCTTCGCGCCTGTGTGACCCCGGCGACCAAGGCCATCGTCATCTGCTCGCCCAACAATCCCACGGGTTGCATCCTCGACACGGCATCGCTCGACGCCGTGGCGCGCGTGGCAGAGCAGGCGGGCATCTACGTAGTCTGCGACGACGTATACAACCGTCTGGTCTATGTGGATGGCTACGAGCGCTTTGCCCAGCGCCACCCGGAGCTGCGCGACCAGACGGTGGTCATCGAGAGCTTCTCCAAGCCCTGGGCCATGACCGGCTGGCGCTTGGGCTGGCTCGCAGCGGCAGCCCCCGTCATCGCCGAGATCGCAAAGGCTCACCAATACTTAGTATCGAGTGCTGTCTCCTTCGAAATGGACGCCGCAGCCCGAGCCCTGACCGTCGACCCAACCTCCATGCTCAAAGTCTACCGAGCCCGCCGCGAACGCGTACTCGCAGCCTTAAACGCCATGGGCCTCGACGTAGTAGAGCCCGCAGGAGCCTTCTACACTTTCCCGAGCATCAAAAAGTTCGGCCTAACCAGCGAAGACTTCTGCATCAAAGCCATCGAAGAGGCAAACGTAGCCCTAGTCCCGGGCGACTGCTTCGGCACCGAAGGCCACGTCCGCCTCAGCTATTGCGTTTCCGATAAAGACCTGGACGAAGGCCTCCGCCGCCTGTCCACCTTCCTTTCAACCTTGTAGCCATCAGGGACGCAACATATCAGCCCACCGACTTAAGGCTTATGAGTGGGGGCGCCGGCCAACGGGAAACCGGGCTGCCCCAAAGTCACCGCAGGCCGCGCCGCCGAAGGCCAGGCGCAAGGTTTTCGTAGATTCCGCACGAGCCGAAGAGCACTTAATGTGCTCTTCGTGCGAGCTCAGGACCTGACCGAGCGAAAACCTTGCGCCTGGCCTTCGGCGGCGCGGCCGGATGGTGGAATTGTGTGCAGCCCGGTTTCCCGTTGACCGACGCCGGGGTCCCCGCCATAATACTTTCGGTTCACGCACGAATCCGCTGCCAGAGACAGCCGGTGCAAACGGGCATCGCCCGCGAGCTTAATGGGATATCCCGCCAGCCGAGGTGGTCGAGTAGATATGTCTTCTCGCCCCCGTCGCTCATGCAGCGCGGGGGCTTTCTTTTTGGACATGCCCCCGTCACGTCCTTGTGGCGGACCGTGCCCGGAAAGGATTCGAGGAGGTGTAATTCATGCCCCAGCAGTACAAAATCGACAAGGTTGCAGAGATCGAGTCCCGTATCGCCGAGAACGCCGGTCTGTTTGTCGTCAACTACAACGGTCTGACGGTTAAGCAGGCTCAGGAGCTGCGTCATCAGCTTCGTGAGTGCGGCGCCGAGATGAAGGTCTACAAGAACAACCTGGTCAAGATCGCTCTCAAGAACCAGGAGCAGCCCGAGATCGACGAGATCCTCGCCGGCCCCGTCGCTTATGTGTTCTACGAGACCGAGCCGGTCGAGGCCGCTAAGGCCCTTAAGGATTTCTCCGCTAAGTCCAAGGGCGTCCTTGAGATCAAGGGCGGTATCTCCGACGGCAAGGCCGTTTCCGCTGATGATGTTAAGGCTATCGCCGAGCTGCCCACCAAGGATCAGCTTCTCGGCCAGATCGCCGGTCTCATCTCCGGTTTCGCTCGCGACATCGCTGTCTGCGTCAACGGCGTTTCCTCTGGTCTCGCTCGTTCGATCCAGCAGGTCTCCGAGCAGAAGGCAGCCTAGTCGCTGTTTTCACCCGCGGCGGCAACGCCGCACCCTTGGCGCATTCGCGCCGTGTTTTAACTGATCTCCGTGCATCCGCACGGAAACCGAAAGGACTTAGAAATGGCTAAGCTTACCACCGATGAGATCATCGATGCTCTTAAGGAAATGACCCTTCTCGAGGCTTCCGAGCTCGTTAAGGCTATCGAGGACACCTTCGGCGTTTCCGCCGCTGCTCCTGCCGCTGTTGTCGCCGCTCCCGCTGCTGGCGCTGCTGAGGCCGAGGAGAAGACCGAGTTTGACGTCGTGCTCGAGGGCTACGGCGACAACAAGATCCAGGTCATCAAGGCCGTCCGTGAGCTCACCAACCTTGGCCTGAAGGAGGCCAAGGAGGTCGTCGAGGGCGCTCCCAAGGCTGTTCTCGAGGGTGCCAAGAAGGAGGACGCCGAGGCTGCCAAGGAGAAGCTCGAGGCTGCTGGCGCTGCTGTCACCCTCAAGTAATCAGGCTTTCTCGCCAGATTTCTTTGCAGACGGGGTTCGCATTGCGAGCCCCGTCTTTTTTGTTTTTAGGTCCCTCGGTATCGGTTGCTCAAACTGCCATGTTCTGTGATTTGCGTCGTATCGGGTGTCCTGCCGTTGGGTAATAAAATTGCACCATTCGAGCAATAATTTGCGTTGACCTGCTGAAGAATTGTCCCTGCCTTGTAGCGACATATAGTTCCAGCGGTAAGATGCTTGGGTATCGCAATTTGGTCTGCGGCTGTGTGCCGCACGCATGGGGCGCTTTTGCGCCTGCGAAAGGATCTTTGAATAACATGAAGGCAATCATCCCCGCCGCCGGTCTTGGCACGCGTTTTCTGCCTGGCACCAAGTGCACGCCCAAAGAGATGCTGCCGGTGCTCGACAAGCCCGTCATTCAGTACGTCGTCGAGGAGGCGCTCGACCCCGAGGAAGTCGACGACGCCATCATCGTTACTTCTCCCGGTAAGCCCGAGCTACTGAACTACTTCCAGCCCGATCGCTCGCTCGAGAACCTGCTGCGCGAGCGCGGCAAGAACGCCTATGCCGATGCCGTCGCCCACGCTGGCGGTATGCCGGTCGACTTCCGTTATCAGTACGAGCCCAAGGGCCTCGGCCATGCTATCCGCTCTGCTGCCGACGCCGTAGCAGGGGAGAACTTCCTGGTTCTTCTGGGCGACTACGTTGTGCCTAATCGCGACATCTGCGACAAGATGCTCGCCGTTTCCAAGGAGCACGGTGGCGCTTCGGTTATCGCCGTCGCTGCTTGCTCGCCCGAGGAAGTCAGCCGCTACGGCGTTATCGCCGGTGAGCGCGTCGGTTCGCTCGAGGGTGCCGAGGACGTTGCCGATGCAGAGCCGGGCGCTGTCTGGCGTATCGGCGGTCTGGTTGAGAAGCCCGCTCCCGAGGCTGCTCCGTCCAACCTGTACATCGTCGGTCGCTACCTGCTGAGCCCGCTAGTCATGGACCTGCTGGCCGATCAGCAGGCCGGTAAGGGCGGCGAGATCCAGCTCACCGACGCCATGGCCCGTTCGCTCGACCGCGAGGCCATGTACGCCGTCGTCATCGACCCGCTGTCGGGCTACGACACCGGCACTCCCTCTGGTTGGATGGCCACTAACGCCCTCATGGCTGCAAACGACCCCCGCTTTGCCGATGCCTTCTGGGACGCCATCGACGAGCGCGGCGGATTGATGCGCAAGTAAGCCTTCGGGCACCGACATTTACGGGCGTGGACCTCGGTTCGCGCCCGTTTTTTATAAGAGCTGCGATTGCCGGCTCTCTGTTCACAGAAAATATATGAACAGATGTTCGATACACATACATCTACCTGCGTGTTTTCTGTCGGAAAACTTTGCTACTCCAAAAACTCAATCGCGTCAAGGCTTTTCTTGCCCAACGGTCGGTACCTGATAAACTATTAGGTTGCGATAACTGGCGAAGCTATGCCTCGCCAACCCACCGAGCATTTCCGTGAAGGAGGAAAAACCTGGTGACCTACGCATACACTGCCACTGAGCGCAAGCGCGTCAGCTTCGGGAAAATCCCGGAGGCCATGGAGCTCCCCAACCTTATCTCTGTTCAAAGGGAATCCTTTGAGCGTTTTAAGGACGAGGGTCTTCGTGAGGCGTTCAAGGAATCCAGCCCCATCCAGAGCCAGAACCATGTTCTCGAGGTTACCTTCGGCGAGCATCAGTTCGGCGACCCCGCGCACACCGTCGAGGAGTGCCGCGAGAAGGATATGACCTATCAGGCTCCGCTTCTGACCGACGTCCGTCTCACCAACAAGGAGACCGGCGAGATCAAGGAGCAGCTCGTCTTTATGGGCGACTTCCCCATGATGACCGATCAGGGCACCTTCATCATCAACGGTACCGAGCGTATCGTCGTCTCGCAGCTCGTCCGCTCCCCGGGCGTGTACTACAGCTCCGAGATGGATTCGGGCAAGCAGATCTACAAGGCCCAGATCATCCCGTCCCGCGGTGCCTGGCTTGAGTTCGAGGTCGACAAGCGCGACCAGCTCATGGTCTCCATCGACCGTAAGCGCAAGCAGAGCGCCACGATGTTCCTGCGCGCCCTTGGCATCGCCGTCACCAACGACGACATCATCGAGCTGCTCGGCAACTCCGATGTGATCAAGCGCACCCTGGAGCGCGACACCGCTCTCACTCGCGAGGACGCCCTCATCGAGATCTACCGTCGTCTGCGCCCGGGCGAGCCTCCCACCGTGGACGCTTCCCGCAGCCTGCTCGAGGGCCTGCTCTTCAACCCGCAGCGCTACGACCTGGCCCGCGTCGGTCGTTACAAGGTCAACAAGAAGCTCAACCTCACCACCGAGGAAGAGGTCACGGTGCTTACCGACGAGGATATCGTTGCGACGCTGCGCTACCTCCTGTCCCTCGCTGCCGGCGAGCAGGGCTTCAAGGTCGACGACATCGACCACTTTGGCAACCGCCGTATCCGTACCGTCGGCGAGCTCGTCGCCAACCAGTTCCGTATCGGCATGAGCCGTATGGAGCGCGTCGTCCGTGAGCGCATGAGCTCCCAGGACATCGACGAGATCACCCCGCAGTCGCTCATCAACATCCGCCCGATCGTGGCCTCCATCAAGGAGTTCTTCGGTTCCTCGCAGCTCTCGCAGTTCATGGACCAGGCGAACCCCCTGACCGGTCTGACCCACAAGCGCCGTCTGTCCGCACTCGGCCCTGGTGGTCTTGCCGGCCACAAGTCCGGCTCCAGCCGCCGCACCAACGTGCCGACGGCCGTCCGCGACGTTCACAACTCGCACTACAGCCGCATGTGCCCGATCGAGACCCCCGAAGGCCCCAACATCGGCCTGATCGGCTCGCTCGCCCTCTACGCCCGCGTCAACGAGTATGGCTTCATCGAGGCCCCGTTCCGTCGCGTCGAGAACGGCGTTGCCACCGACCAGATCGACTGGATGACCGCTGACGAGGAAGAGAAGCACGTCATCGCGCCGGCCAACACGCCGCTCGATCCCAAGACCAACGAGTTCATCACGACCGATGCCGAGGGCAAGCTTGTCCGTCCGCACACCGTGATCGCCCGTACCCGCGACTTCGACGGCTCCTTCGGTGCTCCCGCCGACGTGCCCGTCGAGGACGTCGACTACATGGACGTCTCGCCGCGTCAGATGCTCTCCGTCGCAGCCACGCTGATCCCGTTCCTTGAGCACGACGACGCCAAGCGTACGCTGATGGGCGCTAACATGCAGCGTCAGGCCGTGCCGCTGGTTCACCCCGCCGCTCCCTATGTCGGTACCGGCATGGAGCGTCGCGCCGCTCTGGACTCCGGCGAGGTCACCCTGGCCAAGAATGCCGGCGAGGTCATCTTTGCCGACGCCGCCAAGATCATCGTCAAGCATGCCGGCGGCATGGACGAGTATCACCTGGCCAAGTACCAGCGCTCCAACCAGTCCACCTGCATCAACCACCGTCCGCTCGTGCGCGTCGGTGACACCGTTGAGCAGGGCGAGCCCCTGGCCGACGGTCCTTCGACCGATCATGGCGAGCTTGCACTGGGTCAGAACCTCACCGTGGCATACATGCCGTGGGAAGGCTTTAACTACGAGGACGGTATCGTCGTGTCCGAGCGCCTGGTGGCCGAGGACCTGCTGACGACCATCAACATCACCCGTCACGAGATCGACGCCCGCGACACCAAGCTCGGTCCCGAGGAGATCACCCGCGAGATCCCGAACCTCTCCGAGGACATGCTTGCCAACCTCGACGAGGACGGCATCATCCGCATCGGCGCCGAGGTCGGCCCTGGCGACATCCTGGTCGGCAAGGTCACACCTAAGGGCGAGAGCGCTCTGACCGCCGAGGAGCGCCTGCTGCGCGCCATCTTCGGTGCCAAGGCCCACGACGTCCGCGATACCTCCCTTAAGATGCCTCACGGCGCTTACGGCCGCGTCATCGATGTCGTCCGCTTTAGCCGCGAGAACGGCGACGACCTGGCCCCCGGCGTCAACGAGCAGGTGCGCGTCTACGTCGCCCAGCGTCGTAAGATCCAGCAGGGCGATAAGATCGCCGGCCGCCACGGCAACAAGGGTGTTATCTGTAACGTTCTGCCGGTCGAGGACATGCCCTACATGGCTGACGGTACCCCGATCGACGTTATCCTCAACCCGCTGGGCGTTCCTTCGCGTATGAACGTCGGCCAGCTGCTCGAGTGCCACCTTGGCTGGGCTGCTGCCTGCGGTTGGGATACCGAGCAGGCCGACTCCGACAAGTACGTCCCCGGTCCGTTCTTCACCGCCACGCCCGTCTTCGACGGCGCCAAGGAGGACGAGATCGCCGAGGTCATTCGTCGTGCCAACAAGAACATGCTCAACAAGGCCACCGCTGCCTTTGGCGATCACATGCGCCCCGAGTTCGTCACCCAGCTTGACGAGCGCGGCAAGACCCGTCTGTTCGACGGCCGCACCGGCGAGGAGTTCCGCGAGCCCATTACCGTGGGTACGTCCTACATCCTCAAGCTCGGCCACATGGTCGACGACAAGATCCACGCCCGTTCGACCGGCCCTTACAGCCTGGTTACCCAGCAGCCTCTGGGCGGCAAGGCCCAGTTCGGCGGCCAGCGCTTCGGCGAGATGGAAGTTTGGGCACTGTACGCTTACGGTGCTTCCAACGTCCTGCAGGAGATCCTGACCGTCAAGTCCGACGATACCGTGGGCCGCGTCAAGACCTACGAGTCCATCGTCAAGGGCGAGAACGTTCCTGTCCCGGGTATCCCCGAGTCCTTCAAGGTTCTCGTCAAGGAGATCCGCTCCCTCGCGCTGGACATCGAGCCCATGCACGATGCCGACGAGGACGCCTCCGCCCCTGTGACCGCCGAGGAGACCTCTGCTCTCGACGACCTGGCTGCGCTCGCCGGCGTTGACACCGACGTCGAGGCCGAGGATGCCGAGACCGCCGAGGCACCCGAGGCTGTCGCCGCCACGACCACTGATAAGGAGTAGTTGACTGTGGCAGATTTCGAAGCTACTGATTTTGACTCGGTAAAGATCTCCCTTGCCTCCGCCGACCAGATCCGTTCCTGGTCGCACGGTGAGGTCAAGAAGCCGGAGACCATCAATTACCGTACCCTCAAGCCCGAGAAGGACGGCCTGTTCTGCGAGAAGATCTTCGGTCCCGCCAAGGACTGGGAGTGCTCCTGCGGCAAGTACAAGGGCATCCGCTTTAAGGGCATCGTCTGCGAGCGCTGCGGCGTCGAGGTCACCTCGGCCAAGGTGCGTCGCGACCGCATGGGCCACATCGAGCTCGCCGCTCCCGTGTCCCACATCTGGTACTTCAAGAGCCCCACGAGCTTCCCGATGAGCCGTATGCTCGACATCAAGTCCAAGGACCTCGAGAAGGTTCTGTACTTTGCCAGCTACATCATCACCGAGGTTGACTATGAGGCCCGCGAGGCCGACGCCGACGACCTGCGCGAGGAGCTCGCCGCCGATCTGGAAGAGATCGATGCCGAGTGCGCCCGCCAGATCGAGTCCCTCAAGGAGCAGGGCGACCCCGAGAACTTTGACGAGTTCTCCGACGAGGAGCCGCTGACCCCCGAGGAGATCGCCTCCGGCATCGTCGACATCGAGGAAGAGTGCAAGGATGAGAAGCAGCTCCGCACGGATGCCTTCAACGCCTTCATGAAGCTCACCGAGCGCGACCTCATCTCCGATGAGCCGCTGTTCCGCGAGATGACCCGTTACTACTCCATGTACTTCAAGGGTGGCATGGGTGCTGAGGCCGTCCGCGAACTGCTCGCTGCCATCGACCTCCCCTCCGAGGCCGAGAAGCTCAAGGCCATCATCGCCGACGAGGATTCCCAGAAGCAGAAGCGCGAGAAGGCCGTCAAGCGCCTTGAGGTCGTTGACGCCTTCCTGAAGGGCGGCAACAGCCCCGCGAACATGATCCTGGACGTCATCCCGGTCATTCCGCCCGATCTGCGCCCGATGGTCCAGCTCGACGGCGGCCGTTTCGCCGCGTCCGACCTTAACGACCTGTACCGTCGCGTGATCAACCGTAACAACCGACTCAAGCGCCTGCTCGACCTGGACGCCCCTGCGATCATCGTGAACAACGAGAAGCGCATGCTCCAGGAGTCCGTGGACGCCCTGTTCGACAACGGCCGTCGTGGTCGCCCGGTCTCTGGCCGTGGCGGTCGCCCGCTCAAGTCGCTCGCCGAGGCCCTCAAGGGTAAGCAGGGTCGCTTCCGTCAGAACCTGCTGGGTAAGCGTGTCGACTACTCCGGCCGTTCGGTAATCGTTACCGACCCCAAGCTGCTGCTGCACCAGTGCGGTCTGCCCAAGACCATGGCGCTGGAGCTCTTCAAGCCCTTCGTCATGAAGCGCCTGGTCGAGCTCGGCAAGGTCGAGAACATCAAGGGCGCCAAGCGTGCTATCGACCGTGGTGCCACCTTTGTGTGGGACATCCTCGAAGAGGTCATCGACGGCCGCGTCGTGCTGCTCAACCGTGCACCGACCCTGCACCGTTTGTCCATCCAGGCCTTTGAGCCGGTGCTGGTCGAGGGCAAGGCCATCCACCTGCACCCGCTGGTCTGCTCGCCCTTCAACGCCGACTTCGACGGCGACCAGATGTCCGTCCACGTGCCGCTGTCCAGCCAGGCTCAGGCCGAGGCTCGCGTGCTCATGCTCTCTGCGAACAACCTGCGCTCGCCGGCATCCGGCAAGCCGGTCAACATCCCCTCGCAGGACATGATTATTGGTGTGTACTACCTGACCCAGGTCCGCGACGGTCTGCCGGGCGAGAACCACGTGTTCGCCAGCTTCGACGACGCGCTGCACGCCTATGACTGCCGCTCCGAGGTCGACATGCAGGCCAAGATTCAGGTCCGCGTGTCCGCTGCCGACGCCAATGTCATCAACGAGGACGGCACCCGTATCTTCCGCGTCAAGAACGGCAAGAACGAGTTCGTCGACTACGACGTCACCGGCAACAAGACCGCGCGCTTCGAGACCTCTATCGGCCGCATCATCTTCAACCGCCAGTGCCTGCCCGAAGACTATGAGTTCATGAACTACAAGATGGTCAAGGGCGACGTGGCCAAGCTGGTTGCGGACTGCTGCGATCGTTACCCCGAGGCCAAGGTCGGTCCGATCCTCGACGCCATCAAGTACTCCGGCTTCCACTACGCTACCCGCGCCGGCCTCACCATCTCGGTGTGGGACGCTCTCATCCCTGCCGAGAAGCAGGAGCTGCTCGATCGCGCCCAGGCCAACGTCGACCAGATCAACGAGTACTTCGAGGAGGGCTTCATCAACGAGACGGAGCGCCACATCGAAGTCGTTAACGAGTGGACCGCTTGTACCGATAAGGTCGCAGCGCTCATGCTCGACTTGTTCGACGAGGAGAACCCGCTCTACATGATGGCCGACTCCGGCGCCCGTGGTTCTAAGACCCAGCTGCGTCAGCTCGGCGGCATGCGTGGCCTGATGGCAGACATGTCCGGCGAGACGATCGACCTTCCCATTAAGGCGAACTTCCGCGAGGGCCTGCTGCCGCTCGAGTACTTCATTTCGACCTACGGCGCCCGTAAGGGCCTGGTCGATACCGCATCCCACACCTCGGACTCTGGTTACCTGACCCGTCGTCTGGTCGACGTGGCCCAGGACGTCATCGTCCGCGAGGAGGACTGCGGTACGCACGAGGGCGTCACCTACAACCTCATCATCCCCGGCACCACCGACCTCAACACCGACCTCGTCGGCCGTTGCTTCATCGAGGACGTCGTGGCCCCCGATGGCACCGTGCTCTTTGAGCAGGACGGCTACATCGAGAAGGTCGCCGACATCCAGAAGATGGTCGATGCCGGCCTCAAGAAGGTCAAGCTTCGCGCACTGCTCACCTGCCGCTCCAAGTACGGCGTGTGCCAGAAGTGCTACGGCTGGGATCTTTCCACCCGTCGTCCGGTCGCCATCGGTACTGCCGTCGGCATTATTGCCGCCCAGTCCATCGGCGAGCCCGGTACGCAGCTTACGATGCGTACCATTCACTCCGGCGGCGTCGCTGGCGTCGACGATATTACGCAGGGTCTGCCTACGGTCAGCCGTATGTTCGATATCGTCGGCAACGTCAACGAGAAGATTCTGGGTCGCGAGGCCGAGCTGGCTCCGTACTCCGGCCACCTCTCGATTAAGCCCGAGAAGTCCGAGTACGTGCTGACGCTCACCGACTCCGAGGATCACACCCGCGTCCTCGACGAGCGTCGCGTCCCCGCATCGGTGCGCTTTATGCCCGAGATCGAGGACGGCTGCGAGGTTCGCGCCGGCGACCAGATCACCAAGGGCTTCGTCAACTTCCGCAACCTGCGCAAGCTGACCGACATCGAGTCGACGATGCACACCTTCGTCGAGAGCGTCAAGGACGTCTACACAAGCCAAGGCGTCGACCTGAACGACAAGCACATCGAGGTGCTCGCACGTCAGATGCTGCGTCGCGTTCAGATCACCAACCCCGGCGACTCCAAGTACCTGCTTGGTCAGTACGTCGACCGCTACGAGTTCGCTGACGAGGTCGAGCGCGTTGCCCGTCTGGGCGGTCAGGCTCCCGTGGCCGAGCCCGTCATCCTGGGTACGCTCAAGGTCGCGTCCAACATCGACTCTTGGCTGTCGAGCGCTTCGTTCATCCGTACCGCCGGCGTCCTTACTGAGGCTGCCATCGAGGGCAAGGTCGACCACCTGCTCGACCTTAAGTCCAACGTCATCGTCGGTAAGAAGATCCCTGCTGGTACCGGCCTTAAGCCGTATGCCAACGCCAAGTTGACGTATCGCACGGCCGACGGCTATGTCGACATCGACGGTCCGGCTTCGCCCAACGCCAAGTCGCTGCCCGAGTGGGCTCCGGTTGAACTCAAGGATCTGGACGAGCAGCTCCCGCAGCAGCTCGACTGGGCCGGCTACGACGAGTTCGGTGGTGCTGACGGTTCGTTCACCCGCAACGGCCATACCATCTCCGCCGAGAAGGCTCGCCTGTACCTGTTCGACGACCTGGGCGTGTCGCAGCGTTGGACCAACAAGTTCAGCGAGGTCGGCATCGAGACGGTCGGCGACCTGGTCGGCAAGTCCGAGGAGGATCTGCTGCGCATCGATGGTATCGGTGCCAAGGCGATCGAGGAGCTCCGTGACGGCCTGGAGGCCCACGACCTGCTCTACATCCTCGAGAACAACGACGACGTTGCCGACGAGGAAGACCTCTCGCAGCTGCTGCAGATGGTCTTTAGCCCCGACGGTCCGGACGATATCCTGCTGGGTACCTCCGCTCCGACGCATCACGCCGACGCCGACGAGGAGCTCCTGGGCGCCCCGATCGACGACAAGAAGGCTCCCGCCAACGGCGCGATCAACGAGGACATGGCTTCTCTCGACGAGCTGCTCAACCAGCTCGTGGACACTGACGACGCCGAAGAGGCCAAGGACAACGACGAGGAATAATTTCCTAGTACGTTAACCGCCCTTCCAAAGACCCGCTTCCCAACAGGGGAGCGGGTCTTTTTTGATGAGGAACGTTGCCCCGACGAGTACGTCGGATTCCCGGAACGGGCCGCCCGCTGTTTAAGTTTGTCGCGAGTTCCGCACGCAAAGGAAAGCACTTAATGTGCTTTCCGTCTTGCGCAGGACTGTAGAGCAGCAAACTTAAACAGCGGGCGGCCCGTTCCGGGAATCTGCCCCCGCGCACAGAAGGGGATTCCTTTTGCCAAAAAGGGACAGGTTTATTTTGGTAGGTTTTTCCTGCTTGGATTTGAAACATTTCGTTCGGCCAAAGCGTATCTATGGTGAGGACCTCATCAAGAACCATCAGCGTCACCGGGAGGTGATTATGGAAGAACAAGCTTTCAGACAGGCGGTTGAAGACCACCGTGATGTCGTGTTTCGGATCGCCTTGACGTATCTGCGCGATCGCGCTGACGCCGACGATGTCGCTCAAGACGTCTTTCTAAAGTTACTCAAAAGCGATACGCATTTTGAAAGCTGGGAGCATCTTCGTCGATGGCTCATCCGGGTCACGATCAATGAATGCAAATCTCTCTTTCGAAAGCCGTGGAGGCGCGTGGAGGATATTGAAAGTCTGACCGATTCGCTCTTGACGGCGCAGGACGAGACCAAGGCCGTCCTATTAGACGTCATGCGGCTTCCGGAACGATTCCGTATCTCCATCGTGCTCTATTACTATCTGGGCTTCTCGACTTCAGAAATTGCCGAGTTACTGCATGTGCCAGCCGCGACCGTTCGAACGCGTTTAGCTCGCGGCAGATCGAAGCTCAAGTTCATCCTAGAGGAGGGCGACCGTGAAATCCAACCAGATCAAGCAGGCCTTCGAGTCCGTCCAAGCCGATAGCGATCTTGCTGACCGTGTTCTTTATGCCGCTGCTGGCGAGC
Source organism: Collinsella sp. OF02-10 (assembly GCF_003463445.1). Classification (NCBI taxonomy): domain Bacteria; kingdom Bacillati; phylum Actinomycetota; class Coriobacteriia; order Coriobacteriales; family Coriobacteriaceae; genus Collinsella; species Collinsella sp. OF02-10. The sequence goes on from NZ_QSCW01000002.1 coordinate 103,291, forward strand.
CGCTTCGCCGAAAGGGTCACGCGAAGCCTCTGTATGTTGCCGTAATCGGATGTCTTGCCGGAGTGCTGGCGACCGGAGGGGTCGCCTACGCTGTTGTCAATTCCAGTTATTTTGCCTCTGCCTGGGGAAACCATGGCAACGGAGAGTCCGTTACCTGGACAAATGGCGGCTCGTCGGGGACGAAATATACCTACACCAGAGAGTTTGGTGATGGTATCGCGCCCCAAAGCTTGGAGGGTTCAGTACAGAAGGTCAATCTGTCCGTCGAGGGCAACGGCTATACGCTCGACATTCATGAGATGGCAATCGACGAGAACGGTTGCGGTGCTGTGACGTTTACATTGTCCAATCCGAATGGCGTTAACTACTACAAGCCGGCGGCAGAGCTTGGCGAACTTGTTCTCTATGGTGAAGAAGAAGGGGGCGTCAGTACACCCAGCATGAACTTCGGCGAGGAATGGGCTGATACACGCTGCACCATTGATAAAGACACATCAAGCGACACGGTCATTAACGGCACGATGTACTTTGCATCTTGGAATCGCGATCGAGATTTACGACATGCGGTCACCTGGAATATCAGTTGGACGGAGGGCAAAGGTGAGGATGCGAAGGTGATCGAGGTGTCGACGCCCGAGTTTAGCATCGGAGCGTACGTCGATACAAAGAAGCTGAGCTCTGACGACTCACCTCTTGAAATCAGCCCGTTTTCCATCCAGACGCACATCGATGATCTGGGCGATGAAGCAGTCGATCATAAACTGACCGTCATCTACAAGGATGGATCGGAGCAGGTTATCAAAGACGATGCCGCGGGCGCGTACAACTTCTATGTTTCACTGGCGCGCAATAACGGCGAGAACATCTGGGTGCCGACAAAGCTGATCGATGTCGATCAAGTAGTCTCGGTAACCCTTGAGGGCACGAGGTGCACATCGACAGGGGAGACTCAAACGCAAGAACCCTTTACCATCATCTATTCGTAAGGTCTGAGGCCGCTTCCCACCAGGGGAAGCGGCCCATTTTGCGCTAAAGCGACGTTTCCCCAGATAAAACCAACCAAAATAAACCTGTCCCGTTTTGGCAGGTAACGTTGCCCCGACGAGCACGTCGGATTCCCGGCCCGGGCGGCCCGCTGTTTAAGTTTGTCGCGAGTTCCGCACGCAAAGGAAAGCACTTAATGTGCTTTCCGTCTTGCGCAGGACTGTAGAGCAGCAAACTTAAACAGCGGGCCGCACGGGCCGGGAATCCGCCCCCGCGCACAGAAGGGGATTCCTTTTGTGTAGGCTTTGCGGAAATGTGCCAATTTTGGGATACGCCCGGCGGCGTGGTCTGTTGACGGCACAGCTAACGCCACGTATCCTATCGAACTGCGTGTTTCGTAGGGGGATGCTGACCCCTCGATTCAAGCCGTTGCACTTTACAGAAAGCTGGAATCATTCGAGAAGGAGTACGCTTTGCCTACTATTAACCAGCTGGTTCGCCAGGGCCGTCGTTCCGTGCCCAAGAAGTCCAAGAACGCTGCTCTGCAGCACAACTCCCAGAAGCGCGGCGTGTGCACCCGCGTCTTCACCACGAGCCCCAAGAAGCCGAACTCGGCTCTTCGTAAGGTTGCCCGTGTTCGCCTTGTCAACGGCATCGAAGTTACCGCTTACATCCCGGGTGAGGGCCACAACCTGCAGGAGCACTCCATCGTGCTCGTCCGCGGCGGTCGTGTCCGTGACCTCCCTGGTGTCCGTTATCACGTCATCCGTGGCGCCTACGACGCTGCTCCGGTCCAGAACCGTATGCAGGCCCGTTCCAAGTACGGTGCTAAGCGCCCCAAGGCTAAATAAGCCAGATAACGTTTTGATACTTTCGCCGTGTGCCGCCTAAGCGCCGCACGGTAGACACTTAAGGAGATTTCACATGCCGCGTCGTGCAGCAGCTAATCGTCGTGAGGTTCAGCCTGACGCCGTTTACAACAACCGCCTGGTGACTCAGCTCATCAACAAGGTCCTTCTTGACGGCAAGAAGGCCACCGCTGAGCGCATCGTTTACACCGCTTTCGAGATCGTTGCCGAGAAGTCCGAGGGTGGCGACGCTCTCGCTACCTTCAAGAAGGCTATGGACAACGTCAAGCCCACGCTCGAGGTTAAGCCCAAGCGTGTCGGTGGCGCTACCTATCAGGTCCCGATGGAGGTCAACTCCCGTCGTTCCACCGCTCTGGGTATCCGCTGGATCGTCAACTTCTCCCGCGCTCGCAAGGAGAAGACCATGGCCGAGCGTCTCGCCAACGAGATCCTCGACGCCTCCAACGGCCTGGGCGCTTCCGTCAAGAAGCGTGAGGACGTCTTCAAGATGGCCGAGGCCAACCGCGCGTTCTCTCACTATCGTTGGTAAGTTAAGGTAAGGAACTAACATGGCTAAGCCTAAGTACAAGCTTTCCGATACCCGTAACATCGGCATCATGGCTCACATCGATGCCGGTAAGACCACCACGACCGAGCGTATTCTTTACTACACCGGTAAGACCCACAAGATCGGTGAGGTTCATGAGGGCGCTGCCACCATGGACTGGATGGTTCAGGAGCAGGAGCGCGGCGTAACCATTACCTCCGCTGCTACCACCTGCTTCTGGAACAAGGACGGTAAGGACTACCGCATCCAGATCATCGACACCCCGGGCCACGTTGACTTCACCGCCGAGGTCGAGCGCTGCCTGCGCGTCCTCGATGGCGCTGTTGCCGTCTTTGACGCCGTTGCCGGCGTTCAGCCCCAGTCTGAGACCGTTTGGCGTCAGGCTTCTACTTTCAACGTCCCCCGCATCGCCTTCATCAACAAGTATGACCGCGTGGGCGCTGACTTCTTCAACGCTATCGAGACCATGAAGGATCGTCTCGACGCTAACGCCGTGGCCGCTCAGGTCCCGATGGGCGCCGAGGACAACTTCTGGGGCGTCATCGACCTCGTTACCATGACTGCATGGGACTTCAAGGCCGACGAGAAGGGCATGACCTACCCTGAGCCGATGGACGAGATCCCGGCTGAGTTTGCCGACATCGCTGCCACCAAGCGCGAGGAGCTCCTCGACGCTGCTGCCAGCTTTGACGACGAGCTCATGGAGAAGATCCTCATGGAGGAGGACTTCACCGTCGAGGAGCTCAAGGCTGCTCTGCGCAAGGGCGTTCTGGCCAATGAGCTCAACCTCGTCTTCGTGGGCTCCGCCTACAAGAACAAGGGCGTCCAGGAGCTGCTCGACGCTGTCGTCGACTACCTGCCCAGCCCGCTCGACGTCGAGGCTGTCACCGGTACCGATCCGGACACCGGCGAGGAGATCCAGCGTCATCCTTCCTTCGACGAGCCCTTCTCCGGCCTGGTCTTCAAGATCATGACCGACCCGTTCGTCGGTAAGCTCACCTACGTCCGCGTTTACTCCGGCCGCGCCGAGTCCGGCTCCTACGTGGTCAACGCTTCCAACGGTCAGCGCGAGCGCCTCGGCCGCATCCTCGAGATGAACGCCGCCGAGCGTATCGACCGTGACGACGCTGCCGCCGGCGACATCGTCGCTTGCGTCGGCTTCAAGAACTCCACCACCGGTGACACCCTGTGCGCCGAGGGCAAGGAGATCGTCCTCGAGAAGATCGAGTTCGCTAAGCCCGTTATCGACGTTGCCATCGAGCCCAAGACCAAGGCCGAGCAGGACAAGATGTCCCTGGCTCTGACCAAGCTCGCCGAGGAGGACCCGACCTTCCAGGTGTCCACCAACCACGAGACCGGCCAGACCATCATCGCCGGCATGGGCGAGCTGCACCTCGAGATCATCGTCGACCGTCTGCTCCGCGAGTTCAAGGTTGACGCTAACGTCGGTAAGCCCCAGGTCGCCTACCGCGAGACCGCTGGTCACGACGTCGAGAAGGCTGAGGGCAAGTTCGTCCGTCAGTCCGGTGGTCGCGGTCAGTACGGCCACGCCGTCATCAAGCTCGAGAAGATGGAGGAGGGCTTCGGCTACGAGTTCGTCAACGCTATCGTCGGCGGCGTCGTGCCCAAGGAGTACATCCCGTCCATCGACAAGGGCATCCAGGAGGCCCTGAACACCGGTGTTATCGCCGGCTTCCCGGTCCTCGACGTCAAGGTCACCCTGTTCGACGGTTCTTACCACGAGGTCGACTCCTCCGAGGCCGCCTTTAAGATCGCCGGTTCCATGGCTATCAAGGACGCCCTCAAGAAGTCCGACCCGCAGCTGCTCGAGCCGATCATGGCTGTCGAGGTCGAGACCCCCGAGCAGTACATGGGCGACGTTATGGGCAACCTCTCCGGTCGCCGCGGCAAGATCGAGGGCATGGAGGATCGCAAGAACAGCAAGCTCATCCGTGCCAAGGTGCCGCTGGGCGAGATGTTCGGTTACGCTACCGACCTTCGCTCCCAGACCCAGGGCCGTGCATCCTACACGATGCAGTTCGACTCTTATGAGCCCGCGCCCAAGTCCATCGTGGACGAGGTCATGAGCAAGAACGCCTAAGTTCGAGCTCCCTGTTACGTAATCCGCGAGAGCATCTCTCGCACTCTTTGGAGGTTTAAGTTGGCTACCCAGAAGATCCGCATTCGCCTCAAGGGCTATGATCACGAGGTCGTCGATCAGTCCGCGAAGCTCATCGTCGAGACCGCTCAGAAGACCGGCGCTCGCGTTTCCGGTCCTGTCCCCCTGCCCACCGAGCGCAACCTGTACACGGTTATCCGCTCGCCGCACGTGAACAAGGACTCCCGTGAGCAGTTCGAGATGCGCACCCACAAGCGTCTCATCGACATCCTTGACCCCACCTCGGGCACCGTTGATTCGCTCATGCGTCTCGACCTCCCCGCTGGCGTCGACATCGACATCAAGCTCTAAGCGATATCGCTCATAGCTTAAAGGGCCCCGCTGCCGTTACGGTAGCGGGGCCCTTTTGTTTTGAGCTTAGGTTTTAAGAGGCGAATAATGCTGCTGAGAGGATGGCTTTGGCACCCTATGCGCTCAAAGGGCGCAAGGATGCTTCTTCGAAGTGGAATGCGCGGAGCCCGCCCTCCGTCTCGATGTTCGCGCGACCATAATCGTCGACCGTTCTGAATATTCCTCGCGCCAGCTCTTCTCCAGCGGGGGAGCGGGCAATTACGTGGTTCCCAATCCAATTGAGGCGGGCGACATAATCATCGAGGATGGGCGCAAGCGGGCCGACGCTACTCTCCATTGTATTAAGGCACTTCTCCCAAGTGTCTACACCCTCAACGACCGCATGGTAGACCGCATCGAGCAGCGTATCGACCGTGGGAACATTCTTGTTGAGATCCGAGAGGCCGATTGCCGCCAGCCCGCCATCGGGAACCTCCGAGGGCACATAGTTCACATTGACGCCAATGCCGCAGACGGCGAAGGGTTTGCCTTCGTTATCGCGTGCTGCCTCGACTAAGATGCCGCCAAGTTTGCGCCCTCGAGCGACCAAGTCGTTGGGCCATTTGAGGCCAATCTCGTTTGCAAGACCCTGTTTTTCGAGCGCCTCGAGCACCGCTAGGCCGCTGACGGCAGCAAGACCAGAGTACTTCGCAGGATTAACGCATGGACGCAGGACAATCGAAAGCAATAGGTTGCCGGCGGTTGAATCCCACTTGTGGCCGCGCCGGCCGCGTCCTGCTGTCTGAGCCCGGGCGGCAAGTCCTGTGCCGTGCGGCGCTCCCTGTTTTCCTGCTTCGAGCAGGTCATCGTTGGTCGATCCGGTTACGTCGACTATCGTTAATTTGGCATCCATAACGGCTGCTACCTCCTTAATGAATAAGTGAATAACGCAATGGTGTCGAGAGAGACACAATGTGAAGCCTTTGTCGCATTTGGACAATTTAATGTTAACACGTTAACAACGACTGAAATGCGCTATCCTCTCTTGGTCGATGTAAACACGTCAACAACTCAAAGGAGGTTAGTGATGGGTTTCACGATTCTTGGAACAGGCTCGGCGCTTCCTAAGCGCAGTGTTTCCAATGACGAGCTGTCCGAGTTCCTCGATACCTCGGATGAGTGGATTTTTACCCGCACAGGTATCAAGAGCCGCCATGTATGCACCACCGAGTCACTTGACGACCTTGCCGTAGCGGCGAGCGAGCGGGCACTCCGGGTGCCCGGAATCGACGCGAGCCAGCTGGATTTGATCGTCTGCTCGACGACGACGGGTGACCACCTTGTTCCCGCCGAGGCGTGTGCCGTTGCTGAGCGACTGGGCGCGACGTGCCCTGCCTTCGATGTCTCGGCTGCCTGCGCCGGCTTCGTATTTGCGCTCGATGTTGCCGAGGGCTATATCGCCCGAGGACGAGCCAAGCATGTGCTTGTCGTTGCCGCCGAGCAGATGACGCGCGCGCTCGACTGGACCGACCGCGCCACCTGTGTGCTCTTTGGCGATGGGGCAGGCGCCGCGGTGATTGAGGCTGGGGGAGACAGCCCCCTTGCCGTTGAGCTTTCGACGGCGCCCGACGTCAAGACGTTGTGCGTTCCCGGTCTGGTCGGCACCTCGCCGTTTAAGGCCTCCGCAGATAGCGAGAGCGTGCTGTCCATGAATGGCCGCCGCGTGTTCAAGTTCGGCGTCAACGCGATTTGCGACACGGTCCATAAGCTTGCGAGCGATGCGGGCATTTCGGTCGAGGACATCGACCATTTTGTATTCCATCAGGCTAACGAACGAATCCTGAGTCAGGCGGTCAAGCGCCTCGGTGTGCCAGACAAGCGCGTGGTTCGAACGCTGCGCGAGACCGGCAACATTTCGAGCGCATGCATTCCCTTTGCGCTTGATCGGCTGGCGCGCACCAACGCACTGAATGCGGGCGACACCATCGCCCTCGTTGGATTTGGCGCCGGCCTGGATATAGGTGGCTATCTGCTTCGTTGGAAGTAGTCGCACATAGGAAATAAAAACGCCCCTAGGGCACAAACAAAGGAGAACTACCATGGCAGATCAGAAGACCTTCGAGCGCGTTTGCGATGTTATCCGCGAGACCGCCGGTCTTGACGACGTCGAGATGAAGCCCGAGTCCACGCTCGAGGAGATTGGTCTCGACAGCCTGGGCACCGTCGAGATCCTCGTCGCCGTCGAGGATGAGTTTGGCATCCAGCTCGATACCGAGGAGAACCCCAGGACGGTCGGCGAGTTCGCCGATACGGTCGAGGCGGCATTGGAGAAATAGTGATGCTCAAGTCTCCTCTCTGCGATCTACTCGGCATCGAAAAGCCCGTGTTCCAGGGCGGTATGGCCTGGATTGCCGACGCCTCGCTGGCATCTGCCGTGTCCGAGGCGGGCGGCTTAGGGATTATCGCGGCCATGAACGCCGACGCTAACTGGCTGCGCGACCAGATTCACGAGCTGCGCGCCAGGACGGATAAGCCCTTTGGCGTCAACGTTATGCTCATGAGCCCGTTTGCCGACGAGGTCGCGCGGGTCGTGATTGACGAGCGGGTGCCGGTCGTCGTGACGGGTGCCGGCAATCCCACCAAGTACATGAAGGCGTGGAACGAGGCGGGCATCAAGGTCATCCCGGTTGTTGCATCTGTGGCGCTGGCGCGTCTCGTGGCGCGTCGCGGAGCCACTGCCGTGGTTGCCGAGGGCACCGAATCAGGCGGCCATATTGGCGAGACCTCGACGATGGCACTGGTGCCGCAGGTTGTCGATGCGGTCGATATTCCCGTGGTTGCGGCTGGCGGTATCGCTGATGGCCGCGGCGTGGCGGCCGCCTTTATGCTGGGCGCCGCCGGCGTGCAGGTGGGTACGCGCTTTCTGATCGCAGATGAGTGCACCGTATCGGAGCAGTACAAGGAGATGGTCCTGAAGGCCAACGACACCTCGACGCGTGCGACCGGCCGCTCGACGGGACACCCGGTGCGTGCCCTCAAGAGCCCCTTCACCAACGCCTACGCCAAGAGCGAGGCGGCGGGCGTAAGCGTCGAGGAGCTCGGGGCCATGGGCACGGGCGCCCTTCGCAAGGCCGCCAAGGACGGCAATTACGAAGAGGGCTCGTTTTTGTGTGGACAGATTGCCGGCATGGTCAACGAGCGCCAAAGCGCACGTGAAATCGTCGACGACCTGGTCGATGGCGCCGAGCACGTCCTGAAGGGTGCGTGCGCATGGGTGGCGTAGCGTTTCTGTTTGCCGGCCAGGGCGCCCAGCACCCCGCGATGGGCGTCGACCTGATCGAGGCATCGCCGGCGGCCGCCGAGGTGTTCGCCATTGCCGACGAGGTGCGCCCGGGGACCAGTGAGCAGTGCCGAAGCGCCTCCAAGGAGGAGCTCTCGCAGACCGAGAACACGCAGCCGTGCGTGTTCGTTCACGATCTGGCAGCGGCTGCCGCCCTGCGTGAGCGCGGCGTGGTACCTGCCGCCTGTACGGGTTTTTCGCTTGGCGAGGTCGCCGCGCTCACCTTTGCGGGGGCGTTCGATACGCGAGCGGGCTTTGAGCTCGTGTGCGAGCGCGCGGCGCTGATGGCCGCGGCTGCCGAGCGCCATCCGGGCGGCATGCGCGCCGTCATCAAGCTCGATGCGGCGCAAGTCGAGAACCTGGCAAAACAGGCCGGCGAGGACTGCTGGCCGGTCAACTACAACAGTCCGCAGCAGACGGTTGTTGCCGGACCGCCCGAGGCGCTGCAGGAGCTCGACGCCCTGGTAAAAGAGGCTGGCGGCCGCGCTATGAAAGTCGCGGTGTCGGGCGCATTTCATAGCCCCTATATGGCCGAGGCGACTGAGGGGCTGGCGACGTATATCCAAGCCGGCCACGCGCCGTCACCGCTGCTGATTCCGGTCATGGCAAACATGACGGCGGCGCCCTATCCGGCGGACCCGCGAGCGGCATCGGATGTCTTGGCCAATCAGGTGAGTCATGCCGTTCGTTGGGTCGACACGCTGCATGCTCTGCAGAATCAGGGCATCGACACGTTTATTGAGGTCGGCCCTGGCAAAACGCTGTCGGGCCTGGCCAAGCGTACGCTGAGCGACGTTCGCGTGTATTCGTGCGAAACGGCCGAGCAGGTCGCAGCTATTGCCGACGAGCTCGCATAGTCCACAGGGCTGTAACCCGAAAGGAATGACATGGGCAACTTGAACAACGGCGCGCTCGAGCGCAACGACTCACGTCGCGTGGCACTGGTCACGGGCGGCTCGCGGGGTATCGGCCGCGCCTGCGCTGTCGGTCTGGCGGAGGACGGCTTTGATATCGCCGTCGTCTATGCCGGCAGCGTCGATGCGGCGCGCGAGACGTGCGAAGCCTGTGAGGCGGTTGGCGCCACGGCACGCGCATATCAATGCGACGTGGCCGATCCCGCTGCCGTCAACGCGTGTGTGGAAGCGGTCCTCAACGACTTTGGTTCCATTTGGGCGCTCGTCAACAATGCCGGCATCACCCGCGATGGCCTGCTCATGCGCATGGGCGATGACGCATTCGATCGCGTGCTCGATGTCAATCTCAAGGGAACATTCAATATGACGCGCGCGCTCACCAAGACCTTTATGCGCCAGCGCGGCGGTTGCGTCGTCAACATGAGCTCGGTCGTGGGCCTGATGGGCAATGCCGGGCAAGCCAACTACGCTGCTTCCAAGGCGGGCGTGATAGGGCTTACCAAGGCGGTGGCGCGCGAGCTTGCGCCTCGTGGCGTACGAGCGAACGCGGTCGCCCCCGGGTTTGTCGAGACAGATATGACGGCAAAGCTCTCGGAGAAGGTGCGTACGGCAACCGAGGAACAGATTCCCCTTAAGCGCATGGCACGCCCCGAGGAAGTGGCCGGCGTGGTGCGCTTTTTAGCGAGTGATGCGGCTGCCTACATTACGGGCGAGGTCGTGCGCGTCGACGGCGGAATGGCGATGTAGAAACCAGGGCCGAAGAACGGCTTGGATGAGGAGACCATGATGGAACAGAGAGTTGCAATCACCGGCATCGGTGCCGTATCGCCGCTCGGCAACACGGCGCTTGCCACCTGGGCGGCTATGTGCGCCGGCACGTGCGGTATCGGCCCGATCACGCACTTCGATACGGATGCGTTTGCCGTTAAGGTGGCGGCCGAGGTCAAGGGCTTTGACGGCAACGAGTACTTTGGCAAGCGTGACGCCAAGCATCTCGACCCCTGCGTTCAGTTTGCGATGGCGGCGTCGGACGAGGCCATGCACGATGCGGGCTTTGATGTCGAAGGCGCCATCGATCACGAACGCCTGGGCGTCTACGTGGGCTCGGGCGTGGGCGGCATGCAGACACTTGTCGACAACGTCCACACGATCGCCGATCGAGGGCCTAGCCGCGCATCGCCCTATATGATCGCGATGATGATCCCCAACATGGCTTCGGGCAATATCGCGATCCGCCACAAGGCAAAAGGCCCGACCCTGCCCGTGGTGACCGCGTGCGCGACCTCGGCCCATGCCGTGGGCGAGGCGTTCCGCGCCATCAAGCATGGCTATGCCGATGCGATTCTCGCCGGCGGAGCCGAGGCCGCAATTATCCCCGATGCCGTTGCGGGCTTTACGTCCTGCCGTGCGTTGACCACCAACCCCGATCCCGCGACTGCCTGCCGCCCGTTCGATGCAGACCGCGACGGCTTTGTGATGGGCGAGGGCGCCTGCGTGCTCGTGCTCGAGAGCATGGAACATGCGCAGGCGCGCGGTGCGCACATTTACGCCGAGGTCGTGGGCTACGGCAACACCGATGATGCCTATCACATCACGAGCCCCGATCCCGAGGCTGCCGGCATTGCCCGCGCGATATCGCTGGCGGTGGCCGAGGGCGATGTCAAGCCTTCCGAGGGTCTCTACATCAATGCCCACGGCACCTCGACCAAGCTCAACGATTCGTCCGAGACGGCGGGCATCAAGCGAGCACTCGGCGAGGACGCGGCGCGCGCCGCACATGTCTCGTCGACCAAGTCGATGACCGGTCACATGATCGGTGCTACGGGCGCCATCGAGGTCATGGCCTGCGCCATGGCGCTCGAGCAGGGCGTGGTGCCGCCGACCATTAACTACCACACACCCGATCCCGCCTGCGATCTTGACTACACGCCCAATCGCGCGGTTCGCGCCGACCTTACCTGGGCGCTTTCGACCAACCTGGGCTTTGGCGGGCACAACGCCGCCATCGCGCTGCGTAGATATACGAGGAGCTAGAGCATGGATTCCAAAAGACTTGCCGAGATAGCCGATGTTATGGAGGACCGCGGCCTCACGCGCGTACGCGTTGAGGAGCCCGATGGCACCGCGGTCGAACTCGAGCGCGCGAGCGCCGCGCAGCCGGTTGCCGTGCCCATGCCTATGCCGGGTGCCGTGACTGCTCCGGCGGTGGCTCCTGTCGCCATGCCTGCCGCCGCACCGGAGCCCGCCGCGCAGGCGCCTGCCGCCGCACCGGAGCCCAAGGGCACCGAGGTGACCGCTCCCATGGTCGGCGTTTTCTATGCTGCCCCGGCGCCGGGCGACGAGCCGTTTGTGCACGTGGGCTCCAAGGTCAAGGCCGGTGAGACCCTCTGCATCATCGAGGCCATGAAGGTTCTCAACGAGGTGACGGCCGAGGCAGACGGCGAGGTGCTCGAGATCTGCGTGGCCGACGGCGACCTCGTGGAGTTCGGCAGTTGCCTTATGAGGATCGGATAGGTGATATCCATGAACAAAGAAGAGCTTAAAGAACTGTTGCCGCATCGCGAACCGATGCTTTTGCTCGACGAGGCCGAGCTGGTGGGCGACGAGGCCCACGGCAAGATCACGATCACGGGCGACGAGTACTTTTTGCAGGGGCATTTTCCGGGAAACCCGGTCGTCCCCGGCGTGATTCAGTGCGAGATGCTCGCCCAGAGCTGCTGCGTGCTGCTGATGGGCGATGAGGAGGCACGCGGCGCGACGCCGTTCTATACGAGTCTCGATAAGGTGCGCTTTAAGCGTCCGGTGCGCCCGGGCGACACGGTTGATCTGGTGTGCACCATCACGCGTGCGCGCGGACCGTTCCGCTTTGCGACGGGTACTGCGAGCGTCAACGGTGAGGTTTGCTGCCGTGCCGATATGTCTTTTGCACTCATGCACGAAAGTTAAGGAAGGCTTCATGTTCGACAAAGTGCTCATCGCCAATCGAGGCGAAGTCGCGGTCCGTGTTATCCGCGCGTGCCGCGATATGGGCATCAAGACCGTCGCCGTTTATTCCACGGCCGATGCGGACGCGCTACACGTGCAGCTTGCCGACGAGGCGTATTGCATCGGCGGCCCGCGTCTTGCCGAGAGCTACCTCAACGACGATGCCGTGCTCACCTGTGCCGTAAAGTCGGGCGCCAAGGCAATTCATCCCGGGTATGGCTTTTTCTCCGAGAAGGCGAGCTTCGTGCGCGACTGCGACAAGTATGGCCTGACGTTTGTCGGTCCTTCGGCCGAGGTGATCGACAGCATGGGCGACAAGGACGCCGCGCGTCGAACGGCTGCCGCGGCGGGCGTGCCCATCGTACCGGGCTGCGATTTGCTCAAAAGCCCCGAGGAGGCGACGGCCGAGGCCGAGCGCATCGGCTGCCCCGTGCTCATCAAGGCGCGTGCGGGTGGCGGCGGTCGCGGCATTCGCAAGGTCGAGCGCGTGGAAGATGCGGCAAAAGCGTTTATCGAAGCGCGTGCCGAGGGCGAGGCCGTTTTTGGCGACGGTGAGTGCTACATGGAGAAGTTCGTCGCGCCGGCGCACCATGTCGAGGTGCAGATTATGGCCGATAAGCAGGGCCATGTGTTTTCGCTCGGCGAGCGCGAGTGCTCGGTACAGCGTCGCAACCAAAAGCTGATCGAGGAGAGCCCCGCGCCGTGCCTCGACGGACACGACGACATTCGCGCGCGCATGCACAAGGCCGCGCGCGACCTGGCTCGTGCCGTTGGCTATGAGGGCGCCGGCACCATCGAGTTTTTGTACTCAGATGACGGCAATTTCTACTTTATGGAAATGAACACGCGCTTGCAGGTGGAGCATCCGGTTACGGAGTTTGTGACCGATACCGACCTGGTTAAGTGGCAGCTGCGCGTGGCTGCCGGCCAGCCTCTGCCCTTTGAGCAGGAGGACGTACCGGTCCGCAACCACGCCATGGAGTGCCGCATCAATGCCGAAACGCCGGACTTTCTGCCGTCATGCGGAACGGTCACCGCATTGCGTGTGCCGGGTGGTCCGCGCGTGCGCTGGGATTCCGCCATGTTTACCGGTGCGAACGTTCCGCCGTACTACGACTCCATGCTCGGCAAGCTCATCGTGTGTGCGCCCACGCGTGACGGCGCCATTCGCAAGATGCGCTCGGCCCTGGGCGAGCTCGTGATCGAGGGCGTGAGCGAAAACAGCGAGCTTCAGCTCGACGTGCTGGCAAACGACGAGTTCTTGTCGGGCATGTATCACACCGATCTGATGGGGCATCTCTATGCTGATGAATAGAAAAGCGAAGACGGTCAACGTCCTCGAGGGGCCGATGACCGAGTCGTGCGCCGAGTTTCCCGCGCGCCACGTGTTTATCAAGTGCCCGGAGTGCCGCCGTGTGATCGATGAGGCGCGCCTGCACGACAACCTCGAGGTCTGCCCTCGTTGCGGCAAGCACTTTCGCGTGAGCGGGCGCGACCGTATGCGCATGACGGTCGACGAGGGCACGTTTGAGGAATGGGATGCTAATCTGGCGTCGGAGGACTTCCTCTCGTTTCCCGGTTATGCCGACAAACTCAAGAGCGTGAGCGAGCGTTCGGGCGAGCGCGATGCCGTTGTGTGCGGCAGGGGCAAAATCTGCGGTTGCGATACAGCTCTCTTCTTTATGGATGCCAACTTTATGATGGGCTCGATGGGTTCCGTGGTGGGCGAGAAGATCTGTCGCACATTTGAGCATGCGACCGAGCTGGGATTGCCAGTTGTCGGCTTTACCGTTTCGGGCGGTGCGCGCATGCAAGAGGGCGTGACATCGCTTATGCAGATGGCCAAGATTTCTGCGGCAGTTAGGCGCCACAGCGAGGTGGGCGGCCTGTATATCACGGTGCTCACCGACCCCACGACCGGAGGCGTAACCGCGAGCTTTGCCATGGAGGGCGACATTATCCTGGCAGAGCCGGATGCCCTGACGGCATTTGCCGGCCCGCGCGTGATCGAGCAGAACATGCACAAGCGCCTGCCCAAGGGATTCCAGCGCTCCGAGTTTTTGCTGGAGCACGGCTTTTGCGATGCCGTTGTTCCGCGTGGCGAGATTGCGCTCACGGTAGGCGAGCTGTTGGCGCTGCACGAAGGGCACGCGCCCGGCCTGGGGGCACCGCATGAGATCGTGCATACGGGTCGCCGCGGCAAAAAGTTGGGACACTTGTTCAAGCGCTCGGCCGCACCAAAAACCGCGCTCGAGATTGTTAAGCAGACCCGCTCGGCAGATCGCGCCACGGCAGGCGAGATGATCTCGCTGGGCCTGGATGGATTTGTGGAGCTGCACGGCGACCGCTACTTTGGCGACGACGCTGCTGTGGTGGCTGGCATTGGCTGGAAAGACGGATGCCCCGTAACGGTCATCGCCATCGAACGCGGCACCACGACCAAAGAGCGCATGCGTCGCAACTTTGGTATGGCACATCCCGAGGGCTACCGCAAAGCGCGTCGCCTTATGCGCCAGGCCGAAAAGTTTGGTCGACCGGTTCTGTGCCTGGTCGATACTTCGGGCGCGTTTTGCGGCATCGGTGCCGAGGAACGCGGCCAGGGCGAGGCGATTGCCCAGAATCTCATGGAGATGAGCGGCCTTAAGACGCCGATTGTCTCGGTGGTGACAGGCGAGGGCGGCTCTGGTGGCGCGCTGGCGCTGTCCGTGGCCGACCGCATCCTGATGCTCTCGAGCTCGGCCTATTCGGTCGTGAGCCCCGAGGCCTGTGCGTCGATCCTGTGGAAGGATACCGAGCGCGCGAATGAGGCCGCTGAGGCGCTTAAGCTCACGGCCCCCGATCTGTTGGCGCTCGGCATCATCGACGGCATTGTTGACGATAGGGGCCTGTCGCATGAGGAGATCGCCGGTGTCGTCATGTCCTCGGCATTTGATGCCTTCGATACGCTTGGGCAGCTCGACGACGCGACCCTCACAAACCTCCGCTACGAAAAGTACCGCGCAATCGGTCAGTACCGCACGATGTGACAAAGGGACAGTCCGCATGTCACATTGGGAAAGGCGTTCCATGTCACAAGTTTCTAACACCTCGTTTACAACGACGGTTTCATCAAACGCCATGGCCGTGGTGGACTATCTGTCCAAAAGCATGATGTCGGCGTTGCCGTTTATTGTCTGCGCGGCGCTGTTCCGCACCGTTGCCGTCATTATGGGCGAAGGCATGCTTGGTCTATGGCCTGCCGATTCCGAAATCTATCGCCTGTTTTACAGCTGGCTGTATAACGCTGGCTATTACTTTTTGCCCATCTATCTTGGTTGGGCCGCTGCCCGCCAGCTCGGTTGCTCGGAGCAGCTGGGCATGATGCTGAGCGGCGTATTGATTGTGCCCGATCTGCTTAAGCTCGTTGATGCCGCATCGACGACGGGGGCATCGATGACTTTCGTGTATGGTCTACTTCCCGCGCCGGTCAACGATTACACGACGACTGTTATTCCGGTTCTCATCTCGGTGCCCGTGCTATGGCAGGTGGAGCGTTTCTTTAAGCGCACTATCCCTCAGGCTGTGGCGTTTTCTTTTGTACCGTTTGCAACCATGCTTGTCATGGTTCCGGTGTCGCTGTGTGTTACGGCGCCGGCAGGCAGCTATCTGGGCATGCTGTTGGGACAGCTTATGTTTATGCTTGGCAATTCCGGTGGCATCGTGTCGCTGCTCACGCTCATGGGGCTTGCCGCGGGCTGGGAGTTTCTTAAGATCGCGGGTGTCAGCAACGTTGTCCTATCGCTCGCCTATGCGCAGTTTATGAGTGTGGGAACGGATTCGTGCATCCTGATCGCCGCGACGATGGCAACGTTCGCCGTTTGGGGTATGCCCTTTGGCGCGTCGCTCCGCGTTGCGGATAAGGACGAGAAGGCGCTCATGCTGGGCTATTCAATCTCGGGTATTCTTGGCGGCGTAAGCGAGCCAGCGCTGTACGGATGCGGCTTTAAATATGGCAGGTGTCTGACGTGCATGGCCGTTGGCGGCGCCGTCGGAGGCCTTGTTGCGGCCGTAGGCCACGTTACGGCTTATACCATCGGTATGACGAATGTTCTTATGGTCATTGGCTTTGCCACGGGCGGCATCTCGAATCTGCTGTGGTGCTGCGCTGCCGGCGGCGCAGCATTTGCGGTGTCTGAGGCGCTGAGCTGCTGTTTTGGCGTGGTGCCGACAAAGATGCAGGCGGCAGAAGACGCAGCTGATTCGCCCGAAACAGTGGCGAGCGCTGCTGAAGCAAGCGCATAAATCTGTGCGACAAAAGGACGATTCCTTTGTCATATTCCAAGGCTGCGGCCCGTGTGGGCTGCGGCCTTTTTGTATCTGGAGGACAAAGTGGCTACACTACAATCCGTTTGAGCAATAGATATATAGGTAGTACCGTGGGGGCGGATGCAGATGGTCGAGTGGATTGTTCGTCGTGCGCAGGGCGACCGTGCACGCGTGGGAACGTTGACGGGCATGGTGTGTATTCTCGCCAATGTGGCACTATGCGCTGCGAAGGGTGCAATTGGCGTGCTGTCGGGATCGGTTTCAATCGTGGCGGACGCTATGAACAACCTGTCCGATGCCAGCTCGAACATCGTGAGCGTGCTTGGCTTTAAGCTGGCGGGCAAGCCGGCAGACCCCGAGCATCCTTACGGCCATGGCCGCTACGAGTATCTCTCGGGTCTGGTCGTGGCGGCGCTCGTGCTGCTGATCGGCCTTGAGCTTATCAAGTCCTCGGTTGAGCGCGTCATCCACCCCGAACCTGTCGAGTTCTCGCTTGCCCTGGTGGCAGTCCTTGCGCTTTCGATGGTCGTAAAGCTTTGGATGGCGGCCCTCAACCAAAAACTCGGCGATCGCATTGAGTCCGAGACGCTGCATGCGACCGCGCAGGATTCCAAGAACGATGTTCTAGCCACGGGCGCCGTGTTGGCGTGCGCGATTGTTTCGCAGGTGACGCATATCAATCTAGATGCATGGGTCGGCCTTGCCGTTGGCGCCTATATCGGCTGGAGCGGTTTTGAGCTCATCCAGGATACGGTGAGCCCGCTTTTGGGCCAGGCGCCCGATCCCAAGCTGGTCAAGCACATTCGAGACAAAATCATGAGCTACCCCGGCGTTTTGGGCGTCCACGACCTTATGGTTCACGATTACGGTCCGGGCAGGAAGTTTGCAAGTGCGCACGCCGAGATGGCGGCCGAGGCCAGCCCGCTGGAAAGTCACGACACGCTCGATAACATCGAGCAGTCGTTTAGGAACGAAGACGGTATGATCGTCACGCTCCATTACGACCCCATCGTGACCGACGATCCAAAGGTGGCGAGTATGCGTCTGCGCATCAACGCTATGGCTCAAGAGGTCGATAGCCGCCTCTCGATCCACGACCTACGCTGTGTTCCGGGCCCCACGCATACCAACGTGATCTTTGACTGCGCGCGGCCCTCGGATTTGACGATGAACGCCGAGGACCTAAAGCGCGCGTTGGCGAAACATGTCGAATCCGAATATCCCAAGTCGATTGCCAAGATCACGATCGACGAAGACTATGTCGGCCATACCCACGAGTAGGGCCGAGCCGATAAAGCAACTGATGCAGAAGGGGAGAGCATGAAGCGCCTATACCTACTCCGCCACGGTCAGACGGAGTTCAACGTCAAAAAGCTGGTCCAGGGCCGCTGCGATTCACCGTTGACCGACCTGGGCCGCAAACAAGCGGGAATGGCAGCCGCATGGCTCAAGGCCCACAACGTCGTTCCCGACAAAGTGGTCTCTTCGCCCTTAGGCCGAGCCATGGACACGGCAAGTCTCGTCGCAACCGAACTCCTCGGCCCGGATGCAGCAGTCGAGCCCTGCGAAGGCATCATCGAGCGCAGCTACGGCACCTTCGAAGAAGGCCCCCACGATGCCCTTCCCACCGACGTCTGGGACCCCGGCGAGGACCTGATCCCATTTGGCGGAGAAGGAAGCCATGCCCTGCAGGAGCGCATGGTGGGCGCCCTCACCAATCTCATGGGCGCCGAGGGCATCGAAACCCTCCTAGCAGTAAGCCACGGCAGTGCCAGCCGCCAATTCATCAAGGCTGCAGCCCCAGAGGGCTTCGAGCTCCCAACAAAACTCCCCAACTGCGCCATTATGATTTTCGATTTTGATGAGGCGGAGCCACAAGTAGAGGGCGAGCCAATGCAATGCAAGTTCACCCTCCAGCAAATAGTGGACCCCCAACAAAGTCATTAGCCTGAGCGAGCAGAGTTAAGCAGACATCAACGTGTCGTCTCCCGAGCACGGCGGAGGGCCGGAGAAATATATTAAGGTCATCGCGAGTTCCGCACGCAAAGGAGAGCACTTAATGTGCTCTCCGTCTTGCGCAGGACTGTAGAGCAGGGACCTTAATATATTTCTCCGGCCCTCCGACGTGCCCAGGAGCCATCCACGCACTTTACCTGCGTAAACAATGTGAGTGAAATATGAATCTCGATGGATACGCCCGCAGCCGTGTATACTAAACAGCTGTGTGAAACCAGGGGAGTATTCTGGCTGGACAAAATGCCTGCTTAATAGGGTTGTCAGGTAGTCCGGGCGCAATACAAGACTGGGGAGCACATCGTGTAAGTAGTGGTCCTCTAGGGGCGTACGCTCGGTGGTGTACGCATTGTCCCAAGACCACGCGAGAGTTGGGATCATATCTTGATCAGCATGATTCTCGGCCGCAAGATTGGCATGACCCAGGTTTGGGACGAGGACGATAACGTCGTTCCCGTCACGGTCATCCAGGCTGGCCCCTGCGCTGTCTCGCAGGTTAAAACTCAGGCAACCGACGGCTATGACGCCGTCCAGATCGGTTTCGGCGACATCAAGGCCAAGAACGTGAACAAGCCCATGGCTGGTCACTTCGCCAAGGCTGGCGTCGAGCCTGTCCGCTTCCTTCGTGAGGTCCGCGTCGAGAACGGCGAGGAGCACAAGGTCGGCGAGGTCGTCACCGTCGCTGATTTCGCTGATGTCGAGAAGGTCGACGTCATCGGTACCTCCAAGGGTAAGGGCTTCCAGGGTCGCATCAAGCGCTGGGGTCAGCGCCGCGGTCCTATGACGCATGGTTCTCACTTCCAGCGTCACCCCGGTTCTATCGGTCAGTGCGCCTATCCTGCGCGCGTCCTCAAGGGCGTCAAGATGGCCGGTCACATGGGTAACGAGCGCGTTACCGTCAAGAACCTTTCCGTTGTCCGCATCGATGCCGAGCAGAACCTCATCTTGGTCAAGGGCGCTGTCCCGGGTGCCAAGAATGGTCTCGTCGCCATCCGTATGGCCTAAGGGCCCAGCCCATTTAGCCCAGCGTCATACCAAGGAGAACACTTAAATGGCAAAGTTTGAAGTAAAGAACAGCGAGGGCAAGAAGGTCGCCGAGGCCGAGCTCGCCGCTGAGGTGTACGGCATCGAGCCGAACATCCACGTTATGCACCACATCGTCAAGTGCCAGATGGCCTCTTGGCGTCAGGGCACCCAGTCTGCTAAGGGTCGCTCTGAGGTTTCCGGTGGCGGCAAGAAGCCTTGGCGTCAGAAGGGCACCGGCCGTGCCCGCCAGGGTTCCATCCGTGCTGCCCAGTGGCGTCACGGTGGCGTCGTCTTCGCCCCCAAGCCCCGTTCTTACGCTAAGCGTATGAACAACAAGGAGGTCAAGCTGGCTATGCGCTCCGCGCTGTCCGCCAAGCTGGCCGATGGCGAGCTCGTGCTCGTCGACGACTACGGCTTCGAGAAGCCTTCCACCAAGGCTGCCGTCGCCATGCTCAAGGCTCTCGGCCTTGAGGGCAAGCGTCTGACCATCATCGTTCGCGATGAGGACGTCAACGCCTACCTGTCGTTCCGCAACATTCCCAAGACGTTCATCATCACTGCCGACGAGGCCAACACCTACGATCTCGTCAACAACAACGCCGTGCTGATGCCCGCCGACATCGCCGCTCACTTCGGGGAGGTGCTTGCATAAATGACCGCCCACGAGATCATCATCCGTCCGATCGTGTCCGAGCGTTCCTTCTCCGGTATGGAGCTGAACAAGTACACGTTCGAGGTCGCCAAGGATGCTAACAAGTATCAGATCAAGGACGCTGTCGAGGAGATCTTCGGCGTCAAGGTCGTTCGCGTGAACACCCTGACGGTCAAGCCCAAGACCAAGCGCGTGCGCTATGTCGCCGGCAAGACCCGTTCTTGGAAGAAGGCCATCGTCACGCTGGCCGAGGGCGACACCATCGAGGTCTTTGGCAACCAGGCCTAAGACTCGCTGTTGTTGAGTGAGCTCATGCCTCCCAAATAGGGGAGGCGAGAGCTCAAGGTTTTGGGCGTATAAAATGGACACGCCCGGAACCGTGTATACGTCCGGTGTCATCGCACCCGAGGCAGAACCTCGAATCCCTGTCTGCGATGGCTAACGGATTCCTATTGAAAGGGATTGTAATGGCTGTAAAGCACCTTAAGCCGACCTCCGCTGGTAGGCGTTGGCAGACGATCTCCGATTTCTCCGAGATCACCTGCACCAAGCCCGAGAAGTCTCTTCTCGAGCCCCTGCCCAAGAAGGCCGGTCGTAACAACAACGGCCGCATCACCACCCGCCACCAGGGCGGCGGCGTGAAGCGTCGTTACCGCGTGATCGACTTCAAGCGCAACAAGGACGGCGTGCCCGCCAAGGTTGCCACGATCGAGTACGATCCGAACCGTTCCGCTCGCATCGCTCTGCTGCACTACGCTGACGGTGAGAAGCGCTACATCCTGGCCCCCAAGGGCCTCGAGGTCGGTCAGACCATCATGTCCGGTTCTGACGCCGACATCAAGCCGGGCAACGCTCTGCCCCTCGCCGACATCCCCGTCGGTACGCTCATCCACGCCGTCGAGTTCCAGCCGGGCAAGGGCGCTGCTATCGCCCGTTCCGCCGGTAACTCCTGCCAGCTGATGGGTAAGGAGGGCAAGTACGCTATCGTCCGTATGCCTTCCTCCGAGATGCGCCGCATCCTCGTTACCTGCCGCGCCACCGTCGGTGAGGTCGGCAACGCCGATCACGCCAACATCGTCATCGGCAAGGCCGGCCGTAAGCGTCACATGAACGTGCGCCCGACCGTCCGCGGTACCGTCATGAACCCTGTCGACCACCCGCACGGCGGTGGCGAGGGCAAGAACCACACCTCTGGTCGTCCCTCTGTTACCCCCTGGGGTAAGCCGACGAAGGGCCTTCGTACGCGCAAGAAGAAGAAGGTCTCGAACCAGCACATCATTCGTCGCCGTAAGAAGTAATTTCGGATACCGAGTTTTAGGAGAAAGCACTTATGAGCAGAAGTCTCAAAAAGGGCCCGTTCGTGGAGACTCGCCTTCTCTCGCGTATCACCGCGATGAACGAGGCTGGCAAGAAGGACGTCGTGAAGACCTGGTCCCGCGCGTCCACCATCTTCCCCGAGATGGTTGGTCACACCATCGCCGTCCACGACGGCCGCAAGCATGTGCCCGTGTATGTTACCGAGTCCATGGTTGGTCACAAGCTCGGCGAGTTCGCGCCGACTCGTACGTTCCGTGGCCACAAGGCCAAATAGGGGGTTAACCGTAAATGGCAACTAAGTCTATTGAAACTGAGGCCACCGAGGTTCGCGCCGTCGCTAAGTACGTGCGTGTTTCCCCCAGCAAGGCCCGCCTGGTGGTCGATCTGATCCGCCGCAAGCCTGTCGCTCAGGCCTTCGACATCCTCCACTTCTGCGACCGCGCCGTCGCCGTGGATGTCGAGAAGGTTCTCCGTTCCGCCGTTGCGAACGCCGAGAACAACAACGGTCTGCGTGCCGACAACCTGGTTGTCGCCGCTGCCTATGTTGACGAGGGTCCGACGCTTAAGCGCATCCGTCCCCGCGCCAAGGGTTCCGCTTCTCGCATTCTGAAGCGTACTTCCCACATCACCGTCGTCGTTGCTCCTCGAAAGGAGGCGTAAAGCTGTATGGGTCAGAAAGTCTACCCCACCGGCTTCCGTCTTGGCATCACCGAGAACTGGCGCTCCCGCTGGTTCGCAGAGAAGGATTACGCTAAGACCCTCGGTAACGATCTCGAGATCCGCAAGTACCTCGAGAAGCGTCTTTCCCGCGCAGCTGTCTCCCGCGTCGAGATCGAGCGCGCTGGCGACAAGGTGAAGGTCATCATCCTCACCGCTCGCCCCGGCGTTGTCATCGGTAAGAAGGGTGCCGAGATCGATACCCTCCGCACCGAGCTCGAGAAGGTTGCTGGCGTCTCCAAGGGTCAGCTCTCCGTCGACGTTGTCGAGATCAAGCGCCCCGAGCTCGACGCCAACCTCGTTGCTCAGTCCATCGCCGAGCAGCTCGAGGGCCGCGTTGCCTTCCGTCGCGCTATGCGCAAGGCTGTCCAGTCCGCCCGCAAGGCCGGCGCTAAGGGCATCCGTATCCAGTGCTCCGGTCGTCTCGGCGGCGCCGAGATGGGCCGTCGTGAGTGGTACCGTGAGGGTCGCGTGCCTCTGCACACCCTCCGCGCCAAGATCGACTATGGCACGGCTGTCGCCAGCACCACCATGGGCGCTTGCGGCGTGAAGGTCTGGATCTACCTGGGCGAGAAGCTCCCGGGCCAGCCCGTTCCCAACCCTGCACTCGAGGGCTCTTCCCGTCCTCGTCGTCGTAACTCCGAGAGGAGGGGTCAGTAGTGCTTGCCCCTAAGCGTATTCTTCACCGCAAGGTGCAGCGTGGCTCCATGAAGGGCCAGGCCAAGGGTAATACCGAGCTGCATTTCGGCGAGTTTGGTATCCAGGCTCTCGAGGCCCATTGGATCACCAACCGTCAGATCGAGGCCGCTCGTATTGCCATGACCCGCTACATGAAGCGTGGCGGTCGTGTCTACATCACGATCTTCCCCGATAAGCCCATCACCAAGAAGCCTGCCGAGACTCGCATGGGTTCTGGTAAGGGTAACCCCGAGGAGTGGGTGGCCGTCGTCAAGCCCGGCCGCATCATGTTCGAGGTCAAGGGTGTTCCCGAGGAGGTCGCTCGCGAGGCTCTGCGTCTTGCACAGCACAAGCTTCCCATCAAGACCAAGATTGTTGCTGCTAAGAACGCTGAGCAGCGCATCGAGAAGGAGATGGCTGAGGAGGCCGCTCTCGAGGCCAAGTGGGCTGCTGAGGACGCCGCCGCCGCCAAGGAGGAGAACTAATGAAGCCCGCAGAGATTCGTGAGCTCTCGGACGCTCAGCTCGTTGAGAAGCTGAAGGAAATGCGCGCCGAGCTCTTTAACCTTCGTTTCCAGATGGCCACCAGCCAGCTGGACAACACCGCTCGCGTCAACACCGTGAAGAAGGACATCGCTCGCGTCCTCACGGAGCAGCGCGCCCGCGAGATCGCAGCGGAGAAGTCCGCTGTCGCCGAGTAGGACCTAAGGAGAGAACATGACTGATTCGCGTAACTCGCGTAAGGTCCGTACGGGTGTCGTTACCTCCGTCTCCGGTGCCAAGACCATTGTTGTCACCATCACCGAGCGCAAGCGTCACCCCAAGTACGGCAAGATGATGACCAGCTCCAAGAAGCTGCACGCTCACGACGAGGAGTGCACGGCTGGCGTGGGCGACACCGTCCGCGTTATGGAGACCCGTCCTATGTCCAAGATGAAGCGTTGGCGCCTCATCGAGGTCGTCGAGCGCGCTAAATAAGCAGTCGCTCTTACGACTTGTACGTTTCCGAAGATGTGCGTATGCCTGGCTTGCATACCACGGGCCGTATAAAGGCTGCGCACCTCTCTTCGGTTCTTAGTTCGGAGGAACATCTACCATGATTCAGATGCAAACCATGCTGAACGTCGCCGACAACTCCGGCGCTCGCAAGATTCGCTGCATCAAGGTGCTTGGCGGTTCCAAGCGTCGTTATGCAGGCATCGGCGATGTGTTCATCGGTGCTGTCCAGGAGGCTACCCCTGGCGCCAACGTCAAGAAGAAGGACGTTGTCCGTTGCGTCGTCGTTCGCACCGTTAAGGAGATCCGCCGCAAGGATGGCTCCTACATTCGCTTTGATGAGAACGCCTGCGTTGTCATCAACAACGATGGTTCGCCCGTCGGCACCCGTATCTTCGGGCCCGTCGCTCGCGAGCTTCGTGACAAGAAGTACATGAAGATCGTCTCGCTCGCTCCCGAGACCCTGTAGTTAGGGGAGATATATGTATATCAAGAAGGGCGATAAGGTCCAGGTTCTCTCTGGTAAGGATCGCGGCAAGCAGGGCGTTGTCCTGCGTGCTCTCCCCGCCGAGAACAAGGTCGTTGTCGAGGGCGTTTCGGTCGTCAAGAAGGCCGTCAAGCCCAACGCTGCCAACCAGCAGGGCGGTATCGTTTCGCAGGAGGCTCCCATCGACGCCTCCAACGTCAATCTCGTTTGCCCCGAGTGCGGTAAGGTTACCCGCGTCGGTCACGAGAAGGACGGCAAGAACAAGCTGCGCGTCTGCAAGAAGTGCGGTCACAAGTTCTAAGCTGCCCGCAACATCAAGTTGCTAGCAAAGGCCCGGATGCCACGGCACCCGGGCCTTTTTCTATCCCTACTCGATGGCTTCGGTTCTGCCGTCCCGTCATTCCGGTTGCATCCAGTTTTCGGTGCCGTCTCGAATCGAGTGCTGCCAGGTGACACCCTGTCGCGTTTCGTCGGCTTCGGGGACAAAAGTCGGGACAACTCCAAAAACTATTTTCGAACTCAGGGCTTTGAGTTTTTGTTTTTGTCCCAAAGGGCGCGGCGGGATGCCTTTGGAGGCTCGATAGCGCCGAAAACGCCCGTTTTGAAACTTAAATGCCTTTTCGCGTGCAAGCCGCCAGCTGCAATAGGAAGTGAATCAACGCAGGTGGCTTTCAAGCAGTTTGCAAAACTGCAGGTCGCAGGTTTTCATTGCCAGTAGGAGAAATGAGTAGTCTCAGGTGGCTTGCCCATGAGTTGACGAACGGGATTTGAGATTACGCTGACGTCCGGAAACGCTTCGAGCACGTCGTTACGTTTTTGGGATTTGGGCGTAGCCCCTGCACCCGCGAGCGCGGGCCTTAAGCCCGCCGAGAGGGTGACGCGTCGAAAACGAAGGGGAAAGAGAGAAGGGGCCGTCCCTATCATTCAGGTTGCGACCGAAGAAGACAAGGAGACCCCCTGAGCCTGAATGATGCCCCACAGGCCGCGTCCGACCGAGCTCAAGCCGAGCTTTTCCTGACGTCCGCCTTCGCGTTGATGATGGCTGGATCGGCTATGGATTGGCAACACTTATTTGGACGATTCCGGGAGGGACGGCCCCGCCTCCCTGAACTCGACCGGCGACATGTAGCCCAGCGTCGAGTGGATCCTGAAGTTGTTGTACCAGTGCACGTAATCCAAGAGCTTGGCTCGGCGCTCGTGCGTCCCTCCTCGGTCCTTCGGAGTGGCCGACGATCTCCCCGTTGCAGAGGTCGACGAGCAGGCAGACGTAGTTCCACGACGCCCCGACGCGCACGCAGGCCAAGTCGCTGCATATATGGGTGCACGGCGCCCTGCCGCCGAAGCCGCGCGCGACGACGTTCGACACGTCGGCCTCGTTGACCGCCCCGGGGTGCACCTTGAACCTCTTCCTGCCGTATGCGCCGGCCAGGCCGTTCTCCCTCATGATGCGGCAGACGCGGCGCCGGCTGACGGTAACGCCCGACCTCCCGGGCGACGCCTTGATCTTGCGCGATCCGTTCCGGCCCTTGCTGGCGGCGTGCGCCGCCGCGGCCGCCGTCGCCCCCGACATTAAGGTCCTCAAGGGCCGCGTCGTCTCCGGCGACCAGTTCGTCTCGCCCGCGGAACAGAAGGAGCGAATCCTCGCGACCTTCGGCGGCCTGTGCTGCGAGATGGAGGGCTGCACCATCGCGCAGGCCGCCTATCTCAACGGCGTGCCCCTCGTCGTCGTGCGCGCCATCAGCGACAAGCCCTGCGCCGAGGGCCGGGTCGTCGACTACAACACCTTCGAGAAGAAGGCCGCCTGCGACTGCGCCCGCATCGCCGCGCGCATGGTTAAGCTTTAGGCCCTGCGCGCCGGGGCCCTTCTTTATGTTGGGACCCCGGCGCGCCGGGGCCCTTTCCAAAGCGAAGTGTCGAGCCGAAGTGTTGAGCGTCGGCCCTGAATGTTCAATGGCCGTTGTTTTCTGCCCCTCAAGTGGTGGACTTTTCCTCGGAGCTGTTGATTCCCCCACGCGCCCCCTTCCGTTCTCTGTTCTCCCCTTATACTCCTTGTACGAGGAGGTAAGAAGTCATGGACAAGACCACACAGGACAGCTTGGCAAAGAAACCCGTCGACATGAGGGACAGGATTCTCGAGCATCTCGAGGCCCTCACCTCTGCCGTCTCCCTCGACGACCTTGCCCGTCTGTCCACCTCCGACATCGCCGAGACACTCATCATCTCCAGGAGCCTGGCGAGCCAGTACCTCAACGACCTTGTTCGCGCCGGTCTTGTGGTTAAGGTGGCGGGCAGGCCTGTCCGTTATTTTCATCGCCGCGCGTTCCAGAAGCGTTTTCAGGTAAAGCTCTCTGCAAGCGAGTACGCCTCGCTCGCCGACCTCATCCAGGCGACGGGAATCGCCGATCACCGCGACTTCGCGCGTGCCGTGGGCTTCGACATGAGCCTCAGCTCCGTTGTCGAGCAGTGCAAGGCTGCGGTTCAGTACCCTCCGTTTGGCCTGCCCATCCTCTTGAGCGGCGGCGTGGGTGTCGGTAAGTCTTTCCTTTCTCGCCTTGTGTACGAGTACGGCAAGAACCAGGGCTTGCTGTCCCGCGACTCCTCCTATGTGCGCATCGACTGCGCCGGGGTCCCGGACGCCGCCTCGTTCAACGGGCTTCTTGACGAGTCGATCGCGAATGCGCGCGGGGGTGTGGTCTTTGTCAACGGCATCGAGGCACTCTCTCCCTCTGCGATGGAGCACTGCCTTGCGACGGCCCTCGGGCTCGATGCCTCCCAGGATGCGCCGCGCGCTCGCCTCGTTCTTTCGACGACGCTATCCGCCGATGACCTGAAGGTTTCCTCGGCCTACAGCAAAATGCCCATCTGTGCCCGCGTCCCCTCACTCAAGGAGCGGACCCCCGAGGAGCGCGAGGATCTCATCTTGAGCTTCCTGCGCAGCGAGGGGTGCCGAATCGGTTCTGATGTGAAGATCAGCCGCGGCGCATACCGTTGCCTCGTGAACGCGGACTTTTCCGATAACATCGCCGGCTTGCGCGCCTGCGTGACGAACTGCTGCGCCAAAGCGTTCCTCAATCGCGAGGGCGACTACGTCGTCGTTCGCCCGTATCTTCTTCCCAGCGGGCTCCTCTCCTCCGCGCAGATCGATCAACAGCCCGACGATGGCGTTCTGATCGACGCGTCTCTGGATGCCGCCGAGAGCACAGGGCCGGTCGAGCAGGCGCTCGATGCCCTGTGCTCCCTCGATGAGCGATTCTGCGCCGGAGAGCTCTCTGTCTCCGAGCTTGTCTCGCAAGCTGTCTCCGCTGTGCGCGGCGTTGAGGATCACTTGATCTTCGACCACGGCGTCGCCTCCTCGAGGTCGCGCGCCTTCGAGCGCGTCGTGGGCGCGGTCCTTGCCGACGCAGGCTCTTCTTATGGCATCGAGCTTTCGAGGAAGGTCGCTTTTCTACTGGCCCAGGAGATTTGCCTGCAGTTGTGGCCGGGTATCGGCCTGGCTAAGCGAAAGTCTGCCTGTGCGGAGCAAATCTCCCATCTCCTCGGTGCCGTGACCTCCGAATTGCCGTTTGCCTCGAGTGTCTCCGATCAGGTCGCCGCAGACGTGGAAGGGGCGCTGGGAATCTCGCTCGATCACTTCACGAAGACGCTTCTGACGCTGTGCGTCGCATCGGAGTCTCGCGATGCGAAGGCCCTTCGGACGCTCTGCGTCATCTTGTCCCACGGCTACTCAACGGCGACGAGCATCGCCGACGCGGCGAACCGTATGCTCGGCATGCATGTGTACGAGGCTGTTGACATGCCCTACGACCAGCAGCTGAAGGACATCGTCGGTCCGCTCCAGCGCCTCGTCGACCGCCATTCCTACTGCACCGGGGTCGTGTTCCTCGTCGACATGGGCTCCTTGGAGGAGGCCTATAAGGCCCTCGAGAACGTTACCGACTCCACTATCGGCGTGGTGAACAACGTCTCTACCGGTCTTGCGCTCGAGATCGGGGTCGGGCTGCTCGGCGGCAAGTCCATCGCCGAGGTTCTTGGCGATGCGACCGCCGCGTGCGTGACGCACTGCAAGGTGATCGAGCGCGTCAACCGTGAGGACGCCATCGTCTTCTGCTCCGAGTCCGGGGTCGACGCCGCGGAGAGGATACGCCAGCTCGTCTCGCAGAGCCTCCCGCGCACCATAGGCGCGCGCCTGCTCACGAGGCCCTTCAAGCAGCTCGTCGCGAACGGGTCGAACGACGCCGTTTTCTCCGAGCACCGCGTCTGTGCCGTCATCGGCACGGGAGACCCCGGGGTCGCCTCCGTCCCCTTCGTCGCCCTCGAGGACATCATGTCGACGGCGTCCGCCTCTAAGGTTGATGCCGTGTTCGGCAGGTGGCTTGACGCTTCCGAGCTCTCTTCTTTCCACGAGAAGCTGCTCTCGAACATGACGCTGCAGAACGTCATCCGCTCCATCACCATCCTCGACCCGGAGCGGCTATTCCATGAGATCGAGAGCGCCGTGCACGAGCTTCAGCGCAGGACAGGCGAGAAGATCGGCAGCAACGCCATCATTGGGCTCTACGTTCACCTCTGCTGTCTCGTCGAGCGCCTTGTTACCAGAAACCCCATTGAGACCTACGTTGGCCAGGACCGCTTCGAGGAGGAACGCGCCGATTTCATCGAGTCCTTCAGGCAGAGCTTCTCGAGCATCTCGACGCGCTATCGCGTAGAGGTTCCCGTAAGCGAGATCGCATATGTCTTCGACTACATAAGCGTGAGTGCCGCCCCGGCGCGAGAAGAGCGCCTCGGCTCCTCGGACCTCCTGCTCGACGAGTGACCTTCCCCGCGCCGCCGCAAGCTGACCGCGCGTCCTCAATAATCCGATAACCCCTTGCCCGGCGCGAATCCGGATAGCGCCGAGGCAGTACCGAACGCAAAACTTCATTTGATAGGAGCAAACATGAGTGTTGTTATGGCACGAATCGACAATCGCCTGCTTCACGGCATCATCGTGACGCAGTGGGCCCCGGTGTCGGGCGCGACCCGAGTCATGGTCATCGACGACAAGGTCGCCGGCGACGAGGTCCTGAAGTCCACCATGAGGATGGCGCGCCCCGCGGGCATGGCCGTTTCGATCATCTCCGAGCAGACCGCGCTCAAGAACTTCGCCGCGGGCAAGTACGACCGCGAGAAGGTCTTCGTCATCGCCAAGGAGCCCGAGACGATGCTTCGCCTGGTCGAGTCGGGCGTCGAGCTCCCGTCGCTGGTCGTCGGCGGCTCGCTCGTCAAGGAGGACGGCATCCAGCTCACCCAGCGCGCCTACGCCTCCGCCGAGAACGTCCAGAGCTACAAGGCGCTCATCGCCCGTGGCGTCAAGGTGACGGCCCAGTTCGTGCCCGCCGACAAGCCCGTCTCCGTCGCAGACCTCATCTAAGGGGGAAATATGGTCAACTTCACTATCCTGCAGGTCGTCCTTTTGACCCTACTGGCCTTCATCAAGCACGTGGACTACTACGGCATCCCGATGATCTTCGTCAATTACGCCGTTTTCTGGGGCCTCATCACCGGAGTCGTCATGGGCGACTGGAAGACCGGCCTTGTCATCGGCGGCACCATTCAGCTCATGCAGCTCGGCGTCGCGGGCTTCGGCGGCTCCTCCATTCCCGACTACGGCACGATGGCCATCATCGCCACCGCCTACGGCGTGACCCTGGGCTCCGACACGGGCCTCGCCATCGGCCTGCCGGTCGGCATGCTCGGCATCCAGCTCGACGTCGTCGCCAAGATCCTCAACGGCTTTGTCGTCGAGAAGTCCCAGAAGTTCTGCAACGAGGGTAAGTTCAATCAGATGAACGCCATCCTGTGGGTCTGCCCCGCGCTCTTCGGCCTGTGCGCCGCCCTGCCCGTCTTTGTCTCCGTGACGCTCGGCCAGCCCGCCGTCAACTGGCTCCTCGAGGTCATGCCCCAGTGGTTCCTCTCCGGCCTCACCCTCGCCGGCAAGATGCTCCCGGCCGTCGGTATCGCCATGCTGCTCCGCTACATGCCAACCGCCAAGTACTTCCAGTACCTGCTCGCCGGCTTCTTCCTCTCGGCCTTCCTGAACGTGCCCATCATCGGCGCCGCCATCGTCGGCGTTGCCCTCGCGATTGCGTTCTACCAGCGTGCCGAGAGGGACACCGAGCTCGCCGCCCACGCTTCCGCAGACGCCTTCATCGGAGAGGATGAGTAACCATGGAAAACGAGAACATCACCGCCGTCGCCGAGGGCAAGCCCTCCGGCTACAAGGTCACCAAGAAGGACCTGCGCAACGCGAACTGGCGCTGGCTCATGAGCGTGTGCACCTTCAACTACCAGACCCAGCAGGGCGCCTCAGTCGCCTACGCCCTCTCGCCGGTCCTGAGGAAGATCTACACGAACGACGAGGACTATAAGCAAGCGCTCAACAACCACTTCCGCTACTACAACACCCAGCCTTGGCTCGCCGCCATCATCCTTGGCGCCTGCGTGGCCATGGAGGAGCGCGACGGCCTAGCGGCGGCGGACGCCGTCCAAGACCTGAAGATCGGCACCATGGGACCGCTCGCCGGCGTCGGCGACTCCCTGCTCATGACCATGATCCCGACCATCATGGGCTCCATCGCCGCCTACATGGCCATCGAGGGCAACCCCGTGGGAGCCGGCATCTGGTTCGCGCTCATCCTGGCCATCTTCTGGGTCCGCATGCACGCCCTCGAGTTCGGCTACAAGCAGGGCGTGAAGCTCGTCACCGACTTCAGCGAGAAGCTTCCCAACCTCACTGCCGCCGCCTCCGTGCTCGGCCTCACCGTGGTCGGCTGCCTCATCGCCTCGGTCATCGGCGTCACCTGCCCGATTAGCTTCAGCTTCGGCGACGTCGCGATGGAGATTCAGCCGCTGCTCGACAAGATCCTGCCTGCCATGATCCCCGCCGCCATCACGGGAAGCGCGTATTACCTTCTTACCAAGAAGAACGCGAGCATGACGGCCCTCATCCTCGTGGTGATCGTCCTCGCGATGGTCGCCTCCGCCGCCGGCATCCTCGCCTAGCTTCGACCCAAGAGATTGGTGAATCAATGAGAAAGATAGTTGTGGCGAGCCATTCCCTTCTCGCCCAGGGCTTCAAGGACACCCTCGAGTTCCTTACGGGTAAGGGCGACGCCGTCAACGCCGTGTGCGCCTACGTGAACGACAACGGCGAGGGGCTCGACGCGGCGGTCGAGGCGGCTCTTTCGGGCACTGACGAGGTCGTCGTCCTCACCGACGCGTACGGCGGCAGCGTGAACCAGCGCTTTTCCCGCTTCGCCTCCGACCGGATCCACGTGATCGCGGGTGTCAACCTCCCGCTCGCCATGACGGTCGCGCTCGCGCGCCCCGACGAGAAACTCGACTTCGACGCCCTCGTCAACGAGGCGCGCCAGCAGATCATCTACGTGAACGGTGCCAGTTCCGCCGAGTGCGACGACGACGAATAGAGGAGGTCGACGATGAGAGAGTTCCTTAAGGACGTGTGGATGCACGGCGGTGAGGAAAGCCGCGCCATCACCCCCGAGAACATCACGGGCGAGAAGGGCCGCGCCGCCATGTCGGCCAGCCACCTCGGCGTCGGCCGCAAGGGCTCGTGCTGCGTGCCCCTTGAGTCCGGCGAGACCATCACGCTCGCGGACATCGAGGGCCCCGGCATCATCCGCCACATCTGGATGACCGTCCCCGACAAGACCGCCGCCGGCAGCTTCGTCATGCGTGACCTCGTGCTGCGCTTCTACTGGGACGACGAGGAGACCCCCTCGGTCGAGTGCCCTGTCGGCGACTTCTTCTGCAACGGCTTCGGTGAGCGCGCCATCGTCAACTCGATGCCCATCTGCGTGAACCCGACGGGCGGCATGAACTGCTACTTCGAGATGCCCTTCAGGAAGCACGCCAAGGTCACGCTTACGAGCGAGCACCCCGGGTTCATTAAGTACATCTTCTACACGTTCAACTACGCGCTCACCGACGTGCCGGACGACGCCATGTACTTCCACGCCCGCTTTAACCGCGAGCGCAGCACCCGCAGGGGCGTCGACTACACCGTGCTCGACGGCGTGCGCGGCAAGGGCTACTACGTCGGCACCTACATGGCCCTGTGCGCCCTGGAGCGCTATTGGTGGGGCGAGGGCGAGATGAAGTTCTTCCTCGACGGCGACGAGGAGTTCCCCACGGTCACCTCGACGGGAGCCGAGGACTACTTCGGCGGTGCCTGGGCCTTCCTCGACAGGCCGCCCCACGCGTTGCCCGAGGCGCAGTGCTTCAACACGCTGTTCGCCGGCTACCCGTACCGCTCGACGCGCGACGCCACGCGCGACCGCTTCAGCGCGGGCAAGCCGAACCCGAATCCGATGCTCGCGACTAACGACGACGCGCTGCCCAGGCACGGCCTCTACAGGTGGCACCTTCCCGACCCGATCTCGTTCAAGGAGGACCTGCGCGTGACGTTCCAGGACCTCGGCAACGACGACATCAAGCTCTACGAGCGCGAGGACGACATCTCCACCGTCGCCTACTGGTACCAAAGCGAGCCGCACGCCGTGCTCGCCCCGTTTGCCGCAAGGCAGGACCGCGTGCCCAGGTAGGGTCGCCTCGAAACAAGCCAACGTTATGGGCGCCCGCGGTTGACCATGACTGCGGGCGTCCCTTTGTAAGGAGGATCACATGAGCGAAAAGCAAATGAGGCTCGGCGCCCTCGAAGCCGGCGGGACCAAGATGGTCTGTGCCGTGGTGTCCGGCGACGGCGAGGTCCTCGACCGTATGGAGACCCCGACGCTTACGCCCGCCGAGACCGTTCCGCAGATGATCGAGTGGTTCACCGCCCGCGATGTGGACGCGTTGGGCATCGGCGCCTTCGGCCCGACCTGCGTCGACCCCAACGACGAGCGCTACGGCTCCATCCTCCAGACGCCCAAGCTCGCGTGGCGAGGCCATGGTCTTCGCGCCGCGTTCGCCGACGCCCTCGGGATTCCGGTGGCCTACGACACGGACGTGAACGTTGCCTGCCTCGGCGAAGTGGTCTTCGGCTGCTGCAAGGGGCTCGAGGACGCCGTCTACGTGACCATCGGCACCGGCGTGGGCGCGGGCGTCATGTGCGCGGGCAGACTCCTTCACGGCATGCTGCACCCCGAGGCCGGTCACATGCTGGTAAGGACCCGTCCCACCGAGGAGGGACGCTGCGTCTGCCCGAGCCACGCGAGCTGTCTCGAGGGGCTCGCCTCCGGCCCCGCCATCGCCGCGCGCTGGGGAAAGCCCGCGGCCGAGCTCGCGGACAACGATGAGGTGTGGGCGCTCGAGGGGGATTATCTGGGGCAGATGTGCGCGAACCTCGTGCTCATGTACTCGCCTCGCCGCATCGTCCTCGGCGGCGGCGTGATGCACCAGGAGCAGCTCTACGGCATCGTCCGCAAGAAGACCCTCGAATATCTGGGTGGCTACATCCAGACCGCCGAGCTTAAGGACATGGAGAGCTACATCTGCGCCCCGGGCTGCGGCGGCGACCAAGGAATCCTCGGCGCGGCCGAGCTGGCAAGAAGGGCGCTCGCGTAACTTGCGCTCTCTCCGCCATACAACGCGTTAAGAAAAGACGAGCGCTTCTTGCCAATTGAGCGGCAAGAAGTGCTCGTCTTTTGCATTTGTTTTTGGGGCAGGACGCCCCGCCTCCGCTAGAGTCCCTGGACCGCCACACTCACGAGGTTTGGACCGGTGTGGACAAGAAGCGCGGGGCTGATGTCGGAGCGGACGACCTCCACCGCGTTGGCCACGCACTCGCACAGGGCCTGCTCCATGCGGTCGTAGAGGTCGGCGTGGGCCGAGGTGCGGCTCGCGGCAAAGCGCACCTTGGGGTGCTTCTCGACGATGGCGGCGATGAGCTTGACCTCGGTGCGATGCGGTACTTGCACAGCCATTTCGTGTACGCGAGGCTGTTGGCTTTCTGGGCCACAGCAATCACCTTCCCCCTAGTATGATGACCTGAACAATCCTCATGCTAGGGGGAAGGTTTTTGTCGCGTAGCGGAAATTGGCCTCCACCCGCTGAGCGGGTGGCTTTCTATGCCGCGCGTGCCGCGCGGCACGGACTAAAGTCCATGAATAAAAACGAGGAAGGCCACGTCCGGCCTCCCTCGCAAAGGGTCTCTGATTACTCCCACTCATTGGGGACAGACTTAAATGAGTGCTCTTGAAATGCCGGCGCCTGGGGACGTTCTTTTTCTGTCTGCAGTTTGGAACGTTCCTTTTCTGTCGGCAGTTTGGGACGGTCCTTAGAGCTGCAGCGCGCCATGAGCGAAGGCGAAGCGGATCATCCTGTCTTTTGAGTTCTAAGCATAAGCCCCTGTCTCTGAGCAATGACCGGTTCGCATTTGTGCGTATTTGCGTGCGTGGGATTGCGTGAATATGCGTATAGATGCGCCGTTTACGGGACAAAAATGACCGTTTAGCGGTGAGATACGCAAAAACGCGCACAGACGCGCGTGTTTGTGCGAATATAGAGCTATCCGAAATGCAAGACGTTCTATGACACAGGAGGCACATATGGTAGATTCCAAGCAGGCTCCACTCGACTCCGCGGCAGCCGCAAAAGCAGCGTTCGCTTCGGTCCAGGACAAGCCATTCCCCGATGATATCTTTACGGCTCCCGAGCTTCGTTGGGCTGTGATCGGGTGCGGCGTTATCGCCAACCAGATGGCCCAGTCTCTCGCTCTTGCCGGCCGCAAGCTTGCGGGCGTCGCCAACCGTACGCTGTCCAAGGCTCAGGCTTTTGCTGAGCAGTATGGCATCGAGAAGGTCTATGAATCGGTTGAGGACCTCTACGCCGATCCGGGCATCGACGCCGTCTATATCACCACGCCGCACAACACGCATATCACCTATCTGCGTGACGCGCTGGCCGCCGGCAAGCACGTGCTCTGCGAGAAAGCCATTACCCTCAATTCCGCTGAGCTCGACGAGGCGCGTGCCATCGCCGACGAGCACAACGTCGTCCTCATGGACGCCACCACGGTGCTTCATATGCCCTTGTATCAAGAGCTGCGCCGTCGCATGGATGCCGGCGAGTTTGGTCGCATGAACCTCGCCCAGCTCAACTTTGGTAGCTACAAGGAGTACGGCGATCTGACCAATCGCTTCTACAACCGCAACCTTGCTGGCGGTGCCATGCTCGACATTGGCGTGTATGCCCTGTCCGTCATGCGTCTCTTTATGGCAAGCCAGCCCATTGAGGTCGTTTCGTTGGGCAACACCTGTGAGACCGGTGTTGACGTTGCGGGCGGCATCGTCTGCCGTAATGCCGAGCAGCAGCTGGGTGTTGTGAGCCTCACGCTCCACTCCAAGCAACCCAAGCGCTCGATTATTAGCTTCGATAAGTGCTATATCGAGGTCAACGAGTATCCGCGCGCCGATCACGCGACCATCGTGTGGACTGCGGACGGCCACCGCGAGGAGGTCCACGCCGGCACCGAGGCTTACGCCCTTTGCTATGAGATGGCCGATCTTGAGAAGGCCGTTGCCGGCGACGACTCTAAGCGTGAGCTGCTGGATTATGCTTCTGATGTTATGGAGCTGATGACCAAGCTACGCGCCGACTGGGGAGTCGTGTACCCCGAGGAGGAGTAAGCGATGCTAGCGGAAGATAGGCTCAACGCGATCGTGTCGATGGTTCAGCAGACCGGCTCGGTTACCGTGCCGGAGCTTGCCGAAGCCCTGGGCGTGACGGCGTCTACCATTCGGCGCGACCTGCAGACGCTCAATCGCGCACACCGTATCGCCAAGGTGCACGGTGGGGCGACGAGCCTTGAGCGCGCGCACGTGACGCGCGACCTAACGCTTAATGAGCGCAGCGATCTCCATAACGA
Source organism: Collinsella sp. OF02-10 (assembly GCF_003463445.1). NCBI lineage: Bacteria > Bacillati > Actinomycetota > Coriobacteriia > Coriobacteriales > Coriobacteriaceae > Collinsella > Collinsella sp. OF02-10. The sequence goes on from NZ_QSCW01000002.1 coordinate 139,438, forward strand.
CGACAAGGAACGTATCTGCGCCCGTGCGGCGGCGCTGGTAGAGCCCGAGAGCTTTGTGTACATCGATTCGGGTTCGACGACGCTCAGGCTCATCGAGCATCTTCCGCATCTCGAAGGGGTCACCTATGTGACTGATTCCGTGCTCCATGCTCAGCATCTCGCTTTGCGCGGCATGCGTACCGTGGTGCTGGGCGGCGAGCTCAAACCCGAGACCGAGGCGCTCGTTGGCCCCGATGCCTTGGCAACTCTAGACCGCTACAACTTCAACTGCGGCTTTTGGGGCTCTAACGGCATTGCCGCCGAGCAGGGTTTTACGACTCCCGATATCGAGGAAGCGCAGGTCAAGCGTATCTCGATGCGCCATACGGCCAAACGCTTCGTAATCTCGGACGCCAGCAAATTTGGCATGGTGGCGCCCGTCAAGTTCGCGGACTTCCGCGATGCAACGATTATTACCGCAGGCGAGGTCCCCGCCAAGTACCGGGCAATGGACAACGTCGTCACGGTCTAACGGCAGGGACGGGCTAAGGCCAAAACCACCGCGAAGGTGCCCGTCCCCATTGTGGTGGTTAGTAATGAAAACTGAGTAGTTTTCTCAATAGAAAAGCGGCAACGTCCATTACGGGCGTTGCCGCTTTCGTTGTCTACCGGTTTAGTCTAAATCTGTAACAACTGGACCGCTTAAAGTGGGCTAGGTGTTACTGATTGAAATACTTCCGAATTGCGCCGTTCCTTTGTCTCAATCTGTAACATTTGGGATCGATTTTGCCGAGTTATTGTTACAGATTGAGATTTTCCCTTGAGGGGGATTCGAATGTCTCGATCTGTAACAGATAGACCGGAAAATGGGCTCTAACTGTTACAGATCGAGACGTTTTGGGACCGCGGCTGAGTCATCGTGGCGGCATGACGTTTGTCCAGATAAAACCTGCCAAAATAAACCTGTCCCTTTTTGGCAGGTTTTAGGGCTCCCAGGGGCAGGGGGCTTCGATGTGGATGTGCTCGCCGGTTACGGGATGCGTAAAGGACACGCTGTGGGCATGGAGCATGAGGCCGCAGGGACGCGGCGTTCCGTACAGGTCGTCGCCAACCAGGGGATGATGCTCGCTTGCCAGGTGCACGCGAATCTGATGCTTGCGGCCGGTGAGCAGCTCGACATCAATATACGAGCGCGTGGGCAGGCCGCGGCGGCTCTTAAGGCGCTTGAGTACCTTGACGCGCGTCTGAGACGGCTTGCCGCTGGCGCCGACGCGCATCTTGCGGCTGTCGTGACGGTCGCGGGCGATAGGCTTGTCGATGAGCTTCTCGTTCCAGTCGATCTTGCCCTCGGCGAGCGCCAGATAGTGCTTTTCGAATGCGTGGTCGATGACCATCTGGTCAAAGGCGGGCTGCGTCTGCTTGTCGAGCGAGAACAGCACCACGCCGGTGGTGTTGCGGTCCAGGCGATTGAGCGGCTGCATGTCGGTCGCGGCAAAGCCGTCGCCCATCGCCAGCAGCAGGTCGCTGGCGTAGTCGGTAAGTGTGCGCTCGCCGGTGCCGTCACCGTGGACGATCATGCCGGCGGGCTTGTCGATGGCCATGAGCCAGGCGTCGCAGTAGAGGACTTGAGGTTCTTCGTTCACGTGTAAGCCTTTCGGTTAGCTAATTCCCACAAACATGCAGCCCGAGGTCGCGCCGCGCAGGCGGGCAGCGGGCTTGCGGCCGGCTTGCGCGGCCTCGACGGCGCGACGGACGCGAGCGACGGCACGGCCAATCTCATCGGCCTCGAGCAAGGTTCCGTCGACCATAAGACGGCGCACGCCGGCGTCGAGCAGCTGTGGAACCTGCGGTGTGAGGTCGATGGGGTAGGCGTCGTACAGGCGAGAGCGGCCGTGGATGTCGGTGCGGACGGGCATGACCTTTCCGTCGATATTCTTGAGCGAGAGCTTGCGGGCACGCAGGCGGCAGTTGGCACAATCGTGGATGCAGCCGTTGGCAACCTGCAGAATGCAATGCTCGCTTGTCATGACGCGCGGGCGGCCAAAGACGGTGATGCCTAGAGCCGCGGGCGCGGCGGCGCCGAGCGAGACAATCTCGTCGAGCGTGATCTCGGGCGAGAGCCAAAACGCACCGGCTCCGCGCTCGGCAAGCGCCTCCATGCAGGGCGTGTTGTGCACCGGCAGGCAAGAGCGAATCTCGGCCGTGGCGCCAACCTGGGCGGCCAGGGCAAGCTCAGAGATGTTGCCAATAGCGACCGTGGCGCCGGCAACAACCCATGGGTCAACGCGGACGTGGTCAACGGCGCGGCAGACCTCATCGAGCACGGGTACGATGTCCTGCTCAAACGTATCGGCGGGGGAGAGCTTGGCCGCATCGAGCGCGTCGGTGGTCATGTAGATGCGCGTTGCACCCTCCGCCCGCGCTGCCTCGGCGGCCTCGAGCGAGGTGACGGTGGCGCAGATCTGCGGCTCGTCGCGGTAGTGCTCGGGCGCGGGGCGGGAATCACTGGTGACAATCGCCGGCAGCTCGAGCGTTTTCGCGCGCTCCGCGTACGGCGCCAGAATGGCCTCCTCCAATGCTTTACAGGCGGCGGCGCGCACCTTGTGCACGGCGGAGAAGCCCATGCCGCAGCCCTCATCGAGCGCCACCTCAAAGCTCGCTGCCTCAAAGGGCGAGGAGCCCATGCGGCCCACATGCTCAACCATGTCCGCCGCCTCGACGGCGCGGGTCTTGGCGGCCTCGACGGTGAAGCCCGTGGCGGTGGCGGTGAGCGCGGGGTCGTCACAGCAGGTGAGTGTGACAGTAAACGGCTTGCCCAGGCGCGCCACGACGGACACATCAACAGCGCGGCGGCGCAGCACATCGCGCTTGAGCGCGGCGCCGGCGGCGTCGATGGCACGCTGGCTGCGAATCACGCGGACACGGCAGCCCTCGGGCATGCTACGGGGCACGCGACACTCGATAACATCGCCGGCAGCGGCATCATCGGCGGCAATGGTGGTCAGGAACTGGTCAAACTCGTTATCGTGGCGAAGCTCCAGCAGGTCGCCCTTGCCCACGGGCTCAAACAGCTCAATGCGGGCGATGGCGGCGCGGCGACGGCGGTCGTCGGGCTTGAGGCCGCGCACATCGCGGTTGGCCGGGCGGCTGCCCAGCACCGTGCCCACGATCTGTCCGCGGTTGTTGGAACGCTCATAGCTCATCATCTCGTCGCCCGAGGTGCCGTCCTGATAGGCGTGCGTAAAGTCGCGGTTAAAGCAGCGCTTGAGCTGGCGCTGACGGGCGGCTTCCTCGTCCTTAGAGGTCGAAACATCGGCCAGCATATCGTCAATCTGATGACGATACACATCAACGATGGAGTACACGTAATCGGGCGCCTTCATGCGGCCCTCGAGCTTGAGCGACGCGGCGCCGGCGTCATACAGACGGCGAACAAGCTGCGAGGTGTTGGTGTCACGCGGGCACAGCGCGCGCTCGCGACCGGCAGGGGAGAGCGAGCGGCCGTTCTCGTCGATCAGCTCGTAGGGCAAGCGGCAGGGCTGGGCGCACATGCCACGGTTGGCCGATCGTCCCGCCATGGCAAAGCTCGAAAGCAGACACAGGCCCGAGTAGCAAAAGCAGATGGCGCCATGGCTAAAGACCTCAAGGTCCACATCGGGCGCGGCATCGTGAATGGCGGCAATCTCGTCGATGGAAAGCTCGCGCGAGAGGGTCACGCGGTCGGCGCCCTGCTCGCGGCACCAAAGGGTTCCGCGGTCGTCGTGGATGTTCGCCTGGGTCGAGATATGCGTCTCGATGCTGGGCATCGTGCGCTTGACCTCAAAGAACAGGCCCCAGTCCTGGATGATGAAGGCGTCGGCGCCCAGCGTGGAGCAGCGATGGATGAGCTGCAGCGCATCGCTCATCTCGGATTCCTTGATGACGATGTTGACCGTGACGTAGACGCGCGAGCCGGCCAGATGCGCGGCGCGGCAGGCCTGCTCAAAGGCCTCGTCGGTAAAGTTGGTGGCCTTGCGGCGGGCGTTGAAGCTGCCCATGCCGCAGTAGATGGCGTCTGCCCCGGCGGCGAGTGCGGCGGCAAAGGGCTCGGGCCCTCCGGCGGGCGCCAAAAGCTCGGGTCTGCGGTTGGTGGTTCGACTGGCGGTTGCGGTCATATCCTGCCTTTCAAAATGCTCAGATAATCAAAAGTATAGTGGTGCCGTCGCGGCAGGCGATGCCCGTGCTCTAAGCGGGATAAAGTCTTCAGCAGCTTGGACTGGCTGCTTCACATGAGAACCGTTCAGCGGTCCGGGGAAACCGTTGGGCGATAAAATATTCTCGCAACGTGATAATAATCTTGCATCGCGCGGAAACCTTGAGTACTATCTCAATCAAGCGCGGTGTTCAGACCGAACTGTGCCTCCCGGTGTGAACGCCGCGCTCCCGTTCCCTTTTACTTGTAAGGAGAAAAACATGAGCAAGACCGTCGTGTCTTCCGATAACGCACCCGCAGCCATCGGCCCGTATTCCCCTGGTATCCAGACCGGCAACATGGTGTTCCTGTCCGGCCAGCTGGGCATCGATCCCGCAACTGGCAAGATGCCCGAGGGCGTCGAGGCCCAGGCCAAGCAGTCCCTTGCTAACGTCGAGGCCCTGCTGACCGCTGCCGGCGCCACCTTTGCCGATGTCGTCAAGACCACAGTCTACCTGGCTGACATTGCCGACTTCGCCGCCGTGAACGAGATCTACGCCTCCAAGTTCGAGGCCCCGTTCCCCGCGCGCAGCGCTTTCCAGGTTGCCGCTCTTCCGGCTGGCGGTCTGGTCGAGATCGAGGTCGTCGCCGCTCTCTAAGGCGTTGACCACAACTAAACATGACATGCAAAAAGACCCTGCAGCGCGTGCGAGCTGCAGGGTCTTTTGTCAGGTGACGAATCGCTTGTGGAGCCGCGCTCCATTTTGCTCGTTAGCCCTCCTTGCGGACTTTTTGCAGGTAGCGGTAGACGCTGGGCTCCGAGATGCCCAGCGCGGTGGCGGCGCAGGCCACGGCGCCCTTGAGCATAAACACGCCGTTGCCGTTGAGGTGGCGAATGACGTCCACGCGGTCGCTCTGGCCAAGCGACGCTACATCCAGCCCGCGCGCGCTCAGCAACTCGGCAATGCTGCGGTCGATGAGCTCCTGTGTGGACTCCGAAAGGCTTTCGACCTCGATAGGGGCGGGCTCCGTGCGCGTCGGAGCCGCGTCGAAGCAGGCCATGAGCTGCTGTGCCATGGCGTTGATGGAGCGCACGGTCGAGAGATCGGTGTTGACGCAGAGCATGCCGACGATCTCTTTATCCTCGCGGATAAAGTACGTCGCTGACTCCAACGTCTTGCCACCGGCACCGCGCCCCTCATAGCCCGTAATAAACGGCAGGTCGCGATACTTTGGGTCGTGCATGATCTTGAGCGCCAGATCGGTGGCGGGACCGCCGACCTTACGGCCGCTCACGATGCCGTTGCGAATATCGACGATGGCGTGGTCGGGATCCGAGAAATCGTGCAGCACGATCTCGCTGTTTTTGCCGAGTATCTGCTCCAGGAAATCGACCATCGGCAAAAAGCGACGTACGGTCTCGTTCACGGGCAACTCCTTTGGGTGAAAGCGGAAGTTTCATAACAATTTTTTCTCATGGTAACACGCTGCTCATCATCTCGTATATCCGCAGGTACATGACGTAATGCAGACGAACGGTATGATTTTGGCGGTAAACGGTTGACCAAAAGAAAAGTTAGATGCTATTTTGACCAGACACTTTCCTGACCTGCGGAAATGCATTATCTCAGCTGAAGAATAGTCTGATAACAAAAAATTATTATTGAGAATGAGAATCATCTTTAATACGATATGCAACGAAGGCACAACCTCAACCCCGCACTGCGTCACAATAGAGCGTTAGATGCGAAAACAACTATTTCGAGGATTGGTGGTCAAATGACCCAGGAGACGGTTACGAACGGCACTGAAGCCCTGTTCACTCGTGAAGGCATGCCTCCCGTTAAGGAAATGATCCCGTGTGCCCTTCAGCACGTACTGGCATCGTTTGCCGGCATCATCACCCCGGCTGTCATCATGGCCGGCGTCTACGGCTTTAATAGCCAGCAGAGCACCGACATCATCCAGGTCGCGCTCATTCTTTCGGCGATCGACACGGCCCTTCAGGCCTTTGCCCCCTTCCGTCGCATCGGCGGCGGCCTGCCCATCGTCATGGGCGTTTCGTTCGCGTTCCTCCCGGCCCTGCAGGCCATGGGCGCCTCGGGCTTTAGCTTTGGCGCGCTGTTGGGCGGCGAGATTGTCGGCGGTGCCGTCGCGGTCCTCTTTGGTCTGGCCTACAGCAAGATTAAGTGGCTGTTCCCACCCGTCGTGACCGGTACGGTCATCTTCTCCATCGGCGTTTCGCTGTATCCCACGGCCGTCAAGTATATGGCCGGCGGTATGGGTACGCCACTGTGGGGCACCCCGCAGGCCTGGTGCGTCGCTCTTATCACCTTCGCCGTGGTCTTTGCGCTCGCCAACTTTGGCAAGGGCACGCTCAAGCTGGGATCCGTGTTCTTTGGCATGATCGTTGGCATGATCGTCTCCATCCCCTTTGGCATGATCGACTTCTCAAGCGTCGCCACCGCTCAGGTCTTCGCCCTTCCCAAGCTCATGCCCTACGCGCTCGAGTTTGATCCCGAAGTCTGCATTACCCTCGCTGTTGTGTTCCCCATGGTTGCCATCCAGGTTATCGGTGACGTCTCCGCCGCCTGCCTGGGCTCCATCGACCGTATGCCCACCGAGCGCGAGCTCTCCGGCGCTATCGTGTCCCAGGGCCTCACCTCTATGGTCGGCGGCCTGCTGGGCGGTCTTCCCACCAGCGCCCTTGGCCAGAACGTGGGCATCATCTGCTCCAACAAGGTCGTCAACAAGTGGGTCTTTGTGATCATCGCGGCCGTCTTTGCCATCGCCGGTCTGTTCCCGCAGCTCTCTGCCGTCCTTTCCGCTATCCCGCAGCCCGTTATCGGCGGCGCGACCGTCGGCGTCTTTGGCACCATCACCATGAACGGCGTGCGCATGTTCACTCGCGAGGGCCTCACGCAGCGCACTACCACCATCGTCGGCACCTCCGTCGTCTTTGGCCTGGGTATCTGGATGGCCAGCGGTTGCCTTGCCGGCGAGGGTATGCCCGCCTGGGTGTCCACCGTCATCGGCTCCAATGCCGTGACCCCCACCGCCATCATGGCCATTGTCCTTAACCTGATCCTTCCGCAGACGCCGGTCGTGGCTCAGCACATCGATGCTGCCAAGGACGCTGCCGTGGATCTGGTCTTGCCCGAGAGCAAGAAGTAACCAATTCGGTGCTATTCGTCGGCGGACGCATCGCCTCGTCCGCCGACGTCATGCGGCGCCAAGCCGCACTTCAAAGGGTTTGTCCCTTTGGTGAAGCGTTGACGGGAGAGGGCCCGTTTCCGGTGTAGGCCGGCGCTTCGCACTCCGCTATGTCAGAGGTGTCAAACCCCGCCCCTGATGTTGAAGGGAGCATTCATGCTTCTGGTCGCTAACGGTTCCGTCTTTACCCGCAACGCTCAGGCCCCGTTCATTCCCAACGGTGCGGTCGCCATTGACGGAGATACGATCGTCGAAGTGGGCCTCGAGCTCGAGCTCAAGGCCAAGTACCCGGATGCCGAGTACGTCGACGCCCAGGGCAACCTCATCATGCCCGGACTCATCAACTGCCACACCCACATCTACTCGGGTCTGGCCCGTGGCCTTGCCATTAAGGGCTGCAACCCCACCAACTTCCTGGAGAATCTTGAGCAGCAGTGGTGGAAGATCGACGATAACCTGACGCTCGACGGTACCAAGGCCAGCGCCTATGCCACAATCCTTGACTCCATCCGCGATGGCGTCACCACGATCTTCGATCACCATGCGAGCTTCTGCGAGATCCCGGGAAGCCTCTTTACCATTAAGGATGCAGCTCAGGAGCTGGGCATGCGTTCGTGCCTGTGCTACGAGGTCTCCGATCGCCGCGGCCAGGAAAAATGCGACCAGGCCATTGCCGAGAACGCCGAATTTGCCCAGTGGGCCGCCAAGGAGCGTCGCGATAACGACAACCACATGATCGCCGCCATGTTTGGCGGACATGCCACCTTTACGCTTTCGGACGAGACCATGGACAAGATGGCCGAGGCCAACAATGGCCTGACCGGCTTCCACATCCATGTGTGTGAGGGCATGAATGACGTGTGGGATTCCCGCCTCAACCGCGGCGGCATCAGCCCCGTCGAGCGCCTGCTGCAGCACAACCTGCTGGGTCCCGACACCATGCTCGGCCACTGCATCCACGTGACGCCTGCCGAGATGGATATCGTCAAGGAGTCCGGCACCTGGCTCGTCAACAACCCCGAATCCAATATGGGCAACGCCGTGGGCTGCGCCCCCGTGCTCGAGTTCTTCCGCCGCGGCATCCCCGTGTGCATGGGCACCGACGCCTACACCCACGACATGCTCGAGAGCCTCAAGGTCTTTCTGATCATTCAGCGCCACAACGCCGCCATGCCCAACGTGGGCTGGTGCGAGGCCATGACGATGCTGTTCGAGAACAACGCCAAGATGGCGAGCAAGTACTTCGATCGCAAGCTCGGCGTGCTCGAGGCCGGCGCTGCCGCCGACGTCATCGTCATGGACTACAAGCCCTTTACGCCGCTGAGCGAGGAGAACATCGACGGCCACATGCTCTTTGGCATGATGGGCAAAAACTGCCGTACCACCATCATCAACGGCCGCGTCCTGTACAAGGATCGCGAGTTCGTTGGCATTGATGAGGAAAAGATCAACGCGTGGACCATGGCTGAGTCCAAGAAGCTCTGGAGCACGCTCAACGATCGCGTGTATTAATTCCAATTGGAGATTCGCGCGCGTCGGATGTTTCGCCGCATCCGACGCGCGCATAGGCGGCCTCCGCGGGGTCGCCGGCGCTGTGCTAGCGCTACACCGTATTTGCGCCCGCCGCGCGGTCTCGCCGGGCGTTACAGAGAGGAGCTCACTATGAGCGACATCATGAGGCCGATCCCGTTTTCGCAGCTGATGAACTGGATCATCGAGGAGCACAAGACCCAGGACGCCATCTTTGGCGTACGCAAGATGGTCGCGACCAACCAGGAGGGCGCGCTTCCCATTTTTGACGAGCGCATCGAGACTCCGTTTGGCCCGGCCGCCGGTCCCAATACGCAGCTTGCCCAGAACATCGTGGCATCCTATGTGGCCGGTTCTCGCTTCTTTGAGCTCAAGACCGTCCAGGTTATGGACGGCGAGGAGCTCTCCAAGTGCGTCAACAAGCCCTGCATCGTGGCTCAGGACGAGTGCTACAACTGCGAGTGGTCGACCGAGCTCGAGGTTCCGCAGGCCTTTGCCGAGTACGTGAAGGCATGGTTTGCCTGCCACCTGATCGCTCGCGAGTACGGTCTGGGCAGCCCGGACGGCTTTGTCTTCAACATGTCGGTGGGCTATGACCTGGAGGGCATTAAGAGCCCCAAGGTCGACGCCTACATCGAGGGCATGAAGGACGCCAGCGGCTCCGACGTCTGGAACGAGTGCCGTGCCTGGGCTCTCGCTAACCTGGACAAGTTTGAGCATGTTGACGCCGCGTTTGTCGAGTCCATCCCGGCGCGCGTCTCCAACTCCATCACCGAGTCTACCCTGCACGGCTGCCCGCCGGCGGAGATCGAGCGCATCGCGACCTATCTGATCACCGAGAAGGGCCTCAACACCTACATCAAGTGCAACCCCACGCTGTTGGGCTATGAGTTTGCCCGCCAGCGCCTCAACGAGCTGGGCTTTGACTACATCGTCTTCGATGACACGCACTTCCGCGAGGACCTGCAGTGGGCCGATGCCGTGCCTATGTTCGAGCGCCTGATTGCCCTGTGCGCCGAGCGCGGCCTGGAGTTTGGCGTCAAGCTCACCAACACCTTCCCCGTCGACGTGACGAGGAACGAGCTGCCTTCCACCGAGATGTATATGTCCGGCCGTTCGCTGTTCTCGCTGACCATCGAGGCTGCCCGCCGCATTACCGAGCAGTTCGATGGCAAGCTGCGCATCAGCTACTCCGGCGGCGCCACGGTCTACAACATCCGCGCCCTGTACGATGCCGGCATTTGGCCCGTCACCCTGGCGACCGACGTGCTCAAGCCTGGTGGCTACGAGCGCTTTAGCCAGATGGCCGGCGAGTTTACCGACCTGGATGGCAAGCCGTTTGCGGGCGTCTCTCTCGAGGCCGTGGCTGCGATCCAGACCGACTCGCTCACCAATCCGCTCTACAAGAAGCCGTTGCGCCCGCTGCCCGACCGCAAGGTCGCCGGCAAGAGCCCGCTTTCCGACTGCTTTACCACGCCGTGCCGCACGAGCTGCCCCATCCAGCAGGATATCCCTGCCTATCTGGCGGCTGTTGACGAGGGCCGCTACGAGGACGCGCTCAACATCATCATCGAGCGCAACGCCCTGCCGTTTATCACCGGCACCATCTGCCCGCATCCCTGCGGCCGTGCTTGCGAGCGTGCGTTCTACGAGCCCGAGGGTGCCCAGATCCGCGCCAGCAAGCTCAAGGCCGCCCGCGAGGCCATGACTGCCGTGCTGCCCAAGCTGCGCGCCCAGGCTATCGCCAACGACGGCGAGCGCAACGTTGCCGTTATCGGCGGCGGCCCGGCCGGCCTGGCGACGGCGTTCTTCCTGACGCGCGCCGGCGTGCCCGTCACTATCTTCGAGGCCCGCGACTCGCTCGGCGGCGTGGTCCGTCACGTGATTCCCGAGTTCCGTATCGCGAGCGACGATATCTCCCACGATGCCGAGCTCTGTCTGGCCTTTGGCGCCAAGGTGCAGCTCAACGCCCGCGTGGAGTCCATTGACGAGCTCAAGGCTCAGGGCTTTACCGACGTGGTCGTGGCCACCGGTGCCTGGATGCCCGGCTCTGCAGGCTTGGGCGAGGGCGCCGAGCTCGACGTGCTGGAGTTCCTCGAGGCCGCCAAGAAGGGCGAGAAGCTCGAGCTGGGCGAGGACGTCGTGGTCATCGGCGCCGGCAATACCGCTATGGACGCGGCCCGCGTGGCCAAGCGCCTGACTGGCGTGAAGAACGTGCGCCTGGTGTATCGCCGCACCAAGAAGCAGATGCCCGCCGACGAGGAAGAGCTCGATCTTGCTCTTGCCGACGGCGTTGAGTTCTGTGAGCTGCTGGCGCCCAAGGCGCTCAACGGCGCCGTGCTGACCTGCGACGTCATGGAGCTTGGCGAGCCGGACGCAAGCGGCCGTCGCAGCCCCGTCGCCACGGGCGAGACCGTCGAGCTGCCCGCCACCACGGTGATCTGTGCCGTGGGCGAGGGCATCGATGCCAGCCTGTACGACGCCGCGGGCGTCGAGCACGACCGTCGCGGCCGCCTTGCCGCCACCTCCACCGGCGTTGAGGGCGTCTGGGCTGCAGGTGACTGCCGTCGCGGTCCGGCCACCGTGGTCGAGGCTATCGCCGATGCCGCCGAGGTCGCCCGTGCCATCGCTGGCGTGGACTTTAACAAGTACGCCGACCAGAATGCTCAGGTCGGTCGCGAGGACGCCTGCTACGAGCGCAAGGGGTCGCTGTGCCGCGACAAGCGCAATTGCACCAAGACCCGCTGCCTGGGCTGCGGCTCGGTGTGCGAGGTCTGCTGCGACGTGTGCCCCAACCGCGCCAACGTGGCAATTAAGGTGCCGGGCCTGGCCAAGCATCAGGTCGTCCATGTCGACGGCATGTGCAACGAGTGCGGCAACTGCGCCGTGTTCTGCCCCTACCAGGAGGGTCGTCCCTACAAGGACAAGCTCACCCTGTTCTGGAGCGATCAGGACATGGAGAACTCCGAGAACGAGGGCTTCCTGGCCGTGGACGAGGACCACTTTAAGGTTCGCGTCGCCGGCACGGTCCGCACCGTCTCGGTCGATGCCGTCAACACCGGTCTGCCCGAGGCCGTCCGCCTGACCATCAAGGCCGTGCGCGACAGCTATCCGTATCTCCTTAAGAAATAGGCGAGTCTCTTATGGCCAAATCCATTCAACATAACGTGGCCTACGTTGCCTGCGGAAGCGGTTGCGCCTCCGCAGGCGGCGACGCCCGCTGCAGCGAAGGCTGCATTGGCTGTGGCGCCTGTGTCGCGGCCTGCCCCCACGGTGCCATTGCGCTGGTCGATGGCATCGCCCGCGTGGACCGCTCCAGGTGCACGGGCTGTGGCCTGTGCGGCATGGCGTGCCCGCAGCGCGTGATTGCCTTCGTTCCCGGCTACCAGAACATCCTGGTGCGCTGCAACAACACCGACAAGGGCGCCATTGCGCGCAAGATCTGCGACACGAGCTGCATCGGTTGCGGCATGTGCGCCAAAAAGTGCCCTGCCGGCGCTATCCGCATCGAGGACAACTGCGCCCATATTGATGGCGCGGATTGTCTGTCGTGCGGCATGTGCGCCGTCGTCTGCCCGCATGGCGCCATCCACGACCGCACCGGCATAGCCGCCGGCGTGTAGAAGGGAATCACCATGGCACAGGAATTCACTTTTACCGTTAACGGCGTCGAGCGCACGACGACCCAAAACAAACCGTTGCTGCGCTACCTGCGCGACGACCTGCACATTCACTCCGCCAAGGACGGCTGCTCCGAGGGCGCGTGCGGTACCTGCACCATCCACGTGGACGGTGCGGCCGTCAAGGCGTGCGTGCTGACCACCGCCCTTGCCGCCGGCCGCAACATCGTGACCGTCGAGGGCCTGCCCGAGGACGTGCGCGAGGCCTTTGTGTACGCCTTTGGCGCCGTGGGTGCCGTGCAGTGCGGTTTTTGCATCCCCGGCATGGTCATGGCGGGTGCCGCGCTCATAGCCGAGGATCCCGAGCCCACCGAGGAGCAGATCAAGTACGCCATCCGCGGTAACGTCTGCCGCTGCACCGGCTACAAGAAGATCATCGAGGGCATTTCGCTGGCAGCTGCGGTGCTCCGCGGCGAAAAGCAGATCGACGAGGACCTGGAGCGCGGCGACGACTACGGCGTGGGCAAGCGCGCCTTCCGTATCGACGTGCGCAAGAAGGTGCTCGGCGAGGGCAAGTATCCCGATGACATCGACGAGCTCGATCAGCCGGGTCTGACCTACGCCAGCGCCGTGCGCTCCAAGTATCCGCGCGCCCGCGTGCTCTCCATCGATACCTCCAAGGCCGAGGCCCTGCCCGGCGTGGTGGGGATCCTGCGCGCCGAGGACGTGCCGGTCAACCAGGTCGGCCACCTTATCCAGGACTGGGACGTCATGATCGCCCAGGGCGATATCACCCGCTGCGTGGGTGACGCCATCGTGCTGGTGGTTGCCGAGGACGAGGCGACGCTCGAGAAGGCCAAGAAGCTCGTAAAGATCGATTACGAGCCGCTGAAGCCCGTGCGCAACATTGTCGAGGCCAGGGCTGCCGACGCCCCGCGTCTGCACGACAGCTTCTTTGCCTTTGGCAACACGGTGGAGCTCAAGGACAACGTGTGCCAGAGCCGCCATGTGACGCGCGGCGACGCCGCCAAGGCGCTGGCAGAGAGCGCGTTCACCGTGACGCAGCGCTTTACCACGCCCTTTACCGAGCATGCCTTCTTGGAGCCCGAGTGCGCCGTTGCCTTCCCGTACAAGAACGGCGTCAAGGTGCAGTCGACCGACCAGGGTGCCTACGACACACGCAAAGAGTGCGCCCACATGTTTGGCTGGGACAACGAGCCCGAGCGCGTGGTCGTCGAGACCATGCTCGTGGGTGGCGGCTTTGGCGGCAAGGAGGACGTGTCCATCCAGCACTTGGCCGCGCTCGCCGCCTATAAGTTCCAGCGTCCTGTGAAGTGCAAGCTCACACGTGCCGAGTCGCTCGCTTTCCATCCCAAGCGCCACGCCATGGACGGCACCTTTACGCTGGGCTGCGACGCCGAGGGCAACTTTACCGGCCTGGACTGCGAGATCAACTTTGACACCGGCGCCTACGCGTCGCTGTGCGGCCCGGTGCTCGAGCGCGCCTGCACGCATGCCGTCGGCCCCTACAAGTACCAGAACACCGACATTCGCGGCTTTGGCTACTACACCAACAACCCGCCCGCCGGCGCGTACCGCGGCTTTGGCGTTTGCCAGTCCGAGTTTGCGCTCGAGAGCTTGATCGACTTGCTGGCAGAGAAGGTCGGCCTGGACCCGTGGGAGATTCGTTACAGAAACGCCATCGAGCCGGGCGAGGTTTTGCCCAACGGCCAGATTGCCGATTGCTCCACGGCGCTTAAGGAGACGCTGCTCGAGGTCAAGGATGCCTACTATGCGCATCCCGGACACGCCGGTATCGCCTGCGCCATGAAGAACGCCGGCGTGGGCGTGGGCCTGCCCGATGCCGGCCGCTGCAAGATTCGCGTCGAGGATGGCGTGGCCGTGGTCTATGCCGCCACGTCCGACATCGGCCAGGGCTGCAACACCGTCTTTTTGCAGGACGTTGCCGAGGCCTGCGGTCTGCCGCTGAGCTGCATCGCCAACGGCGAGTGCTCTACCGAGAACGCTCCCGACTCCGGCACCACGTCTGGCTCGCGTCAGACGGTCGTGACCGGCGAGGCTGTGCGCGGCGCCGCTTTCCTGCTGCGCGATGCCATGGTTGGCATCGAGGCCGGCAAGCCTGCGCCCGCCGCTCCCGTGAGCGCGCATGGCGACGGCGTCAAGATCGAGTACGACGACGGTCGCGCCTATCAGCTGCGCGCGCAGGAGCTCGTCGCTGGTCAGGGTATGCATCCTCAGGACCCCGCGACCGCCATCAAGGCGCTCGAGGGATGCGAGTTTGGCTACGTGTATCTGGAGCCGACCGACAAACTGGGCGCCGACGTCCCCAACCCCAAGAGCCACATCTGCTACGGCTTTGCCACGCATGTGGTCATTCTGGATGATGACGGCCGCGTGAGCGAGGTCTATGCCGCGCACGATTCCGGCAAGGTGGTCAACCCCATCTCCATCCAGGGTCAGATCGAAGGCGGCGTGCTCATGGGTATGGGCTATGCGCTTACCGAGGATTGGCCGCTCAAGGACTGCGTGCCCCAGGCAAGGTACGGCACGCTCGGGCTGTTCCGTGCGCCCGAGATTCCGGATATCCACGCCATCTACGTGGAGAAGGACGAGCTACTGCCCGTGGCATACGGCGGCAAGGGCATCGGCGAGATCGCAACGATCCCCACAGCGCCCGCCGTACAGAATGCCTATCGCGCATTTGACGGCAAGCTGCGTCCGGATCTGCCCATGGTGGATACGCCGTACAGCCGCGCCCGTCACCGCGGGTAGGGTAGAGCGCGGATGGCATTTCTGACGGGCTGTTCGCGCTCACCATCAACTGCATATGCTGTGCCTTTTGTTTGGAGCGGAAACTGCGTCCCGGAATTGGCGCTCAGAATGGGATGCAGTTTCTGGATCGGCTCTCAGGCGGAAACTGCGACCCGGAATCGATGCTCAGAATGGGATGCGCTTTCCGGTAGAGCCTCTGGCGGAAAGCGTGTCCCGGAATTCGGCTCCAGAGTGGGACGCGCTTTCCGGTTGGAGCTTCAAACGGAAAGTGCGTCCCGGAATCCGCGCCTGGAATGGGACACACTTTCCGGAACAGCCCTCAACCGGAAACTGCGTCCCAGAATTTTGCTTCAGAGTGGGATGCCGTTTCCGGCTGAACCCTCTGGCGGAAAGTTCATCCCAGAATTGACGCTCGGAGTGGGACACGGTTTCCGGATCGGCCCTCAGCGGAAAATGTATCCCAGTTTGAGCGTCTATTCCGGGATGTAATTTCCGCTGGGCGTTCAACCGGAAAGCGTGTCCCGTTCTAGGCCTTGATTCCGGGATACGCTTTCCGCTAGGCATGCCATCTGGAAAGCGCGTCCCGTTTTGAGCACTCAGTCTGGGACATGGTTTCCGCGGGTGCTGCCAACCGGAAAGCGTGTCCCGGTTTGGTAGGCAGGCGGGCATAAGCTCGGTAGCCCCTACAGCTCAATATCGTTGAGCCATGTCGGCAGCGCGGTCTGCCGGATGCCTGCCGTCTGCAGCTTTTTCGCGAACATGCCTGCCGAACGGACTTCGTTCATGGTAAAGCGCAGCAAGGGATGACCGTAAAGCGATAGATGCGCCTCACGCTGTCGTTCGGCAACGAGCGCCTCGGCGGTGGTGCGTCCGGCCAGCATGGTCTGGTCGGTATATTTGATGAGCCCATCGAGTTCGCCCAGCGTGAGCTCCCTGGCTTGACGCTCCCAGGCAAAATCCGTTCGCATGCTTTCGGTCGAATCGAAGGGATCCGTCAGCTCGTATTGAAGTTGGTCGGGTGCAAAGCCGGTCTCGATCATGACGGCTCGGGCGACCGATTCCCCGCCGCTCTCGGCGCGGGCGTCGGCATATCGAAGCGTTGTGAGGGCGGTGCGAATCGCGCGACCATTGCGGGCAGTCGCTCGTTGCTCAACGGCCTCCATCAGCTGTTCCGGCGCAAGGCCGAGCTTTGAGATCGCCGAATCGGCAATGGGCATGCCGTCGGCAAAACCGGTCTGCAACAGACAATCCGTCACCGTTTGAATGGGCGGCGTTACCGATATGCCGGACAGGCGGATTGCTCCGACCGGCTCGATCTGATGCCGCTGAATATGCGCGCCCGGGCGAGCCGACGGCTTGGTGGCGCTGCAGACATGCACGACATTCAGGTGTCGCCACGAGACCTCGAGCCCCAGCAGACAGGCGGCCGAAAACGAGCAGAACGTCCAATCGGGGTGGATGATCGCAAGGGCGCGGAGGATTTCGCAATGGCGTTGCGCTCGGTTGAGTTCATTCCAGCGCGTTTTTCGCGCAAACAACCCCGGCATGGGCGAGACAACCGTGCCGCCGGTGCGCCGAAGGAGCGCTTTTCGGATCGCCGAGCTCGGGGGAATCAGACAGCGCCCCTCTTGTTCGGCTTGAGTGAGCAGTTGGTCGATGAGCTGGTCATTGCAATGGGTCATGAGCTACCGCCTCCTTTTGGGTAGCAAAAACGTATCAGCTGGAACTTGCCGCTCAGCTGACCAAAAGCTGACCAAAATCTAACCATGCAGGTAGATGACCTGCTTTTGGCGACATATTTCTTGTTTGAATCGGTGGGCGGTAATCGGCGACCGTGAACGGTAGCTAGACATGAAACCTTGGTAAGTTTAGGGACGTGTACTTTTTTGAAAAAGAGCATTCTATCTGCTGTTTTGTGTTTCTGGATCGCATGTTTGAAGGCATGTGATAAGGGCGGCGGACTGTCGCCTTGTATCTGCGGAAACTGTGACCAGGAATTGCCACTCGGAATGGGACGTGCTTTTCGGATCGCCCTTCAAGCGGAAACTACATCCCAGATTTCGGCTCCAAACCGGGATGTGCTTTCCCGGCGGCGTCTCTGGCGGAAATTGCACCCCGGAATGAGCGCTCAGAGTAGAACATGCTTTCCTAACGAAGCCGCATGCGGAAACTACGTCCCGGATTCGATGCTCAGGACGGGATGCCGTTTCCGATAGAGGCATGGGGTGGAAAGCCTCCCATTTCTAATGTTCAAGAAATGGGAGGCAGCTCATCGCGAGTCGGGGCCTTTTGTTTGGAGCGGAGGCAGCATCCCGGAATTCGGGCAATCCGGTGGTCAGGGGTTGAGCGAGCGTCGCGCTAAGGATGCCAAGCATAAAACCTTCAATGAGAATGGCGTAAAAACTACATTGAAAGTAGCGTAAAATCCGCATTGAGAATGGCGTAATTTCGCATATCGCATGATCGCCCGAGCTTGCACACGGCCTTTTGCGAGCTCTTGCCATGAACGAGAGCCAGGCTGTCACGTACAAGACGCTCATGAAGGATGCCTCGTACGGCGAGGCGGGTCCCGACGAGAGGACCATCGCTGCGTACCTGGACCTCTTCAACAGGCTCAAGCTGACCGAGGACCTGTGCGGATGGGAGCCGCCCATGCGCTCGAAGGCCCGCGTTCGCGTGCGCCCCAAGCGCTACTTCTGCGACCCGTTACTTGCGGCGACGTTGCTGGGGGCTACCCCTGAGCGGCTGCTTGGCGATATGCAAACGTTTGGGATGCTCTTTGAGAACCTCGTTCTGCGCGACGTGCGCGTGTTCCTTTCCACCTACGGCGGTGTCGACAACAGTGTCCATTATTTCCGAGATGAGAAGGGCCTTGAGGTCGATCTGATCGTTGAGCACGACGGGCGCTGAGGAGCCATCGAGGTCAAGCTGAGCGATGCGAAAGCAGACGATGGAGCGAGAAATCTCAAGGCGCTGGAGAGGAAAGTGCTCTCCAATCCTGACGCCCAGAATGCCGCGCCGGCGTTTTTGCCGGTCGTGGTTGGAAAGGGGAGCATTGCCTACACACGCGACGACGGCGTGGCGGTGATCCCCGTGGCGGCACTTGGGGCGTAGTGTTTTTGCGGGCGTGCCGTGCTTCCTTTACCGAAAATCCATTTGGTAAACCCGGTGCCCGTGGGTAAAATAAGGTCGACGGCAGCCCAAGTAGTGAAGAGCTGGGCAGCGCCGTTGCTTGGATTAAGGGGTCATCGCCTTAGCGGCGTCGACCCCTCTTTTTATGCTTCGTATGCTGCTTGAGTGCCTCGGTAAGTCCGATAAGCGCCGTGAGGAGCGAGACCAAAGCGGTCAGGAGCTTCACAAAATCAGTCAGATCGGTCATGGGCATCACCTCCCGTCGCATGGAGGGCGCTGCCCGGCACATGGAACTGCCGTCAACAATAACCAGTCTATCAAACTGCAGCCATAAATACGAATATATGTTCGATAATAACAGCGACGTGACCATCTCAAAGCGCAGCTTTACGCAAGGATGCCGGAAAGCTGCACTGTGCGATTTCATGTCCGCACGGGCGCCTATCTTTACGGCAATGTAGCCGCCTATGTAGCAAGCGGCAGGCAACGGAGAAAGGCCCTAACCGTGCCAGCTAAAAAGACGCCGTGCATCTCGGCTATCGATACGACGAACTTTGCGCGCCAGATCGTGCTGGACTTTGAGTTTGCGCCGGTGCCAAAGCAGCGCCAGCGCCGTGGACTGCACAATGAGATTATCGAGGTCGGCGCCGTCGAGCTCGATTACCACGGCAACGTGATGGGCGAGTTCTCGCAGTTTGTGCAGACGGAATTTACCGAAGGCGTTGCGTTTCCCGTCCGCGAGCTTACAGGGATATCGACCGTGGACACCGCGATGGCCGATCCGCTCTACACGGTGATCAAAAGGCTCAGCGATTGGATCGGTCGCTACTCCGCTCAGATAGTTTGCTGGAGCGGGACGGATCGTCGACAGCTTTTGACCGAGTGCCAGGCAAAGCACATCGACCTTGCCGCATTTCCTTCGGACTGGGCCGACCTGCAGGCGTTTTACACCTCGATTATGGACGTGGGCAGCCATGGGCGCGTCTCGTTGGGCGACGCGGCGACGTGGTCTGGCATCGAGTTTGACGAGTCGACGGGGCACGCCCACAGCGCTCTGGCCGATGCGCGCGTGACCGCCAAGCTGCTCAAGCAGATGATGGACGGGGACTACCGCGTGAGCCCGCGCGCCCAGGAAGTCCGCCAGCGGTGGGGGATGGGCGAGCGAGCCCGGATGCGCCTTTCCGACAAGTGCCCCGGGTCGAGCGACCTGCTGCTGAAGCTGAAGGCGGAGGGGGTAGGCCTTTTGAGAACGCCATTCGGTTTGGCATGGCAGCGCTGTAAGCGCGACTCCGCCCTGCTGTTTGAATCGAAGCGTCAATCAGTATGACGAGTGGCTCGGTCCGCCTACCTGCACTTCCGCAATCCCGCCCGCTGCACTCAGCAGCTCGTACTCCCTTTGGCTCCACTGACGCAGCTCGGCTGTGCGTACGGCGTCGCGACACAGGTCCAGAAACACCTCAGCGCCCTCGCAGAAGCGCTCGCGGGCAAAGGCTCCGGACCCGCTTGCGACACACGCGCCGTCGGCAAAGAGCTTCCAGCTAGACGGCTCGCGTGAGTCGTCTCCGAGTGGCTTGATCTGCAACACATGTGGATTGCCAGCAGCACAGAGTTCCTCCTCGAGCTTCTGTACCGTAAAGCGCATCTGGTGGGAGAGACTACTCTTGACCATGGCCGAGGTGTAGCCGCTCGGCTCGTCTAGAAGATGCATTCGTTTTGGCTTGACGATCAGGTTGTGGAAATTGCGCTCGCTGCGCACGGAGAAATTGTCCATACGGACTCCTTTCATCGATGTTGGCAGGGCCACCGTGCCTCTTGGCCGGTTGGCGTCGGGATCGTGGAGCCAACTCTCTACCCCGACTCTGGATAAAACGCGCCCGCTCCTTGCGGGCAAGAGGAAGTCTATCAACGTGTACGGACAGAAATCAAGCGCCATCCGCGAAATGACGAGCGGACTGCGTTGGTTTCCCAAGTGATTATTCGGCTTTCATCCGGAAAAGTGTCGAAATAGGCACCTTAAAACTTCGGAAAAGTGTCAAATTCGATAGGCAAATTATCCGGAAAAGTGTAGCTGGATGACAAAACAGCACTTAGAAGCCGGTGCTGGATGCGGGATCCTGCGGCCGCCTTCAGCTCTCGCTACTCATCGTCTCCGTCGTTGGGGTCGCCCTTGAGGGTGTTGATGTCCAGGTACTGGTTATCGTCCTCTTTTTGCTGGGTCTCCGACTCCGCTTGGGTGGGGCCGCGGAACAGCTGGAATCCCTCAAACGCAATGACGCCGAGCAGGGCAATGACAATGGCGATAAAGGCAACCTTGACTGCCTGCGGAAATTCCGAGAAACGCAGCGCCTTTTCCTCGGCGTAATAATCGGCGAAGCGCTCTTCGCCCGTGCTTTTGGTATACGCCGGCGCGGACGCGGCCTCCGGGTCATATTCCGGTGCAGGCGCGGCAGCGTACGGATCGTTGAGATAATTGCTCGATGCGGTGCCATAATCCTCGGTCTCGATGCGACCGGTGCCAGTATAGCTATCGGAATAATCGGAATATGCCGCACCGCCCTCATAATCCGCGGCGCTCGTGTTGGCGGCAAAAAGCGGGTTAACTGGAACGTCGAGCACCGGCATGCCGGTTGAGGTCTCATCCAGATCGGCTGCAGCCCAGGAATCGTAGGCAACCTGATGGGCAACGGGCTCATCGAGCCTTGTGATCGGAGGCTTGCGTGCCGCAGGAACAGGCAACTGCTGGGCGCTGTACATAACGGTGCTGTCGGCCGATTTGCCCTGCGTCGCTGCAGCGAGAAATGCCGCCGTCTCGGACGGGTCGCTTGCGGGGCGGGGAGCGGGCGCGGGCGCCGAAATGGGTGCGGGCGTAGATGCGGGCGTCGAAACAGGCGGCTGCGCAGGAGTCGGCGCAGATGCGGGCTTAGGCGCAAGTGCGGGATTGGGGCTTGACGGGCGAGCCCCACCGCCCATGAGTTCGTCGGCGGTCCACGGGCGATCATCCATCACGTCGTCAAGGCTCAGCGAAAACAGGTCGTCTTCACCCTCATCGAACATGCGGTGCACATGTCCACCAATTGCCGGAATCAATCCGCGACCGGTGCATGATGCCTTGCTCAACGCCATTCTATTCCACCCTTTCGAAATACTAATGACATCGATTATATGGAACTTCCCAAGCGGCTCGGTCTTGGATTCGAGCTTTCCAGAACTCGCGCCCAAAAGGGGAGGGGCAATCTAGGCGAGTGCCTACTTGTCGTCGGCCGCCGCCTTGGCCTCATTGAGGTAGCTATAGAAGCTGTACTTGGAGATGCCAAAGAACTCGCAGGCGCGCTCGCTCGACTTGGAAATGAGGAAGGCGCCGCGACGGTCGAGGTAGCCAATGGCACGAATGCGCTCGTCTTTGGTCATGAGCGCCGCGGGCTTGCCCACAAACTGCTCGCACTCGTGCAGCAGGTCCTCGAGCAGGTCGCCGATGTTCTTGGTAATGGGCTCGGGCTCGGTGTAGCCCGTGCCGCCGGTGCCGGTAAAGGCGTCGAGCGAACGCTCAAAAGCCTTCATAAGCGTAATGTCAAAGTTGATGCCCAAAATGCCGACGGGCTTGCCTTCGTCGTTGCGGATAAAGATGGTCGAGGACTTGAGCAGCTTGCCATCGGTGGTTTTAGTGAGGTACGGCTCGCGGTCGTGTACGTCGGTGGTGCCCTCGTGCATGGACTCAAACACGATATGGCTGGGGCCGTCACCCAGTTTGCGCCCGCTGACGTGGCCATTTTCGATCACTACGATGGAGTGGTCCACGTCCTCGGTCTCCAGATCGTGGACGACGACTTCGCAGTTGGGGCCAAATTGGAGCGCCAGACCGTGTGCAAGGCGCTTGTAAAACTCAATCTGTGCGGGGGTCATGGGTGCCTTCCTAAAAATTAGTTTGGGCACACTTTGCCATAAACCACACTTGTTCGCAAATAACGAAAGCGTTGCTGCGTTATGTGACCGTTCGGCGGCGAAAAGGTACCGATTGCGGCAACTAACAATTTGTTAGGTTATCCAATCAAAAAGTGTGATAGAACATTACTAACAAACTTTTTGTTTGGCATCCACATAAAAGTTCAGCCGTGTGAATGGGATCGGGCTGAAACGCGTATGCGGGGGCCGGCAAGAGAGGACTTAAGGAGTTCACCGTATGGCCGATAAGATCCAGTGGGCGGGCAACACGATGCCCAAGAGCGATGACAAGCACTTGGGAATCATGAGCCTCGACCACGTGAAGAAGGCCCGCGCCTTCCACCAGTCGTTCCCTCAGTACACCGTTACTCCGCTTGCCCGCCTGGACGGCCAGGCCGCGCGCCTGGGCCTGTCCAACCTGTGCGTTAAGGACGAGAGCTATCGCTTTGGCCTCAACGCCTTTAAGGTCCTGGGCGGCTCGTTTGCCATGGCCAACTATATTGCCGACGAGACCGGCAAGGACGTTGCCGACTGCACCTTCGATTACCTGACCTCCGATCAGCTGGCCGAGGACTTTGGCCAGGCTACCTTCTTTACCGCCACCGACGGCAACCATGGCCGCGGCGTGGCATGGGCTGCCAACAAGCTGGGCCAGAAGGCCGTCGTGCACATGCCCAAGGGTTCCACCAAGCCCCGCTTCGATAACATTGCCGCCGAGGGCGCCACGGTGACCATCGAAGAGGTCAACTACGACGAGTGCGTGCGCATGGCCGCCGCCGAGGCCGACGCCTGCGAGCGCGGCGTCATCGTTCAGGACACCGCCTGGGAGGGCTACGAGAAGATCCCGTCCTGGATCATGGAGGGTTACGGCACCATGGCTTCCGAGGCTGCCGAGCAGCTGCGCGAGATGGCTATCAACCGCCCGACGCACGTCTTTGTCCAGGCTGGCGTGGGCTCGCTGGCCGGCGCCGTGGTGGGCTACTTCACCAACCTGTATCCCGATAACCCGCCCACCTTCGTCGTGGTTGAGTGCGCACCGGCCGCCTGCCTGTACAAGGGCGCTGCCGCCGGCGACGGCGACCCGCGTATCGTGGACGGCGACATGCCCTCCATCATGGCCGGCCTGTGCTGCGGCGAGCCCAACATCCTTGGCTGGGATATCCTGCGCAACCACACCACCGCCTTCGTGTCCTGCCCCGACTGGGTCACCGCTCGCGGCATGCGCACCCTGGGCGCTCCCGAGAAGGGCGACCCGCGCGTCATCTCCGGCGAGTCCGGCGCCGTGACCACCGGCCTGGTCGAGACCCTCATGCTCGATCCCGAGTACGCCGAGCTCAAAGAGCTCATCGGTCTGGACAAGACAAGCTCCGTGCTCTGCTTCTCCACGGAAGGTGACACGGACCCCGACCAGTATCGCCGCATTGTTTGGGAAGGCGAATATCCCACTTGTTAATCGTTGGGCGGCGCAACGCGCCGCGCCAAATTCCTATTAGACCCCCTATGTCCTGCAGATGTATGAACCCGGGAGGCGGAGCGATACCTATTTGCTCCGTCGCGAGTCCCGCACGCAAAGGAAAGCACTTAATGTGCTTTCCGTCTTGCGCAGGACTGTCCGAGCAGCGGAGCAAATAGGTATCGCTCCGCCACCTCACAGGTAGATTCCTTCGTTTGAAAGGTTATGAACAATGGCTAAAGAACTCGATTTCGACGCTATCAAGGCTGCGGCTGAGTCTCATCGTGCTGATATGACTCGCTTCCTGCGCGCTATGATCTCCCATCCCTCTGAGTCCTGCGAGGAGGGTGAGGTTGTCGCTTGCATCAAGGCCGAGATGGAGAGCCTTGGCTATGACGAGGTCAAGGTCGACGGCCTGGGCAACGTTATGGGCTTTATGGGCGAGGGCGACAAGATCATCGCTATCGACTCTCACATCGACACCGTCGGCATCGGCAACATCGAGAACTGGGATGCCGATCCCTATGAGGGCTACGAGACCGACGAGATCATCTACGGCCGCGGCGGTTCTGACCAGGAGGGCGGCATGGCTTCCGCTACCTACGCTGCCAAGATGATGAAGGACATGGGCCTCATCCCCGAGGGCTACAAGATCATGGTCGTCGGCACCGTCCAGGAAGAGGACTGCGACGGCATGTGCTGGCAGTACATCTACAACAAGGACGGCATTAAGCCCGAGTTCGTCATTTCCACTGAGCCCACCGACGGCGGCATCTATCGCGGTCACCGCGGCCGCATGGAGATCCGCGTCGATGTTCACGGCACCTCCTGCCACGGTTCCGCTCCCGACCGCGGCGATAACGCCATCTACAAGATGGCCGACATCATCGCCGACGTCCGCGCCCTCAACAACAACGGCTGCGACGAGTCGACCGACATCAAGGGCCTCGTCAAGATGCTCGACCCCAAGTACAACCCCGAGCACTTTGAGGACGCTCGCTTCCTGGGCCGCGGCACCTGCACCGTCAGCCAGATCTTCTACACCAGCCCCAGCCGCTGCGCTGTCGCTGACTCCTGCGCCATCTCCATCGACCGTCGTATGACCGCCGGCGAGACCTGGGAGTCCTGCCTGGACGAGATCCGCAACCTGCCGGCCGCCAAGAAGTACGGCGACGACGTGAAGGTCTCCATGTACATGTACGACCGTCCGTCCTGGACCGGCGAGGTCTACGAGACCGAGGCTTACTTCCCCACGTGGATCAACAAGGAGACCGCTCCGCACGTCAAGGCCCTCGTCGACGCCCACAAGGCCATGTTCGGTGACGAGCGCATCGGCTGCGAGCCCAGCATGGACAAGCGCACCGGTCGCCCGCTGTGCGACAAGTGGACCTTCTCCACGAACTGCGTCTCCATCCAGGGCCGCTATGGCATCCCCTGCGTTGGCTTTGGCCCGGGTGCCGAGTCTCAGGCTCACGCTCCCAACGAGGTCACCTACAAGGACGACCTGGTCACCGCTGCCGCCATGTATGTGGCTGCCCTGAACCTCTACGATCCGAGCCAGGCCGATGGCGACGCCACCGTGTTCCGCGCCGGTCTGACCAACAACAAGATCGACTAGTCCCATTCCTTGATCTTGTTGAGCCGGGGGGCGCTCGTGTCCCCGGCACCCCCTGTTGACTTGGGGCCCGCGGTCGTTAACTCCCATGCTTCCTCAACGGTAGCGGGTCCTCGTCATAGCGCTCTGCATGTTCTAGCCACACGCGCATGCCGGAGCACATCTACTCATTGCAATCGTTTCATCTTTGGAAAGGATATTTACATGGACGCTAAGTTTACCGAGCTCGTCGAGCAGCTGAACGGCCTCGATTTTAAGGGTATGTACGGCAGCGACTTCCTGCACACCTGGGACAAGACCACCGATGAGCTCAAGGCGCTCTACATCGTCGCCGACGCCCTGCGCGAGCTGCGCGAGAACAACGTTTCGTCCAAGATCTTCGACTCGGGTCTGGCCGTCTCCCTGTTCCGTGACAACTCCACCCGTACGCGCTTCTCCTTCTCTAAGGCAGCCAACCTGCTCGGTCTTGAGCTGCAGGACCTGGACGAGAAGAAGTCCCAGATCGCTCACGGCGAGACCGTCCGCGAGACCGCTACCATGATCTCCTTCATGGCCGACGTCATCGGCATCCGCGACGACATGTACATCGGCAAGGGCGACGCCTACATGGCCGAGGTCTCCGAGTCTGTCCAGCAGGCCTACGAGGATGGCGTTCTGGATCACCGTCCCACGCTCATCTCCCTGCAGTCCGATTCCGACCACCCCACGCAGTCCTCTGCCGACATGCTCTACCTCATCAACGAGTTTGGCGGCCTCGAGAACCTCAAGGGCAAGAAGGTTGCCGTCACCTGGGCCTATTCGCCTTCTTACGGCAAGCCGCTGTCCTGCCCGCAGTCGCTGATCAGCCTGCTGCCCCGTTTTGGCATGGACGTCACCCTGGCCCACCCCGAGGGCTACGATCTCATGCCCGAGGTCGTCGAGCGCGCCAAGGGCTATGCCGCCGAGTCCGGCACCACCTTTAAGCAGGTCAACACCATGGCTGAGGCCTTCGAGGGCGCCGACATCGTGATCCCCAAGAGCTGGGCTCCGTTTGCCGCCATGGAGAAGCGCACCAACCTGTACGCCGAGGGCGACGACGCCGGCATCGCTGCGCTCGAGAAGGAGCTGCTCGCTCAGAACGCCACCCATCAGGATTGGTGCTCCACGACCGAGCTCATGGAGAAGACCGCCAACGGCCAGGACACCATCTTTATGCATCCGCTGCCCGCCGACATCTCTGGTGTCTCTTGCGAGCACGGCGAGGTCAACGCCGACGTCTTTGACATGCACCGCGTGGGCATGTACAAGGAGGCCAGCTACAAGCCGTACGCGATCACAGCCATGATGTTCCTGCAGAAGGTTGCCGATCCCGCCGCTACCCTCAAGGCCCTCGACGAGCGCAACACCGCCCGTTGGTTCCAGGCCTAAAGCCGCGCTGAGGTAAGCCATGTAAAGGGGGCGCTCTGCCAACCGGCGGGGTGCCCCTTTTTGCATCGTGGGCGTGCGGGATAAGCGCTTTCGATGTAGATGCCCCGCGACGCGAGTTATGGGTACGATGGTTTCAGGGGAGGTATCGCCATGAAACTCGGTTGCGTCATTATGGCTTCGGGCGAGGGCAAGCGGTTTGGCTCTAACAAGATGCTTGCCGATATCTATGGCAAGCCGCTGATTGCCCGGACTATCGATTCGGTTCCCCGGGGCTTTGACGTCGTGGTTTCGACGCGTTGGCCCGAGGTCGCCCAGATTTGCGAGGACAAGCATTGCCCGTGCGTGCTGCACGATGGCAAGCTCAGGAGCGAAAGCGTCCGTGCGGGCCTTTCGTGGGGGGCGAGCCGCGGCTGGAAGGGTTGCCTCTTTTTGCCGGGCGACCAGCCGCTCGTGAGTTCGGATTCTTTTGAGGCCATGGTTCGCGCGTTTGATGAGCGTGGCCGCAAGTATCCGGTGCGTCTTGCGTGCAACGGTGAGCCTTCGAGCCCGGTGCTCTTTCCGGCGGAACTGTTCGATGCACTTATGTGTCTTGAGGGTAAGGACGGCGGCGGTTCGATCCTCAAGGACCGTACCGACGTGGTGCTGGTCGAGGCGCGTGCCTACGAGCTGTGGGACGTCGATACCGTCAAGGGACAGCGACGCATAACGGAGCATATCGCCGCCTGCTCGTATTTTGATCGCGTGGCCAACTGCATCAATCAATAAGGAGCAATTATGATCATCATCAAAAACGGCGCACTCGTGACGCCCCAAGGGCTTCGCCGCGCCGATCTTGCCATGGATGGCGATAAGATCGTACGGATTGCCGCGGCGATTGAGCCGGCCGAGGGCGATACCGTCGAGGATGCTGCGGGCTGCTGGGTGTTCCCGGGCTTTATCGATGGGCACACGCACATGCAGTGCTGGACCGGCATGGACTGGACGGCCGATAGCTTTGAGACCGGTACGCGTGCGGCTGCCTGCGGCGGTACGACGACCATCGTGGACTACGCGACGGCCGATCGCGGCGTGACCATGCCCGATGCCTTGGCCGAGTGGCATCGCCGCGCCGACGGAACCTGCACGGCCAACTACGCCTTTCATATGGCACTCGCCGAGTGGAACGAGCGCAACCGCGCCGACCTCTCGGCCATGCGCGAGGCGGGCGTATCGTCGTTCAAGACCTACTTTGCCTACGATCATCTGCGCCTGGACGATGCCGAGACGCTCGAGGTGCTGGAGGAACTCAAGCGTATTGGCGGCATACTGTGCGTGCATTGCGAGAACGGTACGCTGGTGAATGAGCTGCAGAAGCGCGTGTTTGAGCAGGGTATCCACGGGCCCGAGGGCCATGCGCTCAGCCGTCCGGATGTGTGCGAGGCCGAGGCCGTGAGCCGTCTGCTGTATCTGGCACACCTGGCCGGCGACGCACCGGTCAACGTGGTACACCTTTCGACCAAGTTGGGGCTCGAGGCCATTCGCGCTGCCAAAGCGCGCGGGCAGAAGAACATCTATGTCGAGACCTGTCCTCAATATCTGATGCTCGACGATACGCGCTACTTGGAGCAGGGCGAGGACGGCTTTGCGGGCGCCAAGTATGTGATGAGCCCGCCGCTGCGCCATGCCGGCGACCGTGCGGCACTGCGCGAGGCGCTTGTGGCCGGCGAGATCGATACGATTGCGACCGACCACTGCAGCTTTAACCTGCACGGGCAAAAGGACCGCGGGCGC
Organism: Collinsella sp. OF02-10; assembly: GCF_003463445.1. Taxonomy (NCBI): domain Bacteria; kingdom Bacillati; phylum Actinomycetota; class Coriobacteriia; order Coriobacteriales; family Coriobacteriaceae; genus Collinsella; species Collinsella sp. OF02-10. The sequence goes on from NZ_QSCW01000002.1 coordinate 168,060, forward strand.
GATGACTTCCGCGCGATTCCCAACGGCGGGCCCGGTGTGGAGCATCGCCCCGTCGCGATCGCTACGAGTTTTGAGGGACAGCTGGGCCCCGAGGATCTGTGCCGCTTGATGAGCGAGAACCCGGCGCGCGTCTTTGGCATGTATCCGCGCAAGGGCTGTCTTGCCGAGGGCTCCGATGCCGACGTGTGCGTGTGGGATCCCAAGGCGCGCTGGACGATTAGCGCCGCGACGCAGCATCAGGCTGTGGACTATACGCCGCTCGAGGGCTTTGAAGCGCACGGCCGCGCCAAGGCCGTGTTTGTGAACGGCGTGCTGGCTGCGCGCGACGGCGAGCCCACCGGAGCCCAACCCGGCCGCTACGTGCCCCGCTAACGGGAAGACCGCCGGGGTAGCTAATTTGGGAGATGATTTTTTGGGACGGGGTAGCAAAAAGAGCCCCATTACAGTTTGAGTCGTCCGAAAGGGCGGCTCTTTTCCGTT